>JBDRLS010000030.1:0-19951 GCA_043812875.1 Nanobdellota archaeon
TCGACGGAACTAATCTTCATGAATATGATCAAAAGAGTGAAATGACGGATAGTGAACGTGTTGAATGGCTCAGTGCCATCGGTGGACTGGATATTATTATTGGATATCTTCATGACGAATTTAAAGAACAACCAGAGGCAAAGAATCTCACATTCCGATCTCGAAAAGGACTGTGGTCACAGAAAGATACTATTCCGACCATTGATCGCTTGACAAGAATTTATGAAAAGATTATTCTCCCCAGCGACGCTGTACTTAAACGGGAATTAATAGAACAAGGAGTTGTTGATAAAGAAGGAATAATTAAGGATAGAAAAGCCTTACAGAAAAGGTATGATCAAAAAACCGGAGATGAATATCCTCTCCTTGGACTTCTTGGTTCAATGGACATTGCTCCTGAAGAACGATTCTTGGCAAACCAAGATGCTGCGTCTGATAATGTAATGGTTGATACAAAGAATAGGGCAATCCCCATTGACTTTGAGGAATATGGCATTGACGCGATATATTGGTCATTAGCAAGGCGCATCGTGACCTTTGGAACGCAAGAAGCGGGTATTCCAAAAACAGTGGGTGATTCTGATTTTTATGAAACCATTATAAATCAATTTTATAAGGTTTACCAAGAAATAAACAGTAAGGCGCATAAGAAAAGGGACACCATTTCCTTTGATCGATTCAAAGCAGGCATCTATGATGCCATCGCAGAGATGCACATCCGCAGTGCAAGACGGTTCCTTACTCACTCAAAAAATCATGAGGATGGGAAAAAGCTTGAGTTAATCGCAAGAGCAAACTACACTGCCTTTGAAAATATCCTCCAACACCAAAGAAAAGGCTCTGAGGAAGCCTTTGCATATACACGCTCAATTTACGGCAAGCCATTAGATAATCTCTCTCAAACAGAACTCGCTAAGATTGCAGACGAGCATGGTTTAGACTTACAAGAGTTCATGCATCGACCTGTTGCAACAGTGCAGCAAAGCTATGAAACAACCCTCAATGATGAGCTTCGCCCTCAAGACTTAGACGGAGTCCTTTCCCAATACATGGACATGTTTGCAGAACGTATTCATAAAACAAATAAACAGATGAAGAGGAATAGAAACATCAGGATTGTTGCACTTCCGGCTCTTGCTTTAGCAGTGCTGGGATTAGGATATGCAACAATTACAGGAAAATTGAACGCAAAAAATGATGCTTGGACTGATGCGATCAATGAATTAGCCAACTATCAAGTGGGTGTTGACGGAAATAATGATGTAGCCACTCTTAGATATGATGGGAGAAAAGCACATCTTACCTATGATGAAGGAATCACCGATAACAAGACAGCGGCCTTTGCTGCCTTGGATCAGAAAACATATGATGCAGTGATGGATGGCATTGAAAAGTTAGGGACAATTGATTGGGGGGAAATCCGTGAGTACATATGGGATAACCATCCTAACCTTTCTCCTTTTGCAACTAAGCTCGATAAGCTGGTCTTAGATTCATATATGCATCGAGCTTTTTTTCAACAGGGTGACCTCCAGATGGAAGCTTGGGTAGCGGAAAAAGCCCGAATGGATTCTACTGAAGCTCACTTGGGCACACTCAAAGAATCACAAAAAAAAATACAACGAAAGTATTAGTCAATTAAAAACGACAGGTTCAGATGATAAAGACTATGGCTCAAGATTAACAGATTTGAAACCGCAACAGCTTCTATGCCTTTATGTTCAATGATAAACTTCTGGCCGCTACGCTCAAAGCGCTGCTGCTCTTTCTTGCATTGAAAGAGATTTTCTAGAGTTGGTTTCTTGTACGCTTGATAATACAGCTCAAATAGGTGGCTGAAGCGATGAAGAAAGGGCCCTACAGAAAAAGAGCGGTGTTCACTGATGAGTTCAGCAGTCCTCTGCAGGCCATTTGATATCTCTTCAAGAGACCAGACCAAGACATAGAGAAAGGTCGCTGTCCCCTCGACTTTTCCTTTGTTGATCAGTCGCTCACAGAAATTGGTCAATTTGTCAATGGTTTTTTCCATGTAGCTTATTTCAAGCAGTCGCTTACTATCCTTTTTTTCTGTAGAGGATGCAATCTCCCTTGACATCTCCAATATTAAAAGGAAGGTCCGGTGCAACAGCTGCTCGAACTTGTCATCCATGCCTTCAGCGACGTTGCGGATGATCATCTTTTCCTTGCTCTGCTCGACGATCTCAAAGCCAAGGTGTTTATCTAACGCAACCTGGATTTGATCAATGGTTTTTAGATCCTTGAATCTCACCTCAAGTTCATCTACGCCGAACCGGTATGGCGTATGGATTAAGCGTTCCATGAACACCGAAGATGAGGGGATTTCTACAAGTTTCCTTGAAGGGGGAGCTTTTGAATTCACATTGATACTGAGATGCCCATTCTCCTGTGTCACCTCAACCTCATCCCCCGCCTTGAGATGGTGTTCCTTCGCCCACTTGCTGGGGAGTGAGGTGACCAATGTTGAAGTTCCCAATTGGATGATCTTGCGTTTCATATCAGAGAGAATGCCTCTGATACATATAAACCTTTCGGAAATATATACAACATATATAATATAAGCAAAAAGTATATATATTTTCACCTCTTTCTGATGATAACATGACCAAGGAAGGGCAAGAGAAGGACATTGAATCGCTCGTTCATGCTATTCTCCGGAACCAGTCTGTCGGTGGAAACAAGAAAGCATATATGAGGGTGGTGAAGCAGTATCCTGGTTATCTTCCGGCACATTTTGCAGTCTTTCAAGAGCTGACCGAGATAAGTAAGAAAAGAAAGGGAAGCCTATTTCATCGCGAGAACCTCGATATTGTCGAGTGGGGTCCAGGCACAGGCCTCTTTGCTGAACTTGCCATGCTTTCACCGCATATAGAATCGTATCTTGCTGTTGAGCCTTGTGACGAGTTCGCGCAACAGGTTGAGCAGAGGGTAGGTGACTGGGGGAATGTCGTTAGGGAGGGGGCTGAGCACTATTTCAAGGAGAATTCTGCGGACGCGGTCGTCGCATTGTTCAGCTACCATCACATCCATGATAAACGCTCAGCGATACGTAATGCGCGAACGATTCTGAGACCAGATACGTATCTTATCATCGTAGATGGTTTTCTGCCTGAGTATGAGACTGATAAAGATGGTAAGCCAAAAGACCAGCGAACATTCCTCGACGCCGTGGCAACGTATCATGCGAGGCAAATCGAAGGCATGGGCTCATTGGATACGACCGCGATCAAGGACCAGCTTTATACCTATGCTCTCGAATCGATGGGGCAGCATGAGTTCAAGGTGCCGCTGAGCGTGCTCCGCCGCCAGCTCGAGGAGCGAAAATTCGAGATCATCAAGGATGAGTCAATCGGACACCGGGAGCTTGGCTACCGGCTTATTGTTGCGAAAAATTCAATTTTGTGATCTAAATGCGCTCCTTCTGGAACAACACTCCCTGCCATATTTGTGCCTTTGACACAGACTTCCGCTGCGACCATTGCAGGAAATTCATCTGCATAGACCATAAGAGACAGAAGGAAATAGCTCCTTCTGAACATATCGATCTCTGCCTAGAATGTCATAGAAACATCTGTCCCGGATCCATCATCGCTAACATCTGTTTTACCTGATTTTTCCACTTTCTTAGCGCAAAGCTTATAAAGGAAAATTACCACTAAATAGATATGACAATTGATTTAGATAATATGCCAGAAGTGAATGGACTTGAAAGACAGCTCTATTTTGCACTCCATTCTATTGAGCCCTTTGATCCGGACGATGAAGAGATTATCCTAAAACCTTTCCCCAAAGGAATTCCTGAAGGTCTTAAGCCATTGAAGAGAATTAATTACTATTTTAGCAATCATGGATATGTTCGAATGGAATATAATCTGTCTAATGAAAAGAAAGTAACAATAACTGCGGTAGAATATGATGATCTTCAGGATTATATGGTTGAAAATAACTTGCAGGCAGCCTCAATCCAATTTGGATTGATGGATCATGCGAACAGTGGTCATGACCATCTTGGTTTGCCAGGATATGATGAAGATTTGAAGAGATATGGAATGGAATTAGGCATGTCAGAAGATGATATTGCGCGAATGCAAAACGTGATGATGGAAACAGCGGACAATGCTCGAAAAGCAGTCGATAGATACAAAGGATCGACAAAAAAGAATCAATGGTGGGAAATTTCAATGTATCAAACGGTTCAGGGAATGCTCAATATTGCCTGTGACTCTGTTGGCAACATGGACCTCTCAAACGTTTCTGTTATCATGCCTTTTGGAGAAGATATATATGCTAAAAGGGGAAGAGGAATACCCATAAGCTATGTGCTGAGTGACGGATTTAAAATCCGCCAATTGAAGGATTGGTACACCGCGGCGATAGGGTGGTTCAACGCCCCATCCACGCCGCTTCCTCTGGATCTAAGTCAAAGTACTCAGTAAAGGCCCCTTTCTGCTTACGGAACATGCTCTTGACATAAGGCAGAGTATCCTGTAGCGCCCGCCGTGAAGAACTATGCGTCTTCGCTGCAATCTTCTCTGCAATGGCCTTGCGCTTCAGATTCTTCTGAGCGGCCATCCAGACCTTCAGCAGGCGCCTGGTCCGCTGCAGCGATACTGCATGAGTATACTTCTTCTCTTTCGCCGAAGCAACCCCTACTGATATCAACCCAGAGATATACACCAGAAATCGCCAGTGCTGCCACCGCCTGATCCGGCCGCGATAGACATCTGCCTTAGCAAGCGCTTCATACGCCCGCGCCAGATCAGATGGCTCAGTATAAGCCTGAGGCAGGTTCTCATCCAGCCAATGCATGACCTCATCAAGGTCTTCATCGAGATTGTCAAGCGTGTGCCGCGCTATCTCCGCATCTGTTGTCTTGAACAGCCGGGCCAGCGCATCTTGTATCTTCTCTTTGAATGCGCGATCGCTGAGATGAGCAAGATCCTTATTCGTCAATCGCTTCCCCCCAGAAAAGCTCTGCAAGTCATTGATTGCTGCGCGTAAATCCCCTCCAGCGCGCCGTGCGAGGCTCTTTAAGGCATGTTCGTCATATTCTAGCCCTTCCTTCTTCGCTACATGAACTAACTGTTGATACACCTCAAGATAAGGCAGCGGTAAAAATGCGATAAGCTGCGCCTTCTTCCGGAGCGGAGCCAGCTTCTTTGTGTAGGGATCCGCAGCAGTATACACGAATGGAAAAGCTGATGTTGCCTGCAACAAGCTCATCGCGCCAATTCCTCCACGGTCTTGATTCCCCGCCAAGCCGTCGACCTCATCAACCAAGATGATTTTTCCTGTGGAGAAGAGAGATCTCTGTTTAGAAGCGCTTCCGACAAGGCTGTTGAGCGCATCCTTGTTCCGCACATCAGAGGCGTTGATCTCAACAATCTCAAGATGGAGGTCGTGGGCCAATGCCATGACAGAAGAGGTCTTCCCTGTGCCCGACGGCCCGTGGAGAAACGCTGCTTTCTTACCAGGTGAATATCCTTTTACAAGAGCCATGAGCTGTTTTACGGCGTCTTCCTGCCCGACAACATCCTTTGTTGTTTGAGGAGCGTATTGTCTGACCCAAGGTTGCATATAAAAGAAGAATGGACTGGGATATTAAAGGTTTACGTCCAGCTTGAGGATGCGCCCTTCATCAAGGATGTAAAGGCTGCCATCACAAAGGCTCATATCAAGGGGATGCCGAAATGACATGCCATAGCTGAGCAAGAGCTCAAAACCATTGCTTGTATCAAAGAACTGCAATCCATCACGGTCGATCACCGCCAATATCATCTTTTGAGAGATAGTGAGAAGCGTCGGCCAATCAGTGGTATCCCCCCCTTCAATAACGATTTTGCTGGTATCTTGATTATAGGACACGATACCGAACTTTGGATCGCTGAAATAGCTCAGTGTCCCCTGCTGCGCAAACCCCGCTGGTCTGGCTGAAGAGAAAAAGCTCGGCAGCTCAATGCCGTCTAGAGTATAGCGATATCGTCCATCTGCTTCTGATGCAGTTAGCTGCGCATCTGCGAATATGCTTTCCCCTTCCCGGCGAGATGAGACAACCCCTTGGACAATTCTTACCTCAACAATGCCGTCCTCGACAAAGCGATATTCATCAAGGTCGACTGAGAAGTCTTCAGGATTGGATATGGCATTACTCACATCGATTGGGGCCGTCTCGACCCATCCACCCTGTTCATAGCTTCCATGCCTCATGAGATCAGAAGTGTATGTTGTTATGAGTCCTTGTCCATATGCATAGACATTGCAGTCTTGATCCGTATCCAAGAAAAGTGCAGTCTGAGGGATCTCTTTATAGTGTTCAACAGCGTCGACACATTCTCCCAGGACACAGCATCTCGCCTGTTTCCCCATTCCCTCGGCTGAGTCGAAGAGCTGTCCAGTGCAATAAAGGTTCCTTGAACAGAGCTCGCCGCCGACAGCATTGCATTCGTCCAACGTCGCATATCGTTCTCCTGCGATATTCTGCTGGCACGCCGCGAGAAGCAGCAATGCGATCATCCACCACCTTTTCATACCTCTTCCAAAGCTGAACGATTATATAAGGTTTTCGCGGCGGCATCATGATTGAGTATAAGGGGAGAGGGAGGGGGAACAGCATGACATCGAAGGACGGCAGAGGGGGCAGTGGGGTGAGAGGCATTTACCTCCAGCGCTGTCGGGCGGGTGGAGGGGGTGGTGGGTGGGAAAAGAATATTAGTGTGGAGGTGGTCGGGAAAACATTTATAATATCCGCCCTCTATAAAATTGAATGAGGTAATCAGATGCCCTTCGCCACAGTCAATTGGATTGCAGTATTCGTTGTAGCAGTCATCAACATGATCATTGGTGCATCCTGGTATGCTCAAGGCCTTTTCGGCAAGCCGTGGATGAAGCTCGTCGGCCTTTCAAAGAAGGATCTCAACGCTGCGAAGAAGAAGGGCATGGGCAAGAGCTATTTCGCCATGTTCATGGGCGCCCTCATCATGGCCTTTGTCCTCGCACAGGTCATCGGCTTTGCCGCCATCCAGAGCATTGCCTCAGGAGCGTTCCTTGGCTTCTTCATGTGGCTCGGCTTTATTGCGACAACAGGTATGGCCACGGTCATCTTTGCCCATAAGCCGATCAAGCTCTACTTGCTCGACAACGGCTATTGGTTCGTCTCCCTGATCATCATGGGCGCTATCCTTGCGGTGTGGCGCTAGACCGCCTTGATGCACTCAGGACTATTGTTCTTCGGAGAATTGACCAGCGTTGACACTGCATGTGATTTCATCTCTTCTGTTGAAGGCTTCAGCATACTGAGGTGCTCTTTTGTTCCTTGCCCAGAAAGCCACGCTTCCTCATCTTTCTTCTCCAAGATGACCGGCATGCGGTCATGGATGGGTTTCATGAATTCATTTGATTCAGTAGTCATTATGGCGCAGCTGCTGATATCCTTCCCGTCAGGTGAGCACCATCTATCCCATAGACCTGCAAAACCATACAACTCTCTATCCCTCAACTGAATATACTGTGGCACCTTTACCCCTTTTTCTTTCTTCCACTCGAAAAAGCCAGTTGCAGGGATGATACAGCGCTGGTTCAAGAACGCCTGCCGAAAGCCCGGCTTCTCCGCAACACCCTCGACGCGAGCATTGATCATCATAAACCCGAGTTTATTCTCCTTTGTCCAATGCGGAATCAGCCCCCAGCGATAGCTATCAAGAACTCTCCCTGCTAATACAACGGGAATCCCTTGAGAAGGTGCAACATTATAGCTTGGCTTGAACTCATTCAAAACACGAGTTATCTCAAATGATTTTTTCACATCACTCATCTGCACTGTGATCGCAAATCTACCGCACATGATAAGAAAGAAGTCAGGAAAGCATAAATGATTTTCGGTCAAAAAGTAAGAAGGATAAAGCTCGGCCTGCGCTTGGGTGGGTAGGGTACTAAAGAAACGAAATCGCGGTCTTCAAACTTGCTGAGTCACCGCGACGTGGGACTGTAAGTCCCACTATTTGGGTCCTAGCCTTTGTTAAAGGCTAGTGAGGCGGTCGGGCAAATATTAACTGTTGCACTCAATCTCCCAAAACCTTTAAAAACCGCCACAAGCCTCTTAGAAGCATGAGTGAAGAACCGAGCAAGAATTATGATGCCAAAGCTGCAGAGCAGAAATGGCTCCAGCACTGGCACAAACACAAGATCTATGCCTTTGACAAGGATCATAAGGGTGAGATCTTCTCAGTTGACACCCCACCGCCGACTGTCTCTGGAGCAATGCACATGGGCCACGCCTTCAGCTATGCCCAGCAGGACTTCATCGTCAGATTCCAAAGAATGCAGGGCAAGAACATCTTCTACCCCTGGGGCTTCGATGACAACGGCCTGGCAACAGAGCGCTTTGTCGAGAAAAAGACGAAGCAGCGAGCAGTCGACATGCCGAGAAATGATTTCATCAAGCTCTGCCTCAAGGAGACCAAGGAGATCGAGCAAGAGCTCAAAGACAACTGGTCAAAACTTGGATTATCCCCTGATTGGGACTGGAACTATAGAACAATAGATGACACTTCAAGAAAAATAAGCCAGAAAAGCTTCTTGGAACTCTACGAAAAGAAGCGAGAATACCGCAAGGAAGCGCCGACAATCTGGTGTCCGACGTGCAGGACAGCTATCGCCCAAGTCGAGCTCCAGGACAAGAAACTCGATTCCCATTTCAACGACATCATCTTCATAGTGGAGGATGAAGAGGTCATCGTCGCAACAACACGGCCAGAGCTCCTTCCGAGCTGCGTCGCCGTCATGTATCATCCGGATGATGAGCGCTATAAAAGATTCAAGGGAAAACAAGCCATTGTCCCCCTCCTCGGCCATAAAGTCCCTATCATCGCTGACGACAAGGTCGCCATGGACAAAGGCACAGGCATCGTCATGTGCTGCACCTTCGGTGATCTGACAGACATCGATTGGTGGTATGCCCATAACCTTCCATTAAAGGTTGCCATCACCCCAGATGGCAAGATGAACGAGCTTGCAGAGAAATATGAAGGTCTTAAGGTCAACGAAGCGAGGAAAGCGATCTTAGATGACCTTAAGAGCAATAAGCTTCTCATCAAGCAAGAGCCGATCCAGCATGACGTCAATGTTCACGAGCGCTGCGGCCGCGAAGTCGAATTCCTCGTCACAAAACAATGGTTCATCAAATATCTCGACTTGAAGGATGATTTCATCAAGGCAGGGAGAAAAATTGAGTGGTATCCGCAGCACATGCGCGTCCGATTCGAGCACTGGATCCAAGGTCTGAAGTGGGATTGGTGCATCTCTCGGCAGAGATTCTTCGGCGTCCCCTTCCCGGTGTGGTATTGCAAGAAATGCAATAAGGTCAAGCTCGCTGAAGAAGACCAATTGCCCGTCGATCCCCTCCAAGACAAACCCAAAAGCCCGTGCAGTTGCGGCCATGATGAATTCGAGGGGGAAAAGGACGTCTTGGACACGTGGGCCACCTCATCCCTCACCCCACAGATCGCCTTGAAGTGGGGGGAAGATGACGCATTCTTCAAGAAGATGTTCCCTATGTCATTACGGCCTCAGGCACATGATATCATCACCTTCTGGGCATTCAACACCGTCGTCAAAAGCTTCTTGCATGAGAAGAAGATCCCCTGGAAGGATATCATGATCTCAGGACATGCCCTTGACCCGAAAGGCAAGAAGATGTCCAAGAGCAAGGGCAACACCATCGACCCGTTGCAGATGATCGACAAGTACTCTGCTGATTGCTTGCGTTTCTGGGCAGCCGGCTCAAAATTAGGGGATGACCTTCCGTTCATGGAAAAGGATCTTGTGACGGGAAAGAAATTCATCACCAAGTTCTGGAACGCTTCCAAGTTCGTCATGATGCATCTTGATAAATATAAAGGAGAGAAGCCTAGTAAATTTACCACAGTCGACAAATGGCTGCTTTCCAAACTCCATAAGGTTATTGAAGGGGCCACAGAAACTTTTTCAAAATATGAGTACGCGAGAACCCGTCTTGACGCTGAAAAGTTCTTCTGGATCACTTTTTGCGATAATTATCTGGAGTTTGTCAAAGACAGGTTATACAATCAAGAAAACTATACAAAGGTCGAAGTCATTTCAGCCAAATGTACGTTACATGAAGGCTTGCTCTCCTGTCTGAAACTTTTCGCACCAATAACACCGTTCTTCACTGAGGAGATTTATCAGACTCATTTCGCAAAGCAGGAAGGAAAGAAGTCAATCCACCTCTCTTCCTGGCCCGCTTTTAACAAAAAACTCGTCGACGAGGAAGCCGAGAAATTGGGAGAGAAGCTTGTCGAGATCACAGGATTTGTGAGGAAGATCAAGTCTGAAAACAACCTCAGCCTAAAAGCGCCCATAAGAGAGCTCCATCTCCCCTGGCAAGAGGAAGAGATCAAAACCATTCTCGCCGACATCAAATCAATTACTCACGCAGAAACCATCCACTTCGGCACCACCAAGGTGGATGCGGATATTTAGTTAGATAATAATATAATGGGAGCCTCCGCAGTCGATTCTCGGCTTCTGTTCTTTTATCTCATGATAGACCCTTTTCTTTTCCCGTATAAACGCTTTACCGAGCTCCTTATGTGTCTGTTGTTCCTCAAGCGCTGATGCGTCATCCCGATAGTTGAAGAGGTGGGGAATGTCAGGATGTTCTGTGATCCTGCGATATGCCTCAAGACTGGATGCATAATCTTCATGGAATATCTCGGTTTGCAATCGATGAAGTTTGACAATGGCCTGCGTATATGCACGAATCCCTTCTTTGAGTTTTTCTAGATAGTCTGTACCGGGCTCTAATGGTATTAATCCGAGGCTTCGAGCAGCCTCCCATTTGTCAATGACCACTCCCTGCCAACGCCTCACGCCTTTGGTGGGAAGATCACGTTGAAAACGACTTTTCTTATGATCAGTATTTTCAATTAGTTCAACCCAGTCTCCCTCTTGTACATTATCAACCCATATGCGTGCATAAAGATATTTAGAGCCATCATAGGGATTGAATGAAGTGCTACGGCCATCATACGAAATCTCTGTTGCCTGGACAATGTTTCCGACATCAAGGACACGCAAGAGCCTATAGCCTCTCTGCAACGCCAGATTGACATCAAACCCATCCGGATCCTCTTTGAGCATTTCTTCCAGCGGACTTTCTTGCTCGGGTTTTTCAGGAAGAAGACTGTATAAATATTCAAGATATTTTTTGACTCGCCCATCATTCTTTGGGAGAGATGGGTCAGAGATGATTCCCTGAAGCGCTCTTTCTAGCGACTGAGCATCGGCTCCGACGAGCATTGGAGGAGTCCCATCATCTGATTTAGGAAATCGTGCATAGAGCTGCGCAAACAACTTTGCATAAGGAAACCCTGCTATCTCATCGCCATCCGTCCCTGTCGGTGGAAGCCGATAGCCCGTGCTTCCTCTAGATTGATTATGTCCTCGTTTTTTTTAGGCTGTTTTTTCCTGTAACTTCTTTCGCCATAGTAACGACGGAAACGGGTTTTCGTATATAAAGATATTGTGAGAAAGGCCGCGTAGAAAACCGATAAGGTGAAATTCTTTTTGATCCGTTTAAGCGGCAGATGACAAGGTGAGTGATCAGAAAAGCGCATCGCCAGGATCAAAAAGAACCAGGTTTTCTACGCGGCCGTGAGAAAAGCATAGTAATAACGCATAAGAAAATTAATACACAAACTTCCCGTCTTTCTGGATGACCTTGCCATCCACAAGAATCTTGCCGCCGACACGTAAATCTTTTATCATGTCCCAATGAATTGCTGATTCATTCACCCCGCCGCCCTCCTTGTAGGCCATGCCTAAGGCAAGATGGATTGTGCCGCCGATCTTCTCGTCGAAGAGGATCTGCTTGACAAACTTCTGGATGTGAAAATTCGTGCCGATGCCTAGCTCCCCTAAATAAGAAGCGCCCTTGTCCGTCTTGATCAGCTTCTTGAGCATATCTTCATTCTTCTTTGCCGTTGCCTTCACCACTTTTCCTTTGGAGAACTCAATGACAACATCATCGACCTCTCGTCCGCCATAGATAGCAGGGAACGTATAATGGATCCTCCCTTCGGTCTCTGTCTCGACAGGGGCCATGAAGACCTCGCCGTCAGGCATGTTATACGTCCCGTTGCTGTTTATGGATGTTCTCCCCTTGATCCCTAGCGTAATATCAGTATCGTCACCGATGATCTGCACCTTCTCGCCCTTATCGAGGATTTCCTTTAATCGGATGTATTGTTTAGCATGCTTTTCCCAGTCTAGGTCGACAGCCTTGAATACAAAATCCTCAAACTCAGATAAGGACATATCTGCGTCCTGGGCAAATGCCTGTGTCGGATAATCAAAGATGCACCACTTCGTCTTCTGGACCCGCCAGTCTGAGATGGGCTTCAATGTCTTCCTGCGCAATCCTATGTAGTCAGGCTGGGTATTTGTCAATTCCCGGGTGTTCTGCGACGCGCCGATGAAGATGACTGCCTGCGTCTGCTTGATCTCGTCAAAGGCAATCTGCGGAAAGTTTTTGAGTTGCTCCTGAGATGCGTACTTATAATAGATGTATGCCTGTCCGGGGACAGACCATTCGATCTTCGGCAGCGCTCCCCTTTGAATGCAGAGTTTAAAACACTCGAGGGCGAGATCCTTCGCCGCGACATCAGCACTAATAATCACTTTTTCCCCTTTTTTGACCTTGGTAGAATAGTCGACGAGAATTTCTGCTGAGCGTTTGATGCGTGGGTCCATATGAACCTAAATTCGACGCTGGTATAAAAGGGTTGTGATTGAGTTTAGGAACAAAAAACGATTCATGGAAGAGAGGACATAGGGGGAACTACTACTTCTTTGCCACATTCCATAATATCGAGAAAAATCCTCTATAAGAATCAGCGACCTGTTGACTCCTCATCAGAAATGCCATAGGTTCCGTTGACCAGAGAATGATTGCCACCTTATCACCGTACACGTACGTCGTCGATGGTGTGATATATGATTCAGGAAGGTATTTTAGGGTGCACATATCAAGCTCTTTTTCTCTCTGTTCCTTGCGGAGGTTTTCATTGAAAATGATGTTAAGGGGGATTTTCTTCTTTGCTCTTCGTCGATGGAAATGGATATAATAGGCAGGGAATAGCTCTTTGAACTGCCCGGTCGCGCCAAAGACATGCCAGGGTTTATTCTCATTCAGGACAGCCTCAAATATTGACTTTAACCCCTTTTTTCCCTTATAGATGGTTCCCTCTTGCGGTTCCTTGGAAAGCTTCCTCTTCATTTCAAGTTGTGGTAAAACGGTTTCTAAAGCCTTCCTTTTTTCATCAAGCATCTGTTTTTTCGTATCAACATATTCGAGAAGCCGCGACGGATGCGCAGCTTCAAAGTATTTTCTGTTAGCCTTAACAACGTATGAAACTAATCCCTTGTCGATGAGCAGATCAAGAAGATCATAGACCGCTGCCCGATGCATGCCTGCTTTTTTGATTAATGGACCGGCAGGAACACTTCCTAATTCAAGTAATGCGAGGTATAGCTTTGCCTCATTCCCTGTTAAACCGATGCGTTCAAGGATTTGTTGCATTCATACACAATATCTTTAACAATATTAATAGTTTTCGATATTATCATAAGATATTCTTATGACAAAAGTTTAAATGCATGATTGAGATACCCTTATACAGTGATTAAAATGAACAACATTGAAAAAGAAATAATGGAATTAGGAACGGATCGAAAGCTCTCTCAGATAGTTAAAGACATGATCGAGTCGATGACAAACTGGGATGTTTTCTTTGTTCATCGCGTCGATAGAGGGGAATCACTGATAAAAGGACTGGAAATTTCAGACTTTGACGACAGAGAGGGGGAATTGGTGCTTGGAGATCATGGTGATGGTTCTACGATTTATCTTTGGAGGGGAGCCCACAACCTGTATTTTAAGCCTACTGAAAGGCTTTGGAAAGAATTGATTAAGATGGATCAGGATGTGGCGGCACAGGCATTTCGGGGAATCATCAAGGAACAGTTTCCTGCATATCATAGGGAAGTAGAGAATGCCTATGATTTTCAGTATATAGCAAGTTGCCGACACGAGGATGGACTTCCTTCATTTGATGGTGAGCAATGGGAAGAGTCACTTACCAACGCCTTAAATTCAGGGCTATTAAAGGCATCATTGGTAGAATCGGGTTCGAATGCAACCATTCCATGCGCAAGGCTTGAATTAAGTCTTGTGGAAAAATACGTTCGAATAAAAGAGTTCTCAAGGAATTACAGCCGTACATTATGTACGAGTGGTCTAGGATCATTCCAGGAGATTGAAAAAAATTATTTTTCAGAAAGATTGATCCGAAGAGGGTATCCATACCAGAAAATAAGAAGAGAGTTGCTTCAATATTCGCTTGTTCCTTGTCTTGCTTTGCATGCGCGTTTGAAGTAAGTCTTTTTAAGAAGTCCTTCTCTTGCTTGGAGCAAGAGATACCTTGTTCAACAACCCAGCGCTTAGCAGAACATTAATAAACAGAGGATATACGTTTAAGCACATGGACCGGGACTACATCTTTCTGGAATCGACGACGAGCATCTGCCCCCGGTGCTTGAAGAGGATACCTGCAAAAATCGTGACAAAGAAGGGCAAGGTGTTTCTCAGGAAACATTGCCTGCAACATGGACCCCAGGAAGAGCTTCTCGAAGATGATGCAGCCTACCATAAGATCAAGAGGGACTTTGAGAAGCCTGGCACCATCTCCAAGACGCAGACAAAGATCGTTAAAGGATGCCCGTTTGACTGCGGGCTTTGCCCGAGCCATGACCAGCACACCTGCATCGGCTTGATCGAGATCACCAACAGGTGCAATCTCATCTGCCCGACCTGCTATGCAAAGAGCGGCGACGGAGGGTTCTTGCCCCTAGAACTCATTGAAAAGATGATGGATTTTTTCATCGCTTCAGAAGGAGGGCAGGCAGAGATCCTGCAGATCAGCGGCGGAGAACCTAGCATCCATCCTGATATCATCAAGATTCTCAAGCTTGCGCTGTCGAAGAAATTCAAGTATGTGATGCTCAATACGAACGGCATACGGATTGCTGAGGATGAAGAGTTCGTGAAAGCGCTGAGCGAATTCAAGGAGCGCTTTGAGGTCTACCTTCAATTTGACGGTTTCTCCTGGAAGACCTACCAGCATCTGAGGGGGAAAGACATCTCAAAGATGAAGTTCAAGGCCATCAAGAATCTCCGGAAAAATGACATCCCGATGACGCTCGTCACCACCGTGGAAAGAGGGGTCAATGACAAAGAGATAGGAAAGATCGTGCAGTTCGGCATAGATACGAGTTGCATCAGAGGAGTGAATCTTCAGCCTGTCGCTTTCTTTGGCAGGGGAAGATTCAGGAATATCAAGAAGCGAATGACCCTTTCCGGAGTGATCAAGGAAATCGAGCGCCAGCTCCCGGGCGTGTTCAAGCCAGGAGACATCATCCCACTTCCCTGTGATGTGGAAAGGGTCGCAGTCACCTATCTTGCTCGTTCAGGAAAAGACTTTGTGCCGATCACGAGGAAGGTGAAGGTGAAAAGCTATCTGCCGTTGATTGATAACTCCTTTGCCTTTCACGCAGATAGGATCCTGAAGAAAGCATCGATGGGTTTGGTGAATCCTGGGAGTGGGTGCAATTGTCTTGGATTTCTCAAGGAAATGAGGAGCATCATCCCGCTAAGTTACGCGACAAAATCGCCCAAAGAAAGACGCAAATATTTGAACGAAAACACGTTCAGGATCAGCGTCACCTCATTTATTGATGTCTATAATTTTGACATGAAATCCATGCAAAAAGAGTGTGTGCATATCATCACCCCTGATCTGAAGAAGATACCTTTTTCAGCGTATAACATGTTCCATCGAAAATGATATCCATAATTGCAGACGTCGTCGTCGGATTGTGTCTCTTTGCCCTATTTACATCCATCATCATCAACTTTACCGAAGCAAAGAACAAGAAAGCAAAAAAAGAGAAGAAGAGTATTGTTGAGACAGGCACCATGTTCCTCTTTTTCTTCGTTTTCTATGCACTCATACGGTTCAGGATTGGAGAGGTCATGCTTGATCAGCTCACAAGAACCATCCTTTGGGGAGTGGGATTATTAGCAGTGGTCTTCGGCTGTCTTGTGAACATCAAGGGACGCTTTGACCTCGGGAGCAACTGGGCCAACCAGGTAAAGATTTACAAAGACCAGACCCTATGTAGAAAGGGCATGTTCAGACATGTCCGTCACCCTCTCTATGCATCCCTCATGCTGATGTTCTATGGGACGAGCCTGGCCTACCCGAATTATTTGGCTTTTTTGTCGAATACACTGATATTTATTCCTTTCATGCATTACCGGGCGAGGCAGGAGGAAGCCTTATTAACAAAGACATTCAAGGAATATCATACTTATCAGAAAGAGGTGGGGATGTTCTTCCCTAAGATACGATGGCAACAAAAACACTGAAAAAGAGCCGCAAGGGCCATGCAAAGGATACATGCAATGGTAGTACTGCCAATGTACGAACCGATGCTTTTGCGTTTTGCCGATATGGGGTCATGGCACTGATTTGGATTGCGGTCATCTTCAAGGGTGCATGGCTTGTCCTCGCTGCCTTCTTGATATTGGCGCTCTCTGCCTTGTTAGGTGTCAAATCCTCCCCCTTGATTGTCCTGTATAGTCTCACCTTAGGTCATGTTTTCCCTTCCAAGACAGAAAAGCTAAGTGTAGAGGGCATGCGCTTCGCACACACCTTGGGTGCGATATTCGCAGGAGCAGCGTGCATAGGCATCTATTTCGCGAATCCGGTCATCGGCTGGATGATCGCTTTCTGGCTGGCGGTCATGAAGACCGTCTCAGCAGTAGGTTTGTGCCCAGCGTATAAACTTTATGGGTGCATGAAATCAGGAGGATGCTGTGCCTTGACGAGGAGAAAGAATAAATAAAATGCTTGATTATCACACCATCCCTTCTGAGAGCTGGGGCATACGGCCAGTGCTCTTCGAGCTCTGGGGCCTAAAAATAAGCGCTTATGCATTCTTCATCATGCTGGGGCTTCTCGCCGGACTGTGGATGTATTATCACCTTGCACGGGAGCAGAGGAAGGTGAGCGAACACTCATTCTACATACTGATGGCCGGCCTTTTAGGGGGAATCCTTGGCGCCAAGGTCCCCATCTGGATCATCAATCTCCCCTTGATCATCCGAAGCTATCCTGACATCATGCCGATACTCTCCGGACGGACCATTGTCGGAGGCCTTATCGGAGGGACGCTGTCAGTCATGTTCATCAAATGGAAGCTGGGCATCAAAGAGAAGAAAGGCAATCTTTTTGCCCCGGCCATCGCCTTGGGTGTCGCCATTGGCAGGATTGGCTGCTTCCTGCGAGGCTGCTGCTATGGGAAGCCGACGCAGCTTCCCTGGGGAGTGGATTTTGGGGACAGCGTCCTGCGGCATCCCACCCAGCTCTATGAATCAGCGTTCTTCATCGTAATGTTCAGTTTGCTGATGATGAAAAGGAAGAACGCCAAGCCAGGATACCTGTTTTATCTGCTGATGAACACCTATTTTATCTTCAGGTTTCTCCTGGAGTTCATCAAGGAAGAGCAGACTTATCTCGGATTGACCATCTTCCAATACATCTCCATCGGAGCACTGCTCTTCATCAACGCAAAGTATTTAAACGAAAAAAGAAAGACGGTGGGATATGGTTGATTTTTATGATACCAGAAAGAAAAAAGTAGTCGATTTCATGAAGGGACTCACCCTGAACGTGCTTATTGGAATGATCCTTTTAGCCCTCCTGTCTACCATGAGCTGGACATCACAAATCCTGAGTACTACATGGATGGAAGTTCTTGCGTCTGCCATTATTCCCCTAGCGTTGGTAATTCTTGAAATAATACTATTAATAAGATTATTCCCGCAAAGACGATATATCGCAATAGGCATGCTCGCGTCCTTCATCTTGCCTTTGCTCCTCGTTGGTGCATGTTTTATAGCATTTAATATATTGTTTTGAGAAGGAATTCTCCATGGATAGGTGAGTGAAGTATCATCTTTCTCCACAAAACCTTTAAAAACAAACGATGAACATCATCTTTATGATCCACAAGTCCCAAGCTTCCTCCCTGCGAGAAAAAAACTTCCGCGAGACAGCAAAATCCCTTAGAGAATCTGTAACCTCAGACCAGCTCATCATACAGACGCTCTACAGCTATGATGAATGCAATAAGGCTGCGAACCAATTAACAGGCCGCCTCAGAGGATGGTATGTGCACGCAAACCCTGAACTCATCTTCAGGATAAAAGACAATAAAGCGCTCATCCCAGCAATCCTCAAAGACACGACAAAAAGCCAACTAGGAATTCCTTTTACCGGCCATGACAAGACAGAAGTCCTCAACCTAGCAAAGCAATGCGCAAGACTGTTCGAATTCGAACAAGAACTCATGAACCACATCGAGCATCAGATGAAAGCCCACTTAAGAAATGTCTACACCCTTGCCGGCGCCCAGATAGGAGCACGTCTCCTCAGCATCGCTGGCTCACTCAAAAACCTGGCAGAGATGCCCGGCTCCACAATCCAGCTTTTAGGAGCAGAGAAGGCCTTGTTCAGACATCTCAAGAATAAGACCATGAGACCTCCGAAATACGGCATCCTCCATGAACACCCATTCATCGCCAAGGCAGACAAGAAAAGGCACGGCAAGATCGCCAGAGCATTGGGGGACAAAATAGCGATCGCCGCGAGGATCGATTTCTTCGGCGGCGAGTTCATGGGTAATAAGCTGCTCAAGCAAGTGGAGGCACGAAGATGAAACAGATGAAATTCGACGGCATCTTCGAGAAGGGAAAAACCCTCCTTACGAGAAACTTGGGCGCAGGCCCAGTCTATGGCGAGCGCTTCATCAAGGAAGGCAAGCTCCAGTACAGGGAATGGGAACCGAGGAGGAGCAAATTAGCAGCAGCCATCATGAAGGGCTGCTCCGTATCTGGATTGAGGGAGCATGACATCGTCCTCTACCTCGGCGCTTCCACAGGAACTACAGCTTCCCACGTTTCAGATATCGTCGGCAACCGAGGCTTTGTCTTCGCTCTAGATTCAGCGCCGAGAGTCATGAGACATCTCTATTTTATCTGCGAATCAAGAAAGAACATGGCGCCCATCTTGGCTGATGCCGCCCAGCCAGACACCTTCAAGGACCGTGTCTCCCAAGTCGATTATGTCTACCAAGACATCGCGCAGAGAGACCAACTAAGAATATTCCTCCTCAACTGCGATGCATTCCTCGAAAAAGGCGGTTTCGGCGCATTGTGCGTCAAGGCACGATCCATTGACATTGCAAGACGCCCAAAAGACATCTTCCAGGAAACCCGCAGGGAATTGGAGAAGAAGATGACCATTATCGACTACCGGCTTTTAGAGCCCTATGAAAAGGATCATTGCATGTTCTTTGTGAAAAAGACGTAATAAAACAAGATTTATAAATCACTGACTATTCAGAATTATTTATGGACATCTTTCTTGCCAGGCAACTCGCGAAGGACGCCGCCAGGGACGCTGGCCAGATCCTCATCCAGAATCTCCGGAAGTCCAAACGGACGACATTCAAGGCGAAGAGCGACATAACCACGAATGTGGATCTGCTCTCAGAACAACTCATCATCGGCCGCATAAAAGAAGTGTTCCCCGACCATGGTATCCTCAGCGAGGAAGAAGGCTTCTCAAAATCATCATCACCCTTCATGTGGATCATAGATCCCATAGATGGCACGATCAACTACTATAAGCGGACCCCTCCCTTCCGCGTCGGCATCTGTCTCCTAAAACACAGACAGCCAGTCCTTTCCGCTATCTTTAATCCCACCAACAACAATCTCTTCTTTGCTGAG
>JBDRLS010000031.1:0-9814 GCA_043812875.1 Nanobdellota archaeon
AACCTCAGTCATGTCGATGTGATCGGGAGATCAGGAAGATATCTGTATATGGATATTGACCAATGCCTCGTTAGAGCGTTTCAGCTTGCAGAAAAGGTGATGGCACGATGACCATCTACACCTTAAAAACGGATCCATTGAGCTCTCACTCCCGCATCCTCATGTTTACAAAAAGGGAGAGGCCCTCCATCATCCTTGACGTCGGATGCGCCGATGGATTCCTTGCCAAGCTGATGGTTCAGCAGGGCCACACCGTCCATGGCATCGAGGGCAATGCCGAAGACGCCGCAAGGGCCAATACCATCTGCAAAAGCGTCACCATCGGTAACCTTGATGATGTCCCCTCGATGGATTTCCCTTTCGAGAAAGGAGAGATAGATATCATCATCTTTGGCTCGATCCTTGAGCATACCCATGACCCGCTAAAAACAGTGAAGGATCTGCTTCCCTATCTCAAGAAAGGAGGCAAGGTCATAGCAGCAATATCCAATATCACCCATCTGTATGTCCGCCTGAACCTTCTGATCGGCAGATTCCCCTATGCGCAGAAAGGCTTGCTCGATAGGACTCACGTGCATTTCTTCACCCCCTCGAGCGCAAGACGTCTTCTGAGAGATGCCGGATTAAGCATCCAGCAGAGGGCAGTATGTCCGACCCCTCTTCCCCTGGTCTTTCCAAGCACGGCAAAAGGGAGACCGCTGCATGTCATCCACCTCATGAGCTATGCCCTGACAAAGATGTGGCCTTCTTTGCTGGGGTATGTCTTTGTTTATCAGGCAAAGAAATAAACAGAACAGCAGCCATCCATCCTTAATATATTTCGCCGCTATCATATCCAGAGGGACGAACAATCGTGTATTGATTGCTCCGTTCCGAAGTCATCTTCCGATGTTATCATTACCTGACGCTGACACCATTAGTGCTTTTAAGAATTTCCTTGACATGCTCGAGCCGTGTCTTATTGTTTGCATAAACATGGTAGAGGACATCTCCTTTCTCAACGCGGGAATTGATCTGCTTCTCGAAATAGACCCCTGCACCAGGGTCGTGGGGGGAACCTGCTATCCGTGATATCTTGGAGAAAAAGCTATTGGCGACTTTGTTGATTTTCCCTGAGCGATTCGCGTGCACCATGAGGGCATATCTTGCCTGATGGATCCTGTCAGTATGGGGTGTTTTACCGCCTTGCGCCTTGATGATCTCCAGCATTTTTTTCCAGGCCGCTCCGCTGTCGAGCAGATCGCTGGCAAGCTTTTTACCTTGCCCCTTCCTTGCCTTTTTCGTCAGCTCAAGGATGCATGCCGCGACCTTTATTGATTTCTGGCGGAGATCCGGAGGTGCGCGAGGATCGTTTTCCAACACCCAGATGACATCTCTTGCTTCAAGCTGTGGGCCGAGGCCGCGGCCGATGGGATGGGAACCATCGGTAATGATGACTATGGCCTTCATCCCGAGTTTTTTTGCCATGATCTCAAAATCCCGTTTGATGCTCCGAGCCATGGATCTTGTGGAGACTTTACCGAACGGGTCGACGGGAATATCTACGAGTAGATGGGTCGCGGATACCGATGCTTTCTTTGCCATGATGCTCGCAATAAGCTGGGATCTGCTGTCGAGGCTGAGCGGATGCTCCACCCGGATGATGCGGTCATCTGCAGGAGCGAGATTGATGGCGCCTCCCCACACCATGCATGCGCCGGTCTTATGAACAATGGACCTCATCTTTGTGAGGGAGAAGGAAACGCTGCAAAGCACTTCCATGGTGTCTGCTGTTCCCGCTGGACTGGTGATGCTCCGGCTGCTGGTCTTCGGCATGGTAATTCCTGCTGCGGCGATGATGGGGACGACGATCATGGTGGTCCTGTTGCCTGCGACGCCGCCGGTGCAATGCTTATCGGCGACGATCTTATTCCTAAGTTTCAGCACATCACCAGTCTGGATCATGGCTTTTGTCAATGAGGTGGTCTCTGCAGGGGTCATGGAATGGAAATGGCATGCGGCAACGAAATAACTGAGCTCAATATCGCTCAGCCGGTTTCCGACAATATCTGATACGATGCGGTTGATCTCCTCTTTTGTCAGTGTCTCGCCAGCCATCTTCTTCTTTATGTATTGCAAGGACTGGGGGCGTTCATCGAGGCTTACCACTATCGAGGACCCGTTTCTCGAGTTTAATTTTCCGAGGAGCTCATCAAAGAGGCCGACGACTCCGCGCGGAACGGCTTTCCCTTGAGCGATGTTGATGATGGCCACGATCCTTTTACGGTTGGTCATGATCTTTATGCGGTCGCCAGAATGGAGGTCTAGCTCTTTTGCGTCTTCCTTGTTGATATTGGCGATAAGCGGCCCTCCTGTGGCAATGCCCATCTCCTTGACCTTGAATTTCATTTGCTCTCGGCCTCATAGAATTCGATGAAGACGATGAATAGCGACAGGATCAGCGGACCGATGACCATGCCGATCAGCCCGAATGCGGCGATGCCTCCGATCAATCCTATGAAGATCACCACAGGATGGGTTCCGGTATGCTTGCCGACGATCCTCGGTTTGATGATATTATCAACCACGCTGATGATGAATGTGCCGTAGAGCAGGAGAAGCATCCCCGGCCAGAGTGAACTCCCATTGATATATTCAGAAAAGAGCATGTATGCCGCAATAGGGATCCAGATGAGCGTAGTCCCGATAAAGGGCACAAAAGATGCGACGAGAGTCAGGAAACCTAAGAGGAACGGGTGGGGCACTCCAAAGATTATATAGCCGATCGTGGCGACGAATCCTTGGGCGATTGCCGTGAGTACATGGCCATACATGACTCCCTGGAACATGTCGCTGACGGCCTTCATGATCTTGGTGCGATGTTTTCGTGACATGGGAAGCATCTGCCACATGCGTTTGATGATATAATTGCCATGGACGAGGAAGGCGAACGTCGCCACATAGAACACCATCAGCTGGAGGATGAATTCTGGAATGTTGCGGATGATGCCTGTAGTTTGGGATATAAGAAAATTGATCCCGTTCTTCATCATGTCCTTGACGAACAATTGGACGTCCTCCGGGGTGCCAATGTTTGTGATGACATTGCATAACACCTGGGATTCCCTGCAGATGTTATCAACGATATCTCCGGCAAATATCCGGGTCTGCATGAACCCATAGACCTTAATGAGTTCACTGGTCACAGCATTAAGGATGATGGCAAGGGGCAGGATGATTACTAGTGTGAGTGCCATCATCGTGATGAAGGCCGCAAACCGTTTTTTCATCCGCGTCTGGAGGAATCTGTACAATGGGTAAACAAGGTAAGCGAAGATAGCTGCACCGAGGATCGTGAAGAGCACTGGCTTGACCACGAGATACGTAAGAAAGAGTATGAATAGGAACAGCAGGATAAATACGTATTTTGAGTAATTGAAAACCTTTATCATGGCAACCCTTTTTGTCATCCTAAGAAAACAGGATTTTTAAATGTTTCTGTAATAGGCGAGCTGGTGGATATAGGTGATGATGCGATTGTCATAGGGCACAAAGTCAAGGCGGCCATCCCCCACTGAGATGGAGCATGTGCCGAAGAGCTTGTCAAAGATGTTCTGGCTCACTTGCGGCGGCCTTATCACAAAGGTCCTGTTGGCTCCTTGGATGAATACTTGATTATAATTGAATATATAGGCGATGCGCAACACTTGGAGGGCATCCAGCAGGGCAAGGACGCCGACCCCGAAGAAAAGGAGAAGGAAAAGCGATCCGCCTAATCCACCGATATCAAGCGAGAGCTTTGTGAAGATGAACTTCACGCCGAAATAGAGGAGGATCACTGCACTGACATTGCCGAGAATCGTCGGAAGCAATCCCCTCATTCTCTTGGGATAGAGTGTGTAGGTCATGGGTTCACGCCAAGAGGATATCATTCAACGATTCAAGAAGGTTCATATCCGAGAAGTAATCCTGGGCGCACTCGCCGCAATAGAATTCACTTGATCCCTTCACCATGTACGTCGCTTCGCCGTCGCAGATGATGCATTTCTTTGGCATTATGCCTTTAACCGGGTGTTTCTTTTTAATATGTTTTGGTTTTTGGGGTCCAATAAATGGAGAATTGGCGTGGTTTGTACTTATTCCTTTTTTTCCAGTAAGAAGCTCATGGGCCCGACGAGGTTTGAACTCGCGACAACTCGGTTTCTAGCAGACATCATCTGTTAAGAGCCGAGCGCTCTACCAGGCTGAGCTACGGGCCCAAGATGTTAGGGACATCAGCACTTCTTTTTAAAGGTTGCGTCCAAGCAAACTTTTTTAAAGAGAGCTTGCTGAAAGGATAGCATGCCGAATGTCCCCATTGATTACACTGATGAAGACATCATCCGTCTCTTCAAGAAAAAGAAGCTGACTTCTGAGCAGATCGCGAAAGTGTACGGGATCAACCACAATGTTGTAAAACGTGTTCTCCTGGACCATGGCGTCAAATTAGATGACATGAATGACATGATAGGGACATATGCTGATTATAAGGTCAATCATCAGAAACATCGCACAACCATGTTTGTCGGGATATTGGTGATCATCTTCGTCGGCATCGGATTCTTAAGTTTTTTTCAGGAGGGGACCCTGCTCGGAAAAAACCGGGCGACAGGATACGTGGTGAACCCGCCGGGATTGCCGCCATGCCCGCATGAATGCTGCGTTGATGCCTGGCACGAATCAAAAACGTGTGCTGAAGGCATGGAATGCATCGATTGGCGCTGCCATCCTGAAGGCACTGAAGTAGATGCGGAAAGCTAGTGTGTCATGCACCTACTCATTCACTGCACCCTCATCAATTCGGCACATGTTGCAGTCAACGGGATTGCTGTGCGACCGGACGGTGGACCGAACGTTCCCCGTTGGATCCTATGCGCCTTGCGCTAAGCTGCGAACGTTAGCGAGTTTGCTGGGCGTTGTAGCTAGCCAAAATAGGTCGGCGCCTCAATGGTCTCTTCCTTGACATCCTTTACCTGGGACTTGGCTTTTTTGACTGCATCAGGGATTGCAATCTTTCCGAATCGCTTCTCGTAATGCTTGACATTCTCTTCAAGTATCTTGATGATCTCTTTCGCCATGTATATGTCGACAACGACCACATGATGCGTCACTTTCATCGGCTGTGCTTCCCTATTTCTCATATCAAAACGGGGAGTGACACTCTTAAAATCAAAGATGAGCTTTGTCGGATTATGGACAACAGTAAGTTCGTCTGCAAAGAAACTCTGTCCTGAGTCTATCTCGAAATTGACCTGCTTTTTCATTGATGATCACCTAAGAGGATGAAGGGGGTGGGATTTAAAAATGTGATGCAAAGGCCGCGTAGAAAACCGATAAGGTGAAATTCTTTTTGATCCGTTTAAGCAGCGGATTACAAGGTGAGTGATCAGAAAAGCACACCGCCAGGATCAAAAAGAACCAGGTGTTCTACGCGGCCGATGCAAAGAAAGTTTTTTAAACGAGCCTTGTGCATCCGCTCTGATGGAAGAACTCTTCTGGGCGGATAAGCTTGCGCAGACCATCATCAATCGCAAGGAGTATCATTATCAGGATAAAAAGATGGCTCTGTTCAAGCAGTTCGTCGTGAAGACCTCAGCGTCCATATCCGGTGTGCTCCATATTGGGAGGCTATCTGACACCATCAGGGGGAGCACAGTCCATATGGCGCTCCAGAATGCCGGTGTCAAGACCGAGCTCATCTGGGTGGCAGAGGACATGGATCCTCTGCGGAAGATCCCTGAAGGCGTCCCAAAAGCATATGAAAAATATCTCGGCATGCCTGTGACGTCTATCCCTGATCCTGAAGGAATTTTTGAGAGCTACGCTGCAAAGCACAAGGATGCCTATCTCACGGTCATCGACCAGTTCATCTTCTCCAAGATGAAGAAATTCTCCATGATGGAGGAATACGAGAAGGGCCATTTCAAGCCGTTCATCAAGGACATCATGGCCAATCTTAAAGAGATCAAGGATATCCAGAATAAGTATCGGCGGGAGCCGCTGCCGGATGATTTCTCTCCCTGGAAGCCGATCTGCGCGCGATGCGGCAAGATAGCCACCCCAGCCATCACCCATTTCGATGGGGAGAAGGTGCAGTATGAGTGCAAGGATTACCGATTTGAGAAGACCACGGCAAAAGGATGCGGTCATAAAGGCGATGCTGACCCGCTCAAAGATAAAGGGAAATTGCTCTGGAAGGGGGAGTGGGCAGCGCAATGGGCGCGCTGGAAGGTATGCAGTGAAGGGGCTGGCAAAGAATATCAAGTGCCAAATAGTGCATGGTGGGTCAACGGCGAGATCGTTGAAAAAATCCTGGATTTCCCCATGCCTGAACCTATTTTTTATGAACATCTCCTTATTGAGGGACAGAAGATGAGCGCATCTGTGGGGAATGTTGTCTATCCGAAGGACTGGCTGAATGTCGCGACAGCTGAGATGCTCCGTTTGCTCTATAACAAACGCCTGATGACGACCAGATCCTTCTCTTGGAAGGAGCTGCCTCTTGTCTATGAGGATATCGACCGGACAACACGTTTTGCGCTTGGGGAGCAGAAGCTTGACAATGAGAAGGAGCTTGCTCATTATAAGAAGCTCCATGCGTACTCAGTCGGTGATACGAAAGCGTCATTGCCTATGAACTTCAATCATGCACTCATGCTCGTCCAATTCTATGAGAACGAAGATGACATGATCGCCAGCTTGAAGAAGACAGGGCAGTATGATAAAAAGAGAAAAGAGGATATCCTCGATCGCCTGTCCAAAGCCAAGAGATGGCTTAAAGACTATGCTCCTGATGAGGCACGGTTTGAGCTACAGAATTCTGTGAAGGGTGCGAAGATCTCTGCTGAACAGCGCCATGCACTGAAGATGCTTGCCGAGGACCTTAAGGAGAAAGAATGGGAAGAGAAAGACCTGTTCAATCGCTTCTATGAGATCTGTGGAGAAGCCGGCATCAAGAATACGATTTTCTTCCAAGGGGCATATCAGGTGCTGCTCAAGAGAGATAGGGGCCCGAAACTAGCGTCATTCATCCTTGTCCTTGGCCCGAAGAAGGTTGCTGATCTGTTTTCCCAACTTTAATCATTGAGGATCAGGCCGCATTTCTTGCAGAAGTCTTCGCCGTGGCGGAAGCCGATCTCGCCGCCGCATTCTGGGCAGATCTTTTGCCGCTCTTCATGCTCAACGCCCTGCAGTGATTTTTGTATTCCCATGATATCACCTTAACTTGATCTAACATTGTAATTCATGATATTTCGATCTTCCAAACTCCATGCAACAACTTGGTTTGTCCTATATTCATTCAGGGGGGTGTCAGGATGATCTTGATGCCTTAGTTCATGAAACCATATAAAAGGTACAAGATGAGCAGGAATGTCAGAATTGAATGACTGCTCCCCATTCACGGGTCGAGTAAAGCCATATAAGCCAGCCATCTCTGGATGATTCGGATGCATCACTGTTGTGCTTTTTGGCCGTGCGTTCATTAGATTCTGCCGTGCAGGCGCGAGAATGACCCGTTCAAAATAATCCTTGGTTATCGCAGCCGGCCCGGCGTATGGTCCGTCCTCTCCGTGATAGCTGGGAAGTCCCTCGAGTGCATTCGCTTGCGCAGCCATCTCCGCCGGGGGGGCATCATAGCCTGGCGCCCGGCTTGGCACAACGCCTCCATGCTTCTTGGCATTATCTTTCTTCTTTAAGACAGTTATCTGTTTGCCATCATAAGAATAGAGGTCTTTTCCTTCAGCGAGCTTCCTGATGGGATCAGCGGTCTTTCCAGCATGATATTCAGCTACGACATCACTCAGTTCCTCACAATCTGTGAACAGCCATACATAATTATCAGGATTTCTCATAGGAGTTCTCGTTTCTCCGCCAGTTGGTAATTTTTGTTCGAGGCCGGAAACAGGTCCTTCATCTGCAGAAACGATGCCTCGTTCACTATTGTACGCATCAACGAGCGCCTTCAGATTAGAAGGATGTCTTGGTTCGACAGGAGGAGGTGAAGGGTTTTTACCATACCCAATAGCTTTATCCGGATTGACTAAAATATCAATTTCGGGAGAACATGCATAGGGCATAGGCCGTCTATTAAGACCTCCATACGTACCCTGAGTCCCCATTTTCTGTATTTCAACGGGAGACATTCCATGCGTCAACTTGTCGTCAAGCTGATTTGTATTGTCAAGCTTATTTTCCATTTTTCTTCATTCTTCTGTATTCTTCAGCGCTCATCTCAAGCACTATCGGTCCATGGTATTTGCATTTTAGGCAATCATATACTGTGCCTGCAAGCCGCCAATTCTCTTTGATATGGATGGATTTGCAATGGGGACAGAGTTTAAGATTATCATCTTTTCCGCCCTTCAATCGCAGTCCCCCTTTATAAGGGAAAAGACGATGTTCATTTTTAAAGGTTTCGGTTAAAAAAGGCCTTCTGAGTGTGTTAAAAAGGCCTGACAAAGGTGTAGTTCATCCATGATGCCTTTTTCAGATATGCGATGATCTTCCAACCATAACACATATAAATCGAAATCTGTCCTAGCAGGGCATGGGTTTTGAAAAAGACGTGCGCAAGCTTCTGGAGAGAGCAACGAAACTGAATGGCTTTCCGCTTGAAAAGCCCAAGGCGGATTTCGGCGATTTAGCATTTCCCTGCTTCATCCTCGCAAAGGATTGGAAAAAAGCTCCTCCTTTGATAGCAGAGGCATTGGTAAAAGATCTGAGGCCGAAGGGACGTATCGAAAAAATCACTGCTGCTGGCCCGTACATCAATTTCTTCATGAAGAAAGGAGATTTCGCAAAGGATGTCATCCATGATATCAAGAGACGGGGAAAGGAATATGGCTCATCAAGAAAGGGAAATGGCAAGAAACTCCTCATTGAGCATACAAGCATCAATCCCAATGCCTCCCCGCACGTCGGCCGCGCCAGGAACGCCATCATCGGCGATTCTATTGCCCGGATCATGGCCTTCCAGGGATACAAGGTCGATCGGCATTTCTTTGTGAACGACATAGGCAAGCAGATCGCGTTGCTCGTGCTCGGCGCATCACAGAAGCCGAGCTTCGACAAGCTCCTTTCGATATATATCAAGGCGAATGAGGAGCTCAAGGCCCATCCTGAAAAAGAGAAAGAGGTCTTTGCCCTCCTCCACCAACTTGAAAATAGCAATGTCTCTGTCCGGAAAAAATTTAGGGAGATTGTCGACATATGCGTCAAAGGCCAAGAGGCTATCCTCAATGATTTCGGCATCACGTATGATGCCTTTGATTATGAATCGGATTATCTCTTCAGCAAAGACACCGATAAGGTCCTCAAAGACCTTGAGAAGACCGGCAAGATCTTTGTGGACGACGATAAGAGGAAAGTCCTCGATCTCAAAGACTACAAGCTGCCAATGAAATCCCCGGTTTTTGTCCTTACCCGAGGAGATGGCACCTCATTGTATGGCCTTAGAGACATCGCATATAATCTGATGAAGATCAAGATGGCAAACAAGAATATCGTCGTCCTCGGCGAAGACCAGAAGCTCTACCACCAGCAGATCATCGCTGCCCTCGACCTCCTCGGGAAAAAAGCGCCTGAGTCGATCCATTACAGCTTTATCCTTCTCAGCGACGGAAAGATGTCTACCCGGAAAGGGAATGTCGTCTTGCTTGAAGATTTCATGAAGGAAGCGAAGCATAAGGCAAGGCTTGAGATAAAGAAGCGTGGATATTCGGATAATATCGATGAGAATGCAAGATCGATCGGTTATGGCGCTGTAAAATATGCGATCCTGAAGGTTTCCCCTGAT
>JBDRLS010000032.1:0-3868 GCA_043812875.1 Nanobdellota archaeon
GGCCAGGGTAGCCGTAAAGGAGTACATGGTCAAGGGCCTCGCCCCTGGCTTTGGCGGCTTGGACAAAAATGGTAAGATTCTTTTTAAGTTCGTTCTGGCCTACGAACTCACTGAATAACTTGGGCCGAATTCCCTGTTCAAAAGATGACTCTTCAGGAAGACGGTCAGGGTCTAATATCCGATCTTCCATTTTTGTTAAGCCCGTTGAAGCCTTTTTAAGCAAGCGCGGAGAAGCTCAGATAGTTCTGCTTCTTCTTCAATTTCAGTCCTGGCCGCGGTTACGGCCTTTTCAGCTTCCGACCGGCGATAGCCAAGGTTGAGCAGGGCAGAGATAACATCCAGATCGACCTGATCGATATACTGAGGGGCAATCAGGGGGGTGACTTCCGCAGCAAGTTTAGCCACCTTGTCCTTGAGTTCAAGTATCAGTCGTTCAGCCGTTTTGGCGCCCATGCCTGGCACTAAAATTAAGCGGGCCGTATTCTTTTGACTTACCTTTTGTTAAGAAAGAAGATTGTCTATGCACATTATGATTAATAGAAGAATATATTTCGATTCGTGTATTTGGTTGAATCTTTTTAAGAAAGAAGTTGATTTGAGAAAAGGCATTTCTTATTGGAAGTTATCGAAAGCACTCATTGAACAAATTGAGGAAGATAAAGGGTTCATTGTTGTCTCGACAATAGTGTTAAAGGAACTTTCATGTATCTTAGGCAATAAATACCATCTTGTCATGCACTATTTTAAAGAAGCTGAATGTATAAAGATTATCAAAACTATGAACGATGATTATGATCTTGCAAGACAATTTGAACAAGCCCATGGCTTTCTTAGTTTTTATGATTATCTCCATGTCGCCATTGCAAAAAGATTGGATATTCCATAAATAACTCGGGACAAGAAATTACTATCTTTTTCCTAGAATCACCTGAAAGTGTACAGACCAGAAGATTTAATCCGCTAGCTTGTTGATCTTATCCAAATGAAAATTCGCCTCAGATAATTTTCTTCTTAATGTCCGTATTTCATTCACAGAATTTCCTTTGGAGGGCAAGATTCCAATTAATTTGTCGATCACCAACCTTCTTACTGCGTCACGGATGACATCAGAGCGATTAGCATAGACTCCAGTCTGAACAAGGTCATCGATCCTTTCGAGAAGGCCGTGACATAATCTTATTTGGAGGGTATCCATTACCATAGTAATGCATTTGTAAGTGCTCTTATATATAAAACTTCTGTTTTTTTATTTATGGTGTTTCAACAATCATCTTTAAATAGCACGATACATTCCCCCCGAACATGGGTTTATATCCGTTATATAGCATTGAAACATATTGTCGCTTGAGATTTGAACGCTGGGATGATGAAGCTGAATTGGAAGAGATTAATATTGGCTTTCAGGGCATGCAAAACGGCCTGTCCCAGGATTGTGTAAAGCCACATGTTGAGGCTGCATTTCTTAAATATGAGGCGGCTCGTGAACAGGGAGACCAGGAGACGGCTCAAGGACACGCCGAGGTTGCCTGGGGAGACATCTTTCATACCCATCTTGTCAGCCGAGGACTAGAGAAACCATAAAAAGGCAACCCTATTTCTTCTTGTGATGGATTCAATAATCATCCCTTCTCAGACTAAAGATCCTACAGTTGACCTAGCGTTAGACACGATCCAGAAGAAGAAGCAGGCATTGATTTTTGTCAACACCAAGCGCAGTGCAGAGAAAGTAGCAGAGGACATCGCACGAAAAACGAAACTTTCCCATCCCTATCTCAATGAAATCGCTTATAAAGCCAGGAAAGCACTGAGCAAACCAACCAAGCAGTGTGAACGTCTAGCGTATTGCTTAGAGCGGGGAACCGCATTCCATCACGCAGGTTTGGCGCAGAAACAACGCGAACTCATTGAAGACTCATTCCGGGAGAAGAAGATTCCCATCATCGCCTGCACTCCCACATTAGCAGCGGGCGTTGACCTTCCTGCATTCAGGACCATATTGAGGGATCTGAGAAGGTATGGGCACCACGGCTTAACATGGATTCCGGTCCTGGAATATCTGCAGCAGGCCGGCAGGGCAGGCAGGCCGTCATTCGATAGCTATGGCGAGGCCATCGCCATCGCCTCGACAGATGCGGAGAACGAGAAGATAATCGATCAATACATCCACGGCGAGCCGGAGTCGATCCAATCGAAATTAGCAGTTGAACCGGTTCTCAGGACATATATCCTCAGCCTTATCTCCGCTGAGTTCATCACCACAAGGACCATGCTCGTCGATTTCTTCAGCAAGACCTTCTGGGCGAAACAATTCGGAGACATGGAACTCTTGGAGGGGAAATTAGACAGCATGATCGCACAACTGCAGAAATGGAAATTCCTGAAGGGAGCGAAGGAAGATCTTTTCGTCGACGCTGACAAGCTCTTGACTGAGGAGCTTGAGGCCACGCCTCTGGGGAGAAGAGTCGCTGAGCTCTATCTAGATCCTTTCACCGCAAGATACCTTCTTGACTGCCTCGACAGGATGGATCGGAAGAAAGTCAGAGCATTCTCTTTTTTGCATATCATTGCCCGGACGTTGGAGATGCGGCCTCAGCTGAGGGTGAGGAAGAAAGATGACGAGCTCATCTCGGATGCCATGGCAAAATACCACGACTCCCTTTTGGAGAATGAGCCTTATTTCTATGATCCTGAATTCGAGGAGTTTCAGAATGCGATCAAGACAGCGTTGTTCATGCAGGACTGGATCGACGAGAAAGATGAAGAGCATCTTCTTGAAGCCTATGACATCCGTCCAGGAGAGATCAGGGGAAAATTAGACATTGGTGATTGGCTTCTTTTTGCTATGGATGAGCTGGCGAAGATCCTCAAGATGAAAGAGGCGATTCCTGAAATAAGGAAGACTCGGATGCGGTTGAAGTACGGCGCCAAAGAGGAGTTGTTCGGGCTGCTTCGCTTCAAGGATATTGGTAGGATAAGAGCCCGAAAGCTGTTCAAAAATAACATCAAAGACATTCAATCGGTGAAACATGCCTCTCCTGCGACATTGTCGCAGATCCTTGGGCCCAAGGTGGCGCAGTCGATCAAGCAGCAGGTCGGAGAACAGGTCGTGAAAGTGAAGAAAGGCGCGAGGAAGGGACAGCTATCGTTGGGGAAGTATTAGTGTTGACTACCAGGCCCTTTTCTCTCCTGACAATAAAGGGAATTCTGCCAGTTATGGATGTGTTGTGTGGCGTCAGCAGGTAATCCAGGGACAGCGATGACGGGCTTTGAGCGGATGATGGTGGAATGATCTCCTAGCGGTGTTTCATCCAGCTTAGCTAACAATGAGTAAGGAGAATGGCTCAGGGTGAGGAGCGCGAGCATGCGTTGGGTCTCAAGACGGTCCTGTCGATTATCTGGCCGGCCAAGCTGGTCATAGAATGCATCGGCAAACGCAGTGAAGTTATCCCTACCCTCACGAAAGGCGCCGAAGTTATCGACTAAAGCAACTAGGGTGAGGAGGTATTCAATATTTCTCTTCTCAACTTCGAAGAGTTTTACTGGTTCACCGGAAAGGGGAGTCATCCCAGGATCCTTGATCTCCTGACCAGTAAGGCTTGCAATCAACGCCTCTCTTGCTTCGTTTGGAAGTTCTTCTGCACCGCCAAGATAGCGCGGCAGCTCTGATATGAGAAGTTGCACCAGCCGATGATTGATTATCCCCATAGACAAAAGGAAAGAAAGGAACTATATAAAACTATATTATCAAACGGCTCTGTAGAATTTCTCCTTTTTAACGTCGTTTGGCCGCGGTCCGAAGGACTCGTTTGTCTCTCCCCCCGACTGGGCGAGGGGAGGAAAAACGACCCGAGCCATAGCTTGGGCGCGG
>JBDRLS010000033.1:0-7092 GCA_043812875.1 Nanobdellota archaeon
TGTCATGAATATCATTACTGATAAGTGTGTTGCGCCTGTTAAGGACTCGGATTCCAATTTCATTTTCTCGTATTTCTGATTCTCTAATCTCATTGTTCCTCGACAGCACTTCAATGCCCTTTTCTGCATTCTGCACATTCACACCGACCACCAGGACATCATTCACCGCAATGGTCAATGCAGTCCCGCTCCCACTCGCGTCAATCGCTGCAAAGCCTTGATTATCAGCAAGAAGGATCACCGGCTTGTCAACAACTACATGCTCATCATACACCCGATTCCTCACCAAGATGACATTCCCTTCGACGGTATCAGAATCATCTATCGCTTCCTGGATGGATGCAAATGCTTCTCCAGTCCCAAGATTCACCACTGGTTCATGCCAAGGGTACATCAGGGGATGATAATCAGCAATGATGTTTGGCTCCCACTGAAGATAGACAGGCATATCGCCGATGCCGTCTCCGTCATTATCATATCCCCCATAAAGGACATAATCATCCCAATAATTCCCCAATTGGCCGTTGTCCCAATGATTCACATGATCACTCGTCTCTCCGGCATTAAAGGTGTTATCAAACAGTGAATTGAGATATATTGTGGTGTCAGAGGATGAGGGGGTTGTTGTTATGCCGGTTGTACTCAAAGAGACAGAATTGTTAAAAATGATATTATGCATGCCCGAAAGCAACATGCCTTTCTCACAATACGTTATCCTATTATTCTCTACTACATTATAATTTGGGCCATAGGAGAGAAAAATACCATATTTGCAATCAGTGATATCATTATTCTTGATGGTGGAATAGCTCGTGCGAAGATCAAGGCAAGCAGCCTCTCCGTCAAATCCGCTGTTGCGAATATGAAGATTGCTTATGATCACATTATCAGATATCACCTTGAGGGCATCCGCTCCCCCTTCTCCGCCAGCATCAATAATGGGTTTTCCAGTGTCAGCGCCGACACCATACTCCTCAGAGACCCCTTCTATAACAACTGAAGTATTGATCAGAACGCTGGTGTATTCACCACTATATACAAGGATAGTGTCCCCATCTTCAGCATAATCAACAGCTTCTTGCAAAGAAATAAAGTCTCCATCACCTTCATCATCGACAATGATGGTTTCTGCTGATGCAACACCACATAAGACAACCAATACAACGATCATTACCAAGAGTTTCACCATGATATCTCCTCCAAACAACTGGTAGGGATACAATGTTTATATATGTTTCCAGGATTTTGTCCATTTTCGAATATCATCTGGTTGTGTATAAGGCAAACCTATTTATTACCTAGAACACTCCCTCCTATCATGGCAGTTGAAATTGATCCGTTAGAGTTAAAAGTACTTTACGACGGAGTATTGCCTCCAGATTCAAAAGGCAGGCTCGCAGACAATCCTCAGGCGGCGTTAGAATGGTTTTCAGGAGAACTCCCTCCGCGGGCCTGGCCAACATTGATCCTTGCACAGGATAAAGAGGCCAAAACGCATACTTGGCACAAGGTCTGTGCAGATTGGCCGTACATGGACTTTTTTTATCAGGGAAGGAAATCATTCATTGACGAACGGATCAGTGGATTGCATGGCCGAAATCTTACCAGTCTTGAAGCATTTTGTGTGGAATTGACTGATAAAAGGCGATTCAAGCATTATTTTCTGTCAGATGAGCCGCTGGATTACCGAGATTTTACTCTCATCACCATCGAATGATGCAATTATTTCAAAAAACTTTATAAATGCTATGATGGATCAGCCACCATTCAAATGGGGGGATATCGATGAAATACATTGCATTATTGATGACATCACTCATGCTACTCGCAGCATGCATACCGCAAGAAAAGGCAAATCTTGACCGACAGGATCTCTCAAATATATTTGATGACAGTCAAATAGGGGATAAAGAAGCACCTGAGGACTACAAAGAGCTAGAACTTGAGTTTGAGGAAGAGACTGTCGATGAAGACAACGGCATTATCACAATCAACTTCCCTTCAGAAGAGATTGGCGGCGGAACCATCGACCGAAAACTCGAATTCACCCCCGGAGGCGATGATTACACCCAAACATTTGTACTGGAATTCAACGGTGTCGACGATTATGAACTTATTGAAGAACTCCCAAAATCATTCGCAGAGAGTGCAAAAGATATTGAATTCAGCATCGAGCCGGAAATTATTGACGATGATCCCCTTGTCAAATGGTTCATCGATAACCAAGTGCAAAAAATAGAAATGAATGTTAAAAACCAAGTGGTTGGTGCAGCTGCCTTAGCAGGAATAAAAGCTTGGATGGACGGCGGCGACAAGCAACAGGCAGCCATAAACGCTGGTGGAGACGCGGCAGTCTCTGCTCTATTCGACAATATAGATGATTTCGCTATCCTGAATCATCTAAGCAAATGTAAAAAATATGCAAAAAATAAAGATGGTGAGATAAACGCGGCAATACAAGAACAAGAATGCATCTATCAATTGATTCAAAAATATCCGCAAGAGTTCACAGTCACTGATTGCAAACATCTTACCGGCCCTTTTTATCTTCAGCAGACATGGGAAGCCACCTGTAAAGCCATTATCAAGAATGACCTCAGCCATTGCATGGAATTCGAGAGCATGGATGAGTATGCTGAAAAATACGAAGGCATTTGCCGTGACTATTACTTTACTGCTATGGACAATCTTTGCCAGGATGAAGAATGCATGCTTAATATTTGCATAGCTACAACTCATGAATCATGTTGCGAGTTCATCAAGGATCCTACGAGAAACAAGAAATGCATGGCCCTGACTACCTTAAACCCTGTTTATTGTAAAGACATCAAGGATATGGCAGAGGCAACAGCTTGCTGTAATCAGATGGTCGTCGACAAACAAGATTGCCTCGATAGCTTACAGCCGACGGAGGAGCTCGAAGACCTCCCCGAAGAGCAAGAGGAACAGCAAGAATTTCGCGATAAGAGTTCACACTGCCCCTACCCGGTCGGTCCAAACGCTGTATGGATAGAATCTGGATACAATACTGCATTCACCGAAGGATGGAAAGAGCACGGAAAATGGGTCGGTGTTGTAAAAAACTACCGGAATAAGGAAGAAGGGATATACAGCTCTGTCATCTGTTATAAAGACGGAGTGAAGCACGGTCCAGAACAAACCTTCAACGGCGAGGGAAAAAAGATCACTGAGTATAACTGGGAAGATGGGGTTGCCCACGGCGATTGGACTGTGTATTTTCCATCTGGTCAAGTCCAGTCCATTTCAACGTATGACCATAATATACGGACCGGTGAGTTCAAAGCATATTTCGAGGACGGTTCTGTCAATACTGAAGGTCAGTATAAAGACGGAGACCTTTTTGGCAAGTGGAATTTCTACAACCAAGACGGTTCCCTATCCATGGAGCAAGAATACGATGTCGGTGGGAAGCAGACGCTGTATAAGACGTACTGAAGACGAAAACAAGGGTGTATGCAGCAGATGTTTCCTCTGAAGTGAGTGAGCTCTTTTCTTTATGCTCACGTGAGAATGTCCAGTGGAAACTGATATTGGATAACTCCCTTCTTCGGATACTCAGCTAGGTCCCTACAAGGAAAACCTCAGCATACCGCGGTTTTTGTACCCTTCCCATTTCTGATGGATTTTTGCAATGACCAAACAAGCGTCTGGCGTCATCATTTGCTGCGGCCTATTGACAAATCGTTCGGGATCGCCGACGAGTACATTTGCAGCTGATACCATCAAGTCGACTGCGCCTTCCAGTTCTCTGAGACTGATCTCTTCGGGAACAAAAGTCTCGTGATTATATAATCCATTGTGATAATTTTGAAGCGTCGCTATAACTCCACCAGCCGGCGAACCTGCCGATTGCATCAATGCAGCATCACTCACGCCCCCTGTCATTCTTTTTGTTCTTACCGGTCCATTAATACCCTTTGCTGCATCTTCGAGAAGCCTGATAGCATCAGGATCATAGACAAAGCGTTTATCTCCTGTTCTAATGATCGGCCCTCCTCTTCCGACCTGGGCGATGGTTTCAAGCTTACCCTCCTTCTTACCACCTTCCCTAGCGACATTGGATGAGGTCTCCAATGAATACATAACCCTGTCAGCTTCAAACTGTTGATTCATGATCTCGTCATAGAGACCGATGAATGAAGATTCTTCTGCCCGGTATATCCTCAGCAGCAGATCAATAGGGATCTTCTCTTTTGCAGCCCTCGCAATGGTCGCAAGTCCTATACTGACACCTGCAAAATCATCCATGACCCTTCCAGAGATGCGATCGCCATGAATAGAGAAGGCTTCAAGATCAGGTGTTGCAAAGGACCAGTGGCCCTTGTTGTGTGTTGTCTCTATCCTGTATAGCACTCCTTCAGGATGCTCTCCTTCAAATTTCTCGACGATCTCTCCTCTTGCCCGGCCATCATGCAAGTGATCATGAAGAAGCACGTCTGCACCCAGGCATTGTTCTTCACTATATCCTCCCTCGAGACGTGCAGAGTAGGTGCCATCAGGCAGCAACTGGACAATCCAGCCCGGATGATCAATATGCGCAGTCATTCCCATCTTTGGCTTGTCATTGCCTCGGCCCCGGTAATGGACATCAATAGTGCCATTCTCTTTTAGAGTGGTATTGACAGAACGAGGATTCTCCTTAGTGATCTCTAATATCTTTCTGATGGGATGATGCTCATAGAATGGTGCAGTGGCCTGATCAGAAAGTTTCTCAAGGTGTGGGAGTGCGGTTGTTTTCATTTTATTGGGGGGTATCAAAATTGATACTTAAGTGTTTGGATAGTCGACGTGTTCAGAGATAGGTCTTCATGACGCCGACAGCATGGCTCCATCCATCGATTTCCAATTCATTCTTGCGGACATAATCGTCAAGCCTCACAAGATCCTTGTTCATCGCTCGCTTATCGCGGGTAAGCAAGACCCTCTTTCTCTCTGGTTGGTCTTTTTTCCCTGGTCGGTCTTTGATCTCCGGTTGGCCGACGAGCCAAGTCATGAGGATAACGAGGAGGTATGTGACCGTCAGCACGACAATGTGAAAGTCCTGGAACACGGCTTCCCCGACGAGAAGGGAACCGCCAAGAATGACCAGGGACTGCAGGAATGTGAGGAAGATGAGCGCGGAGAGCAGGCTTAGCACGATTTGGCCGGCATTCTTCAGGAATGGTATGAAGTAGAAGAAGATGGCAAGTGGGACGAAGACCACGCCGATACACACAAAAGCATACCGCAAAAGTAGCACGAGCAGCACGGCAACAAGGACAATGACAAAAATCAAAAAGAAAATGAGTTCCAGGGCGAAGCTGCCGATGTTGTCCGCCTGAAGCGTGAAGAAGTCTTGGTCAATCATGTCAAAAACCCCAGCGGTCATTGAGGCGTTCACGTCAATGGCAACCTCATACAAGAAGAAGGAGGACTGCACGAGCACCATCATGACAATGACGTTTCGAAACCACGACTTCGCCCGCTCCCGCTTCACCGCGTCATAGCCTGAGATGATAAAGTTGAACCCCGCCCACATAATCAGCAAGCCGTACAGCATGGACAGGATGTAAATGATGACCACCCACAGATACGCAAAGACACCAATGTTCACTTCCGCCGTCATCAAGCTTTTCGTCCAGTCAAGCAACGGCTGAAGCGGCTGGCTCAACAACCCACTCAAGTACTCAAAGAATTTCTCCGGCATACACGCTCCCAGATTTGCCAATCCGCAATCAGACAATCTTCCCACTCCCCATACAGAAACAGTATCCGGCAATGAAGCTTATATACTTTGTAATGAAAACGTATGGACAAAAAAGTTCCCAACGCCTGCGCAGGGGGCTATTCCGAAGAGGCGGCCATTGTTGTTGTCTAGGTCATTGTTGCCATTGAGTTTGTTGTTGTTGCCGTTGAGGCACCACAGCCACCCCTACAATAGCCCACCAGCCTCACTCTCCACTGCCCCTCCATTCCTGGAACGGCTGCATTTTATGACAGCAACGCTGCCTTGGCCTGTGAGCGTGTAGCCCCGCGCAGCACACAACGTGCGACGCTGGGAACAACAAGAAAAGAATGAAAGTATAAATAACTAATGCTTGGGAACCATAAGGTACTGAGTTCCGTCTGTCATTCTGCCGCTGCCTATAGGCTGCTGATATGCTTTGACAAGTTTCTCAAGCACGGCGATGTTCCCCGCGGCGCGCGCCTCCGGCGCTCCCCCGAAGAGGCGGCCACCGCCGTAGTCAAGGTCAGTGTCGCCATAGAGGTCGCTGTTGCCGCCGTTGAGGCACCACAGCCACCCCACGTCCTGATCACCTTTACTGTGAAAGTAGGGGGTGATGCCTGTTTGGTTCGCCCAGCCATCTGCCACAGCGCCCACCAATCCAGGCTGGCGCATGTGCGCAGGGATGATAGCCCTCACCTTGCTATTCCCTGGTGCAGGATCACGCAATATGAACTGGAAGTAATCAGAATCCTTGAATTTTTTGCCTTTATGTTGCTGACCATGAATTTGCGCAACTTCCTCAGGAGAGAAATGCAGCATGTGATCACCAAGCAGCGCCCGGTCGCCGATCGGCAGACCGTAATCAACAAGGTCAGTATCAGGGCCCAATGTCAGAAGGTACGGAGCATCAAGCGCCACCGCAGCACTGCCATCAGCAAAGACAGGAGCGCCATCACCACTATCCCCATACGCATAGGGAAACGCTTCTTCCTCCCCGCCCTTCTTTGCGAGGAGCATCTTAGCAATCCACGCAGTGGACATCGGTGCCAATCCTGCCTCAATAATGTCAGGCATTCTCTCCTTGTTCGGGCCTTCAAAAGGGGCATAGCCCTTCTCGGCCACTTGCTTGCGAATAGCATCCAATTCAGCTTTGTCCATGATCATCAACCCTCTATTTTCATCAAACAATAGGTTTCCCTATTTAAATCTTTCGGTTAATTGTTACTCAATAGTGGTCATGAAACAAGGTGTTTATAAGCGAACAAACACTCAATCCGGGAATGGCTGAAGACCTCTACGACCACCTATGCAGCATAGAAAACCTCGAAACAGCCCACAACCGCGCCAGGAAAGGCAAGACCCAG
>JBDRLS010000034.1:0-11736 GCA_043812875.1 Nanobdellota archaeon
CAAAGGTTTCGATCCCAAGGCGAAAACTCTGACCTTAGAGCTGTAATTTCTTCAGCTCTCACCTCGATCCTTCCGGTTTTTCTTCCAGAACCTTTTTCTTTCCTCATTTTTCAGTTGTCTTAGGTGATAACCATGAAAGACATATCTATCGGAGAGAAGAAGCTTGAACAGCTGAAGAAGATGCCGCTCATCGAGAGCAAGGTCTTCAAGACACCGGACAACAAGTACATTGTCCACAGGACAATAATCTCCCAGGTGAAGCCCGTAGAGTACTTCCAGGCGATTATTGACAATCCGGTTGAATCAGTTGTTCAATGATTTTTTTTCTTTTTTTTACACAACATTTATATAGTAGAAAATACTACATTTCTGTAGTGTAGGTAAGATGGTCTTTTTCCGTACGATCTGGCCTACGATCCATTTCCTCGAACAGCATGATCACGAGATGTCTTGGGAGGGTATTGTCCATATTCTCTTAACGACAAAGAATCCACGAAAGAAAGGGAGTAAGTTCGAGATTGAAACTGAGCATGTATATATCCTATTTGAAATCGTTAATGGCATTGCATATGTCATCAACGCAAAAAGAAGAAAATGAAAAACTACCCTTGTCCAAAATGTAACACTCGCCTAAGAGAAGTCTGGGTTAGTGTTTATGGAGCTAAGAAGAAAGCACAAAGCTTCCAATGTCCTAACTGCGATTATTATGAGTTTGATCCAGTAACCTCTAAAGATGTGGTTCAAGAATTACGAGAGACTCCATTGCGGATGAAGCAAAAAGTCATCAAGATGTCTGGAGAGCGATTGGGTATTTATTTTAATCGTCATGTTGTAGAAAGCCTAAATCTGAAGAAAGGCGATGAAATCTCAGTATCAGTCCCCGACAAGCGGCATATCGTTGTTGAGATCGGAGACTAATTCCTTCTTTCACGAACGTTCTTAAAAGTAAGTCCAAACAAGAATCGACAATAATGTTCGCAATGTACGTCAAAGGGGAACATTTGAGTTATATTGAGAATATGATCCCGATTTGTGCTGACATACTTCAGGATTATACTAAATCTGTTTCCATTGAAGACAAACCACGAGTAGCTTCAGACCATTGTTCTTCTAACATTAAACGTAAACGATTCACCTTATCAATAGATTCATCTGAGAGTTGAGACCTGTCTTTAGTCCACAGAATAAAACCTGTTTTAAAATCTCTTTGAGCAGTCTCATAATCAGGTATGGGTGGAAAATTAGGTTGTTGAAATACAGATTCTATTTCAATTAAGTGCATTTCTCCATCAACAATCATTCCTCCTCCTTCCCAAACTGGTTCTGTTGAAGGTACCACAAGCTTAACTGGTTCAACATCATCCGTTGGTAAAAGGCCCATTAAATAAAGAGTGAAATCACTGTAGTGATAATGTGCTCCAACATTTTCAGAATCAAGAGAGACACCCTTGTACCTTCCAGGACCTATTTCTTCCCACCTGTATCTTCCTCCCATGGGATCATTAGTGCCAACATCCAAATATTGAGGATGCCAATGAATTGGTCTGTCTTGAAGGAGAAGTGTACTTTCTTCTCCATTCCAATCAGTGAAATGAACATGACAACACCATTCATGACCTAGCTCATGAAGCATTCCATTTGCACTGGTAGGTAATACCTCTTCTAAAGGACCTTCAAACTTTTTTCTAATATCACCCATACTTGCCCAGCCTCTGAGTTTTTCCAGATTCCGCTCATTGAGACCTCGCCCATAATGAACTCCTCCTGTCCAATCAAAATCAGTATAGACAACAAGGAAGTCATATTCGTCATAATAAGTGTCATAAAACAGATCTGTTACTTGGCTTGTTTGTTGACCTGGAACGTTTAATTCAATAATGGCAAACTCTTCTTTTTCACGAAAAGTGCATTTTGACTCTTTTGTATCTGGCCCTACACATTTATCAATAGTGTTGTCATTATCATCATTACAATCATCATCTGAACAACATTCTGTTGCAACACAGACATGATTATCTGGTAATTCACACACCCCACATTCAATCTCTGAACATGAATGATCTTCACAAATCTGACTTGTGGAACACTCATTATCATCACAACATTCATAATCTTTGCAAAGATGATCTTCAAGATATTGACAAGCGACACATTCTGGCTCAGCACATTTATTTTCCAAACACTGTTGATCTCCTATACACTCATCATGATTACAGCACTCATAATCCTTGCAAAAATGATTTTCAAGATATTGGCACTCTTCACAAACCGGATCAACACAACCTTGTTCATTACATGTTTGTTCACCCAAGCAGCCTGTATCTTTGCAGCAATTTATAGATGTTTCTCCTTCTTCAATCACTCCATTACCACAAACTGCTTTCTCGCCACAAGCAGATAAAAGAAATGATAAACAAATCACTAATAGCATTATTCTTATTGCATACCTCATGGCTAAATTTTGTTTATAGAGTTTATATACTTTACTGTTCCTCATCTGAGTAAAAAATGAATGTGTGAATATTAAAATATGCTTTTTGAAAAGAAGAGTGTATTATTTACCACAGAGTAGATGTTCAACCTAATACTGGCTTTTTGTTTATTGACGGGCCTGGAGAGCCTAATTCCTTAACAAAATATTTGAGATAAAGATAGAATAGAACAGTGTTTATGACTGGAGCAATATAGAGATATACATTTCTAAAAAAATTAAATAATCCCCGAGAAGTGATGATTGATTCACTAAAGCTAAAAGGAATCAGAATTATATTGTATAAAAAGTGTGCTAACTCTAGGGGTATAAACTCATCAATCCATGTATGCAATATTAAAGAAAAATTAAATCCGGCGTAATTCAATTGCATTCCAATATCATTGCGGTGCTGAACAGATAAAATTATAGAAAAAATTAGTGTGAAAACAAACATTCCCATGAGAAGGTTGGTTCTTTTATTTCCTTTCTTGATAAAGAGTGGGATAATAAGTAATCCTCCTGCAATAACCGGTCCAAAGAGAGAGTAGACAGTGAGATTATACAATGTCGGACCATGTCCTAGTATATACTCCTCCACATATAAATAAACTTGGAGTAATATTTGCATACGAGCGATTAACACAACAAAAAAACCAAACAGAAAGATTTTCCATACAGTTTTCATGTATACATTTTAGAATCTGAACTATAAAAAGATATCGTATAGTGTATTATTAAATAGTTCCCCTTCTAAGTCAGGCTGTCCCACAATCAATTTTCAGGCATGATTATTGACGAATCAAGGCTAAATAGGCCTTCTCTCCAGTCGAAACATGGCTATTAGTATACACTACCTCGAATTATGACCCAGCCTGAAGTAAAAAGCGAACTCACGGCGATTCTTTTCGGGCGTAAGAAACCAATCCCTCAATCTGTCTCAACTTCGTCTCCCGAAACAGCCATTCGCGGAAGAACGTATCGACTCTGACACCCATCCTGGAGAGATAGTCCTTCAGCATAGCGTACAGCCGCTTCCCTTCCTTATCTAGATCTGTCAGAATAATGCAGTCTTTATGCTCCTCTGTAATCCTCTCTGCCATCTCCAAGACAGAGCCCCCTTCCAACGCAAGAGCAGGGATATCAAAATAGGTCAGCGCTCTGATATCTTTCTTCCCCTCAACAACAATGACCTTCTCGCTCTCTTTCAGGAAAGCAATCCAATCCTCTAAGGTGACGGCTTCCATGACAAGGCATAAATAGCCATGGCTATTAACCTTTTCTATGATCCACGTCAGCACTCTGCTGAGGCACTATAAACAGCGGGACATCCAAGAAGCATTGATAGAAGAAGCAGAGGACAAAGAGGTAGCTGTCCGCTTCGGCGATTACTTCGGCAAAAGACCGGATGTCCTCCGCCATCCGAGCGATGTTCTCGAATTCGCCAAGAAGGGTGCGACAAGCTTCCACATCTCAGAAGAGCGCTGGCGAAACCCCCTCCAACTCACTCCAGATCTCCAACGTTCCGACCTTGATGAGCTCCGCATTGGCTGGGACCTTGTTTTAGACATCGATTGTCATGTCCTCGATTACTCAAAGGTTGCTGCAGAGTTAGTCATCAACGCTTTAAGGCATCAAGGCATCAGGAATCTCCAATGCAAATTCTCCGGCAATAAAGGATTTCATATCGGAGTGCCCTTTGAAGCTTTCCCAAACAAAATTGGCAACCACAACGCTGCTGAACTCTTCCCTGACGCGGCAAGGAGGATTGCCTTGTATATCAAGGAGATGATCAAGCATCCATTGGGAAATCGGATTCTCGAATCTGAGAATGGTGATTTTTCAGCCATCCTCAAAAAGACAGGCCTTAAGGCAAAGACTGTCCAAGCCTCCACAATGGACAACATGGGGCTGAGCAACCCCTACCTCAATGTCGAACCATTCCTAGACATTGACACCATCCTCATCTCTTCAAGGCATCTCTACCGCATGTCCTATTCCTTTAATGAGAAATCTGGATATTTGAGCATTCCCGTCAATCCAAAAGACATCCCTTCTTTTTCCATTGAGCAGGCAAAAGGCCCTCAATCATTCAATGGCATCCAGTTCCTCAAGCGTAGGGCAGAACCCGGCGAGGCAAGAAAACTTCTCATCGCAGCTTATGATTTTTCACCGGAACTTCCAGAGGAAGGAGGGGAAAGGAAAGAGTACGAGCTTCCAGAAGAAGCGATTCCAGAAGGACTGTTCCCTCCTTGCATGCAAGCAGGGTTGAAGGGCCTCCAGGATGGAAAGAAGCGCTATCTCTTCGCCCTCACCAATTTCCTCGTCTGTGCAGGTTGGGACTACGATGCCATTGAAGCCAGGATCAATGACTGGAACAAGGTAAACCCGAAACAGCTCCGCCAGGTGAACATAAACGGTCATCTGCGCTATCACCAACAGCATAAGAAGAAGATCCTCCCTCCTAACTGCCGCTCATTCTATGAAGACCTAAGAATATGTCTTCCGGATCAGCTCTGCAACCGCATAAAGAATCCTGTGAGCTATGCGAAACGGAAGACGCCGGAAAAGGCTAAGAGAAGACCCCCTTCCCGATCCTCACCAAAGTAGAGCCTTCCTCGACTGCAGTCTGCCAATCTTCGCTCATGCCCATGCTGCATTCTTTTACCCCAAGCTTAACCTGAAGTTGTTTCATTTTCTGAAAGAACTCTCGAGGATCCTCAGTTAACGGCCCGATACCCATCACCCCAACGACCTTAATCGATCGGAATCCCACTATCTTATTATAGAACGCGGGTGCATCCTCAAACGACACACCACCTTTCTGCTCCTCGCACGGGTTGATCTCAATCATCACAGGCATCACCTTGCTCATCCGGGCTGCACATTTATCTATTTCCTTAGCAATGCCATACCGATCCACGCTTTGAATACAGTCAAACAGCTCAACAGCCTTCTTCACCTTATTCGTCTGCAGATGCCCAATAAAATGCTTCTCCACAGAAGGCAACTCACCTAATTTCCCCATCGCCTCTTGGACTCTACTCTCCCCGATGAGATCAACTCCAGCAGCGATCGCCTCTTGTATTTCAGCAATAGAGCGATACTTGGTAACAGCCATGAGGCGGGCACTGCCTATCTTCTTCTTGATCTGTTCAACATTCAGGTGAATAGTCATACACCATCATATTCTTGTCTTGTTTAATTCTCTTTAGTAACCTTTTTAAACCTCAATTCTCAAAAACAGGTTATGGCAAAGCTTCCCTGGCGGAAATTCATCTTCCTGCTCGTACAGCTATTCCTCATCCTTAAGCTCTACGCTTGGTGGCAGAGCACCACTGGCCTCGGCCTCGGCCTTTATCTGGTGGTCATCTTCATCCTCTTCTGGATCGGCAACAGCCTTCTTGGCAGGTTAGAGCTTGGGCCGACAATTCCCCACACACTCATCTTCAGGCTCTCTCCGAAGTTCTCATTCACTGACAATTGGTTCGGCTTTTTAGTGGTGATATGCATTGCCCTAGGTTTCTTCCTGTCGAGGGCATTGGTGGGCTCTGCCTTTCTCACTTGGTTCATTGTCCTTCTCGGCATTGTCTTGGTGTGGAAGCTCTTCGGGAAAGGAAGCGATGAGAACCGACTTCGCTGCTTGTTGGGGGTGGCTTTCATCTTCGGCATAGGCATCGGCGGCCGATACACTTCCAACGCGGCAATCGTGGTCTTTTTCATCATCGCATCAATCATGCTTTATTTCTTGGCCCCTCCAGGCTCCTAAACGTTTATAAATACCTAAGAATCCCTTTCAATCATGTCCAGAATTGCCATTATCGAGAAGGAAAAATGCAATCCAGTGGGTTGTGATAATTATCTTTGTATTCGCCTTTGTCCAGTCAACAGGACAGGTTCCGAATGCATCACCAAAGGGGATGGTCGGAAAGCAGAGATTGATGCCGAGCTCTGCACGGGTTGCGGCATATGCCCCAAGCGATGTCCTTTTGGGGCGATCCATATCATCAACCTTCCTGATGAGCTTGACTCCAAGATCATCCACCGCTACGGCCACAACGGCTTCCACCTGTATAACCTGCCGACCCCTGTTTTCGGAAAGGTCGTCGGCATCCTCGGAAGGAATGCTATTGGAAAATCGACTGCACTAAAAATCCTCGCCGGCGTCCTCAAGCCGAATATGGGAGAAGAAAAAGGAGCATCCATCGATGAGCTCATCCAGTTCTTCAAGGGCTCTGAAGCCCAGAACTATTTTGAGCTTCTAAAGAAAGGGAACATCCAGATTGCCTACAAGCCCCAGGCCATCGACCAGATCCCACAGATGTTTAAGGGGAAGGTCAAGGAGCTCCTTCAAAAGGTGGATGAACGAAAAGCTTTAGATGAGGTGGCAGACGCACTTGATTTGAAAACTGTTCTCGACCATGACATCGCCAAGATCTCAGGAGGGGAGCTTCAACGGGTGGCGATAGCCGCGACTGCCCTAAAGAAAGCCAATCTTTACCTCTTTGATGAGCCTTCTTCCTACATGGACATCAAGCAGCGCATCAGGCTTTGCCATTTCATCCGCTCACTCGCGGAAGAGGAGACAGCGGTCATGGTCATTGAGCACGATCTCCTTGTTCTTGATTACATGACCGATCTCGTCCAGATCATGTACGGGAAAGTCGGGGCATATGGCATTGTCTCCCACCCGAAAGCGACGAGGTCAGGAATTAATGTCTATCTGGCCGGATTCCTCCGGGATGAGAACATGCGCTTCCGCGATGAAGCGATAACATTCGAGGAAAAGCCTCCTGTAAAACTCAGGAAGAGGAACCCCCTTGTCCACTGGCCTACCATGGAGAATGCCTTCGGTTCATTCAACCTCAAGGTTGACGAAGGCGGCATCAATGAACAATCCCTTGTTGGTGTCCTCGGCGCAAACGGTATCGGCAAGACCTCTTTTGTCAAGATACTTGCTGGCGAAGTAACACCCGACACCGGAAACATCAAGGAAAAGATCAAGGTCGCGTACAAGCCGCAATATCTCATCGCGACTAGGGACTCTGTCGCCCTAGTCCTCAAGGACGCCATGGCGAAGTTCGAGGTTGAGTTGATGCGACCCCTTCGATTGAAGGAACTTCTCACCAAGAACCTTGATGAGCTCTCAGGTGGAGAGCTGCAGCGGGTATTCATCGCAAAAGCCCTCTCCCAAGAAGCACAACTCTATCTCCTGGATGAGCCATCAGCTCATCTCGATGTAGAAGATCGGCTTTTTGTTGCGAAAATCATCCGCAACCGCATTGAACAGTCAGGCGCCTCTACGTTGATAGTGGACCACGATCTGTTATTCGTCGAGACATTGGCAGATGACCTCATTGTCTTTGATGGTGAGCCGGCAAAATCAGGACATCTCCACGGCCCTTTTAGTATGGAAGAGGGTATGAACTCCTTCTTAACTGATCTCAACATCACCCTGAGAAGAGACCCTGACAGCAAGCGCCCGAGGGTCAACAAGGAAGACTCCCAGAAAGACCGGGAACAAAAAGATGCAGGGAAGCTTTATTATTCTTGATTTACAATTTTCTTCTTCACGATTTGCCATCCCACTAATCCCGGCCCGACGATGCTCGCAACCAACACCACGCCGACAAACCGATTAGGCGATAGATCTTTGTCAACAGTCTCAGAAGATCGGATTAAGGCGCTCTGCGAAGATACTAATCCGTTTTCAGCAATCCCGCCAGATAATGTAACAACTTCTTCCTCAACAACATCCATGCTCACAACAATCATCACCGCCGGCATCACTGCTCCCTCACCCTTCGGCATGACGCTGATGGGGATCTCATGATGACCTGTAACATCAGGCGCTGTAATCATTCCCTTCACCTGCTTCATGCCTCCCCCCTTGAACCGCTCTGTCTTCTTCTCCGGCACAAAGCCCTCTCCCTCGAACACGAAGCTCGTCGTGACCTCGTTCGGATTGAAGATGACAAACTCAATCTCATAGGCATTCCCCCTCTCTACATCACCTAAATCGATGTGCACTGGGGAGACCCCGACGGTCATGGCAAAGACCGGGGGAATAAATAAAAGAAAAATCAACAATCCCTTCATGAGGCCACACCGGCGATGAGCATGCTTCCTGAATAGCCGCCTTCTGCATCGGAAGGAACTGAAACGCGGACACTCAGGGGGAGTGTCATCATATCTCCAGAAGAAAGATCTGCATCGATGATGTTCCATTGCTCTGATAGCGGCATGAAATTCTCGCTCAGGTCAAGATTCCAACCAGCGATCTCTGCTGGCAATTCCTGGCTCCCCTCAAACGTGGATCCCTTGGCCTTAAAATCCAGCACGACATTCCCGATGTTTCGAATCGTTGGCCGATCTTCAGTACCGACATCATCATCCCCCCATGTGGTGAACTCCTCCCCTCCTACGCCCTCAAAGCTCATGCCCGGGCTATCCAAAGAGAGTGCAGCGACTTCCATGATCTCAATCATCACTTCCTCTTGGACAGTCTCATCCTGGATGATAAATCTCACGCTTGCATTCCCCGAATCCTGATGGAAAGGGAGGGAAAACTCGCCCGAGAAATATCGCATTGAACCATTTGTTTCAATGAGGGTTAAAATAAATGTCGCATTTCCAAATTGCACACTCACTTGTGGAACATCCGTTCCATCAACTGTGGCATTCACCCTTACCTCCCGATATTCTCCCGGAAATGGCATCAGCTGCACTCCCTCTTGATCAAGATCATCTTCAACATCCACTGATACAAATACCGAACCCTGCCCTTCAACAGTGAACACAATGCTGAAATTTCCGCTATGCTTAGGATCATAGGTAAATGGAGTTTCAGAGGATCCACTATTCTGCGGCTCAGGATTACGCAACAAGAAATCAGCTGCATTATCATCTGAATCTTGTCCATTCCCCCCCAGAGGGTCTTCAAAGCCTGGTTTCCGCTCAATGCTCCAGCCTTTTGTCATGTTTTGGAAAGGAACACCTTCATACTTCCCTTCTTCGATCCCTGCAGCATCCCCCCACCCGACAGCGTCGATAATATCCCCGAAGGCGACCAGGGCGACACCTGAATCAGAATTGGACATGGTGATGGTCTCCTCCAGATCAGCGGAGGGCCACGAGCTGTTATCTTTGTTCTCATCCCAATTGGCGTCGGCAACAAGAAAGAACCGATGCGCTTCCAACACCGTCCCCTCAGGAATCGTCGCATCTGTCTCCGAGCTCTCTGTGGCAATCACCCATCCAGAGATATTGACTGGGTATTCCGTCGGATTATAGAGCTCGACGAATTCTCCGCCTGAATCCGTGCCAGCGGGCCAGAAGAGGATTTCGCTGATGATGATGCTTGAGGCATGCGCGGCCGGGAAGCCGAGCACTAACAGCAAGGGAATGATTATGCTTTTCATGACGATCACCTTCCTCTTGCCTTCAACATCACATTAACAAGTCTTTTCCAAGAAAATTCGAAAATATGCACACCCGGTCTGAAATTCATTCAATCCCGCACGAGGTTTTTACGCCCTTCCCCTACTCTCTCCTGTGGTTATTCCGCCAGCGACAAGATGTGCTACCCGGAGCGGTTCAGGAAGATTTCCGTGTGCCGTCGTGAGAGCGATGATTTTAACAGCCTCCTCCGCGAAGCAGCCAGCGCATTGGAAGAGCAGCTTCCCTGTTTTATGTATTTCACCAGCTTTCTGGAGTGCATCACGCTGAATGGTCAATCCCAGTTTCTCCAAAGCAGCGACCATCTCTATGATCCTCGGCTCGCTTCTCATCACCACAATGACCGGAATCCCTGTTCTTTCGGACAATGCACTGATATCTATGATGTTGAATCCTGCAACTGCTATTCCTTTTAGAAGAACAGCGCGCAGCTGATCCCGGAATTTGCAGCTGTTGATCATATCAACAAGCGAAGAAGTGCTGTCTGTTCCATCAACAGAGACGGTTGTGGAAACAACTCCATCAGGAAATTGTCCTCCCCGATAGATGAGGCCGATCACTTTTGTTGTTGAGTCACGGAACTTGTCAAAAGGCGCATCATCTATCCCCAGGACGCGGATCTCATGCTTTGCCATGTCTATTTCGCGACGACCATGGTGCTTGTAAGCTTTACTTCGGGCATGGAACGGATATACTTCATGACAAAATCACCCAATGCCTCTGAACTGGCGACGTCAACCTCGATGAGCACGTCCCATTCCCCAAAGAGGATGTGGATGTCTGATACATGTTTCAGCTTCTTCATTTTGTCATACACTTCTTGTTCATTTGCTCCTTCAAGGGCAATCAATATATAGGCATGCATATGCCTCACCTCAACCTGGCAAAGGTCAGGAAGCCACTATGCCCAATGCCTGCACTCTTTGGCCTGACCTTGCGATCATGAACATCCCATTCCCGCTCGATGAGCTCTGCTGTCTTGATATGGTAAAATCGGGATAGGCGTTGGGCAAAGTCCATCACCTGGGGGATGGTCGGTGAATAGGATACAAGGAATCCTCCGGGCTTGAGGCTGTCTGCAGCATGCTCAACAGCCTTCCACGGCTCTGGAAGATCCAAGGTTATGCAATCGACATTCTTTTCAGAGATGCCATCATAGATGCTCTTCCTCTTTACTGTGCAATTCTTGATGTCCAGCATGGAGATGTTTTTTTCTGCAACATCTGCAAAGTCCTCTCTGATCTCATAACTCACCACTTTTTTTACAATATGGGCGAGAAAACATGCCAGCGCCCCAGAACCCGTACCCGCATCCACGACAACAGAATCCTTTCCCAAACCTGTTTCGGCAATGATCAAGGCAACGTCCTTCCTGGGGATGATCTGCGGCTGGCGCTTTATGCGTTGATATCTGTCAATGAACTGAGGATCAGCAAGACTGAAGGAAACACCCTTATTGGTCTCAACAATGCTTCCTGCTTTCGAACCAAGCTGCTTTGCGGTGAGAAACCCGTCTTTCGTGTGGAAATCCTTCTCAGTATCCCTTACAAGATAGCTCTTCCCCTCTTGGATAATCAGTTTTTCCCCCATATATCACTTTTGGACAGACTGCTTTATATATCTTTCCCAGGGATGGCCGCGTAGAAAACCTGGTTCTTTTTGATCCTGGCGGTGTGCTTTTCTGATCACTCACCTTGCCATCTGCTGCTTAAACGGATCAAAAAGAATTTCACCTTATCGGTTTTCTACCCGGCCGCATTTCGGAGTTTTTCGAATAATTCTGTGTAAGGCTTGTAGCCTTAGGTAGG
>JBDRLS010000035.1:0-8447 GCA_043812875.1 Nanobdellota archaeon
AAGCTTTTTAGGAGAGTGCTGTTTCATCTGGTAGATGGTGATCACTCCGGGCAATCTCAAGAAGATCCCTACGAAGGACCTGGATGGAAAGGATAATGGTGGATTGTTTGAGCTCTTCAAGGAAGGAGCGAAGACGACAGCGTATATGATCACGCTTCCCGCCGGCGCCTATAAAGGATATCATTGGCACAGGGTAAGATGGGGAAGATATATCTGCGTCCGCGGGAAGATAAAAGTCATTACATATACTGAAGGCAAGCGTGAGGAGCACATTCTTGATAGTGCCGTCCACAATAATTTAGTCATTCCTGTCCAGGTCGCCAATAAGATTTTGAATATCGGCGAGGAAGAAGCGTGGTTGATCAACTTCCCAGAGCCGCCGTATGACCCTGAAATGAAGGATGAACAGATAGATTATACAGAAGAAGAGCTTGAAGCAGGGATTAGAAAGTAGTTACCAGCCGTTCTTTATTGTTGTGATGATCCTGGTTACTTGGGCGTCGGTGAGCTGATTATGGAGCGGGATGGAGATATTTGTCCTTGTGAACTTGTCAAGCTCGGGAAGATCAGTTCTTAAGCCTCCGAAGACCTTGTAGATGTCGTTGCGCAAGTGGACAATAGAGGTGTCAATGCCTTGGCTTTGCATGACTTTGTAAAAATGATCCCGGTCTTCGACATGGATAGTGAAGAGCTCGTTTGCGGATTGCCGGTCTGATTTATTTTCGAAAAGTGCCACCTTAGGAATATCTCTGAGTTCTTCCCGATAGCGCTTTGCAATCTCATTTCTGCGCGCATTGAGTTCCTTGAAATGAGCAAGGTTGGACAAGCCGATTGCCGCTTGGATATTGGTCATATGATAGCCATACCCTGTTTCCGTAACTTCAAAATCATGATATCCTTGGGCATTGGGGGTTCGATTAATCCGATCAATGCCATACCAGCGTCTTCTCATTGCTGAATCATATCGGTCCTTGTCCTTGAGGGTAAGCATGCCTCCCTCACCGGTTGTCAGCTGTCGGACTGCTTGAAAGGAAAAAGCAGTCAATGACGAGATGGATCCGATAGGTCGCTCTTTATAAGTTGCTCCAAAAGCGTCGGAAGCATCTTCTATTACCGGGAGGTCGTTTTTCTTGGCAATTGCATGGATCTCATCCATATCGCAGGGATAGCCTGCCCAATGTGCACAGATGATGGCCTTTGTCTTTTCTGTAATTCTGTGCTCGATGTCTTCTGGATTGATGTTAGATGTCAGGTAGTTGATGTCAGTGAAGACTGGTTTTGCATAGTTCTGGAGGATGGGCATGTTTGCTGCTGTGCATGTCTGAGGGGTTGTGATGACCTCATCTCCTGGCTTGACATCACAGAGTTCTAAAGCGAGATGGATGGCAGCTGAAGAGACGTTGACTGCGACTGCATGAGGAGCATTGACTTTCTTTGCAAATGCCTCCTCAAATTCTGCAACGACCTTGCCTTGGCCGACCCATCTTCCCTTGAGGACTTCCTCGACTTTGAGGATGGCATCTTGGGAGACATTGGGATAGAACATGCAGATGCGTTCCATCACCAGCCCCCCTTGATCGCATCGATGACTGTTTGAATGTCATCTTTTGTTAGACTGTTGTGCAGGGGGAGGCAGACATGGGTTTTTGTGTATCTTTCCAATTGAGGGAGATCTCTTATTCCTCCGAAGACAGCGTTGGTGTCGATCCTGTTATGGACAACCGAGGCCTCGATGCCTTTTTCCTTGAGCATCCTGATGAAGTCTAGGCGTCGCTCGACGTGGAGGGCGAAGAGCCAGTTCGCGCTCTCTCGGTCGTCTTTCTTGGTCATGAGGGTGATGCCCGAGATGTCCTTGAGCGCTTCATGGTATTGCTTGGTGAATGATTTTCGTTGGGCGAAGAGTTCACTGAAGTGTTTCATGTTCTCCAAGCCGATGGATGCAGCAATGTCGTTCATGTGGTATTTGTAGCCGACTTCGGTGACGTCCCAGATAGGTTCTCCGTCTTCTGATGGCTTGCGGTTTTCTCGGTCGATGCCGTACCAGCGGCGGCGCCTTGCTTCGTCATATTTGGCCTTGTCCGTGAGGGAGAGCATGCCGCCGTCTCCTGTTGTGATGTGCTTGATCGCTTGGAGGGAGAAGGCGGTATAGGGGGAGATTGCGCCGATGGGTCTTCCTTTATAGGTCGCGCCAAGGGCATGTGCTGCATCTTCGATGACCAGAAGACTGTGTTTCTTCGCAATTTCAGTGATTTCGTCCATGTCGCATGGATAGCCAGTCCAATGGACGACGAGGATGGCTTTGGTTTTTGGGGTAATGCGGTGTCCGATGTCTTTTGGATCGATATTGCCGTTCTCGTATTGGATATCTGCGAAGACAGGGGTTGCCTGCTGGGCAAGGATGGCATGGCTTGTCGCCATCATGGTCTGGGCTGTTGTTATGACTTCATCTCCTGCTTTGACGCCGGCCATGACCAATGCGAGATGGATTGCTGCGGTCCCGCTGTTCAGGGCAACGGGAAAGGGGATGTTGAGTCGGTCTTTTATTGCTTTTTCGAGTGCTGCAACCTTTGGCCCTTCTCCGATGTATCTTGAGTCGAGGACTTGGGTCACTGCCTCTGCGCAGCTATCTGCGATATAGGGCGAGAACATACGTATGTTAAGTGGTTGCATAGGGTGGCGTAACAACCAGGGCTATTTAAGTTTTGCCACAAAACTTGTCAGATCATACGTCTTCTAAAACAGAACATGTTGTAAGTTTTCGATCTATCGCGTACAGAGACAAAAAGTCTCGAATGACCTTGTGGTGAAATAAATGCAGGCCATGCTTATCAAGCCACACGACGGGTTTAATCTCGTTTAAATGGATCTTCGATTCCTCATCTGAAGCACTAACTAGATTGAGAAATGGTTGTCGATAGCGAGGGGGTTCATTCTTAACAATGCCTTTGAGGAATTCAAGGTCTAGAAATTGCGTGAGGTCTCCTTCCTCACCTGTCACATGGAGATAAGGGACATCTTTCCATGGAGTGCCTGTCATGAGAATTTCACCTGCGTTATCATCTCTTTCTTGAAGGGTTTTAAACAGTGTGAGAGCATAATGAGAGGATCCTGACTCATTAAGCAGGGGATAACCCATTCTCTGTGCATCATTGGCCAAGCCAGCGCAGTCTAAGCTGTCTTCTGCCACAAAGAGATGAAATTTTGCATCTAACATATGATCAAGGAAAGGGAGGAGAACGTGATATTTAAGAGTTATTCCCCCTTGGCCGCGTAGAAAACCTGGTTCTTTTTGATCCTGGCGGTGTGCTTTTCTGATCACTCACCTTGTCATCTGCCGCTTAAACGGATCAAAAAGAATTCACCTTATCGGTTTTCTACGCGGCCTCCCCCTTTATCTATATATAAAACACCGATGCATTTAAAAAGGGCGGGAGGATTCTCGCATAGGGGGAAGGCATGAAAATACTCGTGACTGGCGGAGCTGGATTCATAGGAAGCAACTATATCCGGCTCGTGCTTTCGGAGCATGAAGACATCAAGGTCGTCAATCTAGATAAGTTGACCTATGCGGGGAACCCAGATAATCTTAAGGATATTGCTTCGGATCAAAGGTATACGTTTGTGAAAGGGGATATCTGCGACGCGGACATTGTTGAGCAGGCGATGCGCGGCTGCGGCCAAGTTGTCAATTTTGCCGCGGAGACACATGTTGACAGGTCTATCACTGGACCAGGACCCTTCATCAAGACTGATGTTCTTGGCACGTTTACCTTGCTTGAAGCAGCAAGGAAGCTCGATGTGAAGCGATATGTTCAGGTCTCTACTGATGAGGTGTATGGGAGCATTCTTGAAGGATCATTCAAGGAGACGGACAGGTTAGATCCAAATAGCCCGTATTCTGCAAGCAAGGCAGGAGGGGACATGATCGTGCGTTCCTATCATGAGACATATGGAGTTCCCACGCTCATAACGAGAAGCTCGAATAATTACGGGCCCTACCAATATCCAGAGAAGGTGTGGCCTCGGTTCATCACCAATCTCATCCAAGGCAAAAAGGTCCCGCTCTACGGTGATGGAAAGAACGTCCGGGATTGGATCCATGTCGATGATAATTGCAAGGGGATCGAAACAGTGCGGAAGAGCGGAAAAGTAGGGGAGATCTATAACATAGGAGCGAAGAACGAGCTAACAAATATTGAAGTCACCAAGATGCTCTTGGCGATCATGGGAAAGGATGAACACTCTATCGAGTGGGTGAAGGACCGCCTGGGGCATGATCGAAGGTATAGCTTGGATATAACCAGGATCTCTGCGCTTGGATGGAAGCCAGAACATGACTTTGCCTCAGGATTAAAGCATACGGTGCAATGGTATCAGGATAATGAAGCATGGTGGAGAAAGCTGCTATGACAACGGTAATCGGCATCAGGGGATATGCAACAGATGAATCAAAGCCAGAGCTAGAGATGCAGCTCGGCGAAGCAAGGAAAACATTTCCTCAAGCGAAGATCGTGGTTGCCCTCTGCGGCCAAGAGATGGAAAATTTGAAGAAGGATGCTGATAAGGTCATCCATTACAGCAACCACGCCATCGGCTTAACAAAGCCATGGGACATTCTTATCAAGGAAGCAAAGGCCCTTCGCGCAGACACGCTTGTTGTCGTCGACGGAGATGATCAACATATGTTCTCTGAGATCAAACGGATCATCGGTACGGATGCCGATGCGATCATCCCTGAGCGGGAGAAGAGGGTGGTGTTCTTGTCCAATTCGAACATCAGCAGGGCAGCGCTTGAAGACTTGGAAAACGGCTTTCTACGGAAAAAATATGGTACGAGTATAGCTGATCCGCAGCCAGGATTATATATCATCAAGAACCCCTTATTACAGAAGATCGATTTTTCAACATTAAATCCATGGGTGGGTGATCTTGCCCTTCTCGATCAATTGCTTTCCTTGAAGGCAAAGATTGCCTCACCAAAGGTCAAGGTAAGGAACCAGAATGTCACTGCACTCAATCTTGAAAGCTCATTCGCCATGATGAAGGCATACCAGCAATACTTCGGGTTTGCCTTTGAAGAGGTCATCACTGCTTCAAAGAAGGATCCTGAGCATTTCCTGCAGGAAAGCAGGCTGCAGGACATTGAAAATATCCGGAAGGCCTTTGAACGCTTTGAGCGACGCCAGCAAGTGCAGCAAATGAAGGGATTGATCCTCGCCGGCGGATTTGGCGAGCGGCTTCGGCCGATCACACACACGGTCCAGAAACAAATCATCCCCATTGCAAACAAACCCATCCTGTTCTATGTCATCGAGGATCTTGTTGAAGTGGGCATCAAGGATATCGGCATCGTCATCGGCCCGAACAAGAAACAGCTCATGGAAGTTGTCGGAGATGGTTCGAAGTGGAATGCCAAGATCACCTATATCGAACAAGACAGCCCGCGAGGGTTGGCTCATTGTGTGATGATCGCAAAGGATTTCTTGGGTGATGAGGATTTTGTCATGTATCTTGGAGATAACATGCTCAGAGGGGGAATCACTGATTTTGTGGTCAAGTTCAAGGAATCCGGAGTGGATGCAAGCATCTTGCTCACTCCTGTAAGGGACCCTGAGCGGTTCGGGATCGCGACGCTCAATGATCATGGAGAGGTTGAGGAAATCCATGAAAAGCCGAAGAAGCCCGCAAGCAATCTTGCGATCATCGGGATCTACGCATTCAAGCCCAGTATCTTTGAGGCATGTGCTGCCATCAAGCCTTCTGCACGAGGAGAACTTGAGATCACTGATGCCATGCAATGGCTGCTCGAGAAAGGAAAGAAGATCACCTCAGACCTTGTTCAAGGATGGTGGAAGGATACAGGAAAGGCCGATGCCTTGCTTGAGGTCAATCAACTGGTCTTGGATCACCGCATGGTATACACCAATGACGGAGATGTCCATGAATCCGCAAATGTTACCGGAAGAGTAAGCATCGGAAAGAACAGCAAGATATTGGATAATAGCGTTGTGCGCGGCCCTGTCATCATCGGAGATGATTGCACTATCGGACCGAATGCGTTCATCGGGCCGTACACATCCATCGGAGATAAGGTCCATGTTGCCCATACTGAGATTGAGCACAGCATTGTCCTCAATGAATGTGTCCTCAAGGCGCAGAAAAGGATTGTCGACAGCGTCATCGGCAAGAACTGCCAGATCAGCTCGGCAGGATCATCGTTGCCTTCAGGCCATAAGCTGATCATCGGCGACAATTCTGGAGTTGAGTTATGATGCAGCCACAGATTCTTGTCACCATCCCGGCTTATAATGAAGAGAAAACAATAGGGAAGGTCATCGGGAAAATAAAGGAAGTGATGCAGAGCCACCGCTATAATTACAAAATTCTTGTTGTTGATGATGGATCTGAGGATGGGACCGCGTCCATTTCAGCAAAGGCAGGTGCCCTCGTGCATTCCCATCCAAAAAATTATGGGCTCGCGGAAACATTCAAGACAGAAACTGAACTCGCGGTCAAGATGGGATTCCCCATCATCGTGCATTTTGACGCCGACGGCCAATATCTTGCCAAGGACATCCCGAAGCTCATCGAGAAGTTTCAAGAAGGATATGACCTGGTCTTGGGTTCCCGGTTCAAGGGCAAGATCGAGAGCATGCCCTGGCTGAAGAAAAAAGGCAACAAGGCATTCTCTAAGGTTATCTCAAACATCTGCGGATTGCCCATAAGCGATGCCCAGACCGGATTCAGGGTGTTCAGCAAAGAGGTTGCTGAAAAGATCAGGATCACGGCAAGCTATACCTACACGCAAGAACAGATCATCCGTGCAGTAAAGGCCAAGTTCAGGATTGTTGAAGTCCCGGTGTTCTTCGCAAAGAGAAACGGGAAGAGCAGGCTCATGAAAAATCCCATTGATTTCGCTGTCAAAGCTGGAGTGAATCTCCTTAGGATCTATAGGGATTATGAGCCGCTGCGGTTCTTTGGATGGACAGGAGGAACCATTTTCCTACTAGGGGCAATCATCGGCGCAACACTTTTATACTTCTTCATCACGACCGGCACTATCTTGGGCAGAATCCCAACGGCCATCGTGAGCATGATGCTCATCTTGGTCGGGCTTCAGCTCATCCAATTCGGCTTTTTGGCTGACATGAAGAAGTGATCCCCATGCGTGTCATCATCATCAACCCACCATATCTAGAAATCTACGGCGCCTATAAAGAGGCTGCTAAGCTCGGAGCGCAGCCGCAGATGCCATTGGGAATCTGCCATATCGCGACCATCCTTGATAAGATGGGCCATGAAGTAAAAGCCATTGATTCTGATGTCGAAGGATACACCATGGACGGTTTGATCCATGAGATAGGACGATTTAAGGCTGATCTTGTGGGGATTTCGAGTTCTACGCCGACGTTTCCTGTAACACGGAACTTGGTGAAGTATATCAAGAAGCATCATCCTCAGGTGAAGATCTTTTTAGGGGGGCCACATGTTACGGTTCTTCCTGAGCAAGCGATAGAGCAAAGTAGGGCTGATTTTGGATTATATTATGAAGCAGAGGATACGCTTTCTGAATTGATGGCGGAGTTGAGCAAGGAGGGAAATGATTTCTCTCAAATTAAGGGTCTTGTCTATATTGACAAGGAGGGCAAGGTTGTCAAGAATGAGCGCAGAGAACAGCTCGCTGATCTGGATAGTCTGCCAATGACGAACAGACGGTTTGTTGATATTGACAAATATGTCTGGAGCATCCCTGGAAGGGGCTTTGTGAAAGTGACGTCGCTGGTGACCCAGAGAGGATGTCCTTTCAAGTGCACGTTCTGCTGCGTCCCCGGCATGTATACAGGTGCGCGCTTCCGCAGCTTGAATCTTGTCATGGAAGAATTAGAGGATGTTGTCAATGTGTTGGGCATCAAGCATATCTACATCCAGGATGACACCTTGACGTTGAACAAGAAGAAAGTTGAGGAGATGTGCCATGAGATCATCAGGAGAGGCTTGGACTTCACCTGGGAAGGGTATACCCGGGCGAATCTCGTCGATAAGGAACTTCTCACCTTGATGAAGAAAGCAGGGATGATCAGGCTCTCGTTTGGTCTGGAGACAGGGAATCAACATATCTTGAATGCTATCAAGAAGGGGACAAAATTAGAGGATTATGAGAAAGCCTATGATTGGTGTGATGAGCTCGGAATCGAGACTCGCGCCTCTGTCATGATCGGCCATCCGTTCGAGACAAGGGAGACAGTGAAGAAGACTGTCGCTTTTCTGAAGAAGTTAAAGGTGTATCAAGCTTACATTAATATTTCAACGCCCTATCCTGGATCTGAGTTGTATGAGCAGGCAAAAGCAGGGTATGGTGGATTGAAATTACTTACTGATGACTGGGAAGAATATCAGAGATATGGGAATGCAGTTGTTGAAGTGAATGACCTGAAAAGAGAGGATCT
>JBDRLS010000036.1:0-12508 GCA_043812875.1 Nanobdellota archaeon
TGAGATAAGACCTCATTTAAGCTTAAGAATAGACGAGCTAGAAACCCCCCAAACAGCCTTCATCAGAAAGATGAAAGCAGAGGCTTAATATATGAAAACACCAAAAAAGCTATCGAAGGGAAATAATAACCGGATAACACACATTCATTAGGGGATATGTATCGTGAAACATCAACAAGAGGTGAATTCTGATGAGGAAATTTGTATTAAGTGTTTTGGTAATAGCATGTGCACTCGCACTCATGACAGGGTGCACCATCACGGGCGAAGCCAAAGGTGGCGGGAGCGGAATCCCGAAGCCGCAATGCTCGGACAGGATGGATAATGATGGTGATGGGTATTGTGATTTCTTGACATCGAAAACTAGATGCATCGATGGCTCCATACCTGGAGATGTTGACTGTGCTTCTGCGGATGACAATCAGGAAGAAGCTGATTGTGTGCCCCAGCCGGAAGTCTGCGACGGCCATGATAATGATTGTGATTCCCAAATCGATGAGAATCTGCCCATCGCATGCAGCTCTGCATCAGACTGCGGCGAATCAGGATGGACCGGGGATGCCTACTGCGGTGAAGATGACAACTCGCATCGAGATTGGATAACCTATCAATGCAACTTCCCCGCAACGTGCAGTGCAATTTGCACCAGCCAAGTCGTGGATTATATCTACGACTGGTGTTCAAACGGATGCGAAAATGGGGCCTGCCTCCCAAATGCGACCCATCTCGCATGCCAGAATGAGCAATGCATCATGATCCAGGGATCCGGTTCAGATGAATGCCAGTATGACACTGATTGTGTCGTCATCCCCCCAAGCTGTACAGACTCAGATGGCTATGATGTCTTCACCTACGGCTATGTCAATGGCGACCTAGGCGGCGGCAGTCCTTATACCTACTGGGACAGCTGCTGGAGCGCATCAACAGTCAAAGAATGGACCTGCAGCGGCCCAGTGCCTCAGAATAATCTGACATTCTGCAACTATGGCTGTGCCGGCGGCGTATGTGCTCAGAGCAACCAGACGGGAAATAATTCCTAATTTTTTTTTCTTTTCTGATTTTTCATAGCCTCGACGGAATCAATATTCCGTTGTGGTGTCAAAGCAGTTTTGGAGAAGAATGCCGATAAAGAGGTTAATCATCATTCTTCTGTTTAGACAATATTCCTTTACTCTCTTTGTCAGGCGTTCCAATATGCAACTCCTTTTTCGATACGCCGGAACGGAGAATGGCTAATTTTAAGCTTGCCAATATCCGGTTCATCGATTCGGTGAGATCCCGGATTTCTACAATTTTATTCTGGTCGAGGGAAATGCTGAAATCGCCTTTTGTTATCTTGTTTATGTTTTCTGTGAGCTTCTCGATAGGATTAGCGACAGCATTCGCGAAGATCGTGCCAAGAACTGCAGTGCCTACTATAAGGGCGGCTATCAAGAGAGCGATGCTCTTCAGTGAGGCATTAATAGGCTCGAGAAGCTCTTCCTCGTCCTGGACGATCACAGCGCTCCATCCATTGTATGGTCCGGTGGTTCCTTTAAGCTGATAAAAATTGCCGACATATTCAATCCCATCGATCTTCAATTCTAACTGTTCAGGCATTCTCCGTATCTCATCCATCAATAATTCGTCTGCATTCTTGAGAATCAGATCCTTGTCTGGATGGGCGAGGATCTTTCCTTGTTCACTGATCACAAAAGAGAAGCCTGTTTCACCGATCCTGATATGATCTGAAATCAGCGATATCCTTTCCATATTCAATTGGAGGATGATCACCCCCACAATCTCTTCATCCCGGTAAACGGGGCCGGCGAAACTCATGATTGCTCTCAGGGGAGGAGAAATGAAATGGACATTCGACGCGGTGGTATGTCCCTGAATCGCTTCTTTGAAGATCGCCTGGGTCTTGAATTTCCCGCTGTACAGGTAATCCGTCGCAGCGATGACATCCCCCTCCGTGTCAGTAAGGATAATGTCTTCGTACTTGCCCCAGACATTTTTCATCTTCACTAGTTCTTTTCTCTTTGTCTCAGTACTGGCGTTCTCTGACGCGATAATCGGATTGGCGGAAAGAACATGGACATCCTCTTTCGCCTGTAGAAGGACATTATTGATGTTAAACAGCAATTCTTCTGCCAAGATCCGATAATTCTCGCTTTTTTCGGACATGAGCGCTTCTTTTGTCTTCACCATAGCAATATAGGAAATGCTCACTGATGAGATGATGAGTATAATCAAGAAATATGCAATAAGCCGCATCCTAATCCTGTCCATTACCATCTTATTTCATCAAGGAGAATATCCTGTTATATTCAGCGTTGGTCTCACCGACCGACATGATCGTTTCGCCAATCGCCATCCTTTCTTCATCGATATATACATAAGGATTTTCCAACAATTCCTTACTGATAAGCTTTTGCGCTTCTTTGTTTGGGGTCGCATAGGCAAACTTTTCAGCGTTTCTCGCATTGATGTCAGGCCTAAGTAAATAATTGATGAGCATATGGGCCTCTTCCTTATGCGTTGAATCAACTGATATCACAAAATTGTCAGACCAAATCTCAAATCCACTCTCTGGTAGGACGTATTTGATATTGGGCGCTTCTTTGGCAGCATATATGATATCACCATTATAGACCTGAACGATTGCCGCTTCACCACTCTTCAACCTTTCAATGTTGTCAAAGGTATCGCTGAACTGCACGCCGTTCTGCTTCAACTGTATTGCGGCAGTCTTGATCCGCTTGATCTCATCAGGGTCTTTTGTATTCAGTGAAAAGCCGAGATATTTCTGGACAACTCCGATCGATTCCCTTGTATCATCTAAAAGGATGATCTTGCCTTTGAAGGCAGGATCCCATAACACGCTCCAGCTGTCCGTATCTTCAGGCACCACATCTGTATCAATTGCTAATCCCGTCGTTCCCCATAAATAGGGGAGGGAATAGCTATTTTGGGGGTCAAAAGGACGGTTCATGAACTCATCCATGAGGTAATTGCTATTCGGAATCTTGCTCATGTCGATTTTCTCCAATAATTTGAGCTCTTGCAGGGTCTGGATCTCAAAAGCAGTGAGCACGATGACATCATACTCTTGAGGATTAGCCTGGATGTTTGATATGGCCTCATCAATGACCTCATATTCTTTCAGCAATACCTTGATGCCGAATTCCTCTTCGAACTCATCAAGAACGGTCTTGTCAACATAATCTTCCCAGTTATAGAGAACAAGGGCGATCTTCGCTTCATCAGCAGGAAGGGATACAGGGTCATTTTGGGTGCAAGCAGAAAGAATACATAATATCATAATCAAATATGCGAAGGTGTTCTTCATCAGCATTACCTCTTTTATTGTAAATGTATAATGCTTTCTCGTTGTTGAGTTTAAATATATTTCGTAATTTTACTCATCACCTTTTTTTCGATTATTCACTTGCAAGTGAGTCTTTGATTTTTTCGTGTTTCTTCTCATATCCTCATGTGATTTCTTTTTGATATTCTGTAAACACAAAACATTTAAATACTCTTATATAAATTTCTATATTAAACTATAAATTCATATAACTTTATATAAATAAGGTGACAGGATGGCAAAAAAGATCATCTCTTTGAGTGTCGAAGCGCCGGTGTATGACAAGTTCTTGCGGTACTGTAAAGACCAGGGCTTTGTCGTCTCAAAGCAGGTCGAGATCTATATGCGGGATCGATTGAAGCGGAAATGAGAATCTGGACACTGTTGATGATATGTGTACTGCTGTCCAGCATGGCCATGGCGGCAGAGATTGATTCTTCTATAGGGCGGGCTCTTGAGAACAAAGATGAGGTGAGTGTTCTCATCCTGTATCATCAACGACCTCAGCCTGAGAAGATGCATCCTTTTGAAGATCGGCTAAAAAGCCTATCTAGAGATGAGTATAAAGAGAATAAACGCTACCGGAGCATTCCAGTCATCTCAGCGACAGTAACCGATGAAGGCATTAAACAGCTCAGGGATGACCCTGAGGTCATCAGTGTCGAGCTCAATAGGCCGGTGCAGATCGATATGGACGTCTCTGTCCCCCTCATCCAAGCGAATCGGCTCTGGAACCTCAACTTCAATGGGACACTGATCAATGGTTCCGGCCAGACTGTCTGTGTCATCGATTCCGGGGTCAACATCAATCATGCTGATCTTCTCGGGAAAGTGCTCGGGGAAGCGTGTTTCTGCGATAATGAAGGATCAGACACTGATGGGATCGGCTGCTGCCCGAACGGAGAAATCAGCGACGATAACAGCTCAGATGACAATGGGCATGGAACGCATGTCATCGGCACGATCGTCTCCCAGAATGAGGTCTACAGAGGTGTGGCGCCGGGAGCGAATGTCGTATCCGTGAAGGCTGTCAACTCATCGGGCGGTGGTTGGTTCACTGATGTAGTGGACGGCATTGATTGGTGCATCACCAACAAGGAGAATTTCAGCATCTCCGTCATAACGATGAGCCTCGGCGATGGCAGCCAGCAGAACAATCCAGCGAACTGCGACGGCTACGCAACCTCAAATGCCATCGACAGCGCAGTCGCAGCTGGTATATTGGTCACTGTATCTTCCGGCAACGATGCGTATAGCAATGGCATCTCTTATCCGGCATGCGCTTCGAATGCGACATCAGTCGGAGCGGCAGATGATAGCGATGTCATGGCTGGTTTCACAAATACTGATGAGATACTTGATGTCGTGGCCCCTGGTGTCGGGATTGTATCATTGTCCTATACCGGTGGAACTTCGTCAAAGAGCGGGACGTCGATGGCCGCCCCTCACGTCGCTGCCGCTGGTACACTGCTCCAACAGGCGTATAAGACCTTCTTTGGCACGAACATCACTCCTGCTCTTCTTCGGACAGCACTCAAGCAGTCAAGCATATCAGTCAGTGATTCTGGACTCGAGTTTCCGCGTATCAATCTATTGGATGCATTAAGCTCTTTAGACAATATCTCGCCTGAAATCACCTTCAATGGACTTCTGTTGAGCAATGGATCCATCACGAATGAAACCAGCATCACCTTCAATGTCACGAGCAGCGAGACGCTGGATGCTGTATTGCTTGATGTCAACGGCACGAATACCAGCTTGGATGGGGAGAATACAGCATTCAATATCACGCTCTCTGACCTCAGAGGATGGTACCAGCTTACGTTCTATGCCAATGATACAGGGGGAAATCGAAATATCTCTCCATTCCTCATCTATTTCAATAATACTCCTCCGAACATCACCTCATTCTTTCCTCTGACAAATGTGACTATAGCAGAGCCCAATAATCAGAGTTTCAATGTCACTGGATATGACACAGACGGGCACAGCTTGAGCTATTCTTGGCTCTATGATGGCATCGAGATGGGCAATGAGTCTGAATTCCTGTTCATCGGCAACTATACCACTGAAGGCACCCATAACATCACTGCTATCGTCTCTGACGGCATGGAAGAAGCGCGGCAATACTGGAACTTCACCATCAACCATACCAATGCTCCGCCCTCTGTGGAGATGGCAACAATGCTTCCGCACTCCCCCTCCACTTCTGATGATTTGAACTGTTCGTATACGTATGCTGATGTCGACGGTGATTCTGAATCCGATACTTTCATCCATTGGTACAGGAATGGAATTCTAAATGCGTCCTATGACAATGAGAGCCTTGTCGGACACCTCAATACCTCAAAACATCAAATGTGGTGGTGTGAAGTGATTCCTTCAGATGGGACACTCATTGGTTCTGCAGTGAACAGCAGCAATGTGACCATCTTGAATAGCCTGCCGAACATGACGATGCAGGACTTCACTTTTTATGAACTCGATTTCATCAACATCACGTTGAATGCCACGGATGCTGATGGAGACGGCTTGAGTTATGGATTGAACGCGACTAAGGGGAACTTTTCGAGCAATGTGTTCATCTGGAACACGACCCTCGGTGAGAACGGGCAATATCATCACTTCTTCAATGTCTCCGACGGTGAGGGGGAGAGCAATGGCACGTTCATCATCGTGCTCCAGGAATACCTTGATTATGACAATGACGCGGTCCCGAATCATCTGGATAAGGATGATGACAATGACGGCATCAATGATACTGAAGACTATCTCGTGGGCAATGTGAGTGTCGTCAATGCAACTGAAGCATATAATCTTACCATCAACGGCACGACAAATGTCAGCATGATCTTCAATGGAAGTGTTATCGTGAACATATCAAAAGATAATCTCAGCGTGGTCTGGTTCACCTTCAATTTCAGCAACGAGAGCCGGTTGGACCTGTTCAATCTCACTGTCGATAGGAACGGAGCAGGGTCAATCCTTATCAGAGGCATCCCTGATCGCGGATTGAAGACGAACAAGACTGTCAGGATAAATGACTCATCCGGTTCCTATACTGGCGTCTGCATCAAGGATAGCGATTTCCCCCTTCTTGAGAACATCACAACTGGATGTACAGGAACTGCGGAAACCTTTGTGGGGTGTGACGGAACGATCACCTCTGGATATAGCTGTGTGGATGAGGGCGAATGGTATCTTGTCTCTGGCCTGAATCATTCGGGCGTCCGCGAACAGTGTGTGGATGCTGATGGTGATAGCTATCTCAACTTGGGCTGCGGCGGGACTGATTGTAATGATGCAAATCCTGGAATAAATCCTGGAGCATCTGATAGCTGCGGGAATGGCATTGATGAAGATTGCTCGGGAAGTGATGCTGATTGCTCATCCGGTGGCGGTGGAGGCGGCGGTGGCGGTAGTATCGCCGTGACTGAGGTGTCAGATGAAGAGGCTGCCCTGGAAGAGGATGCGGATAGCGGATCGGGAGGGTCAGGATCATCGTATGTTGAGGACGCAGCCGAAGAGATCCCTGCTCCGGTTTGGGACGAACCAGTCCAGCTCCATGACCAAGAAGATGATCCTCCTGAAGACAATGAGCGCTATATGTCTGAGATGGTCGTAGAGAGTCCAAGACCTGTGATGAGGCCATCCTATCTATTTTTACTATCCCTCATCCTTCTTGCCGGATCATTCGGATATTTTGCGTTGCACCGTGCTGAGAAACCGAAAAGGAAAGGCGGGCATATACACCTCATGGAGGTCATCACCGGGAAGCCGACTGCTGAGCACCCGCTGGAGGAAGTCATTTTCCATGATACAAAAGCCCGCTCGCTGTTGAAGACAGCAAAACTGCATCATAAATGATTATTTCTTCCTAAGCAGCTTTTTCTCCTTCTCAGCGATCTTCAACGTCGTCTTGATCACTGTGTCAGGGTTCAGAGAGATGCTGTCAATGCCGCATTCGACGAGGAACTCAGCGAAGTCCGGGAAATCAGACGGGGCTTGGCCGCAGATGCCGATCTTGCGGTGGTTATGCTTCGCTATCTTTATCACTGTCTGGATGAGGCGCTTCACTGCGTCATTCCGCTCATCATAGATCGAGGAGACGAGCTCAGAGTCCCGGTCGAGGCCTAATGTGAGTTGAGTGAGGTCATTCGAGCCGATAGAGAACCCGTCGAAGATCTCAGAGAACTGGTCAGCGAGGATGACATTGCTCGGGATCTCACACATGACGTAGACTTCAAGTCCTTTGACGCCGCGCTTGAGGCCGTTCTTTGCCATCTCTGCAAGGACTTTCTTTCCCTCTTCTACTGTTCTGCAGAAGGGGATCATGACTTTGACATTGGTCAAGCCGAAGACATCTCTGACCTTCCTCAATGCCTGGCATTCCAATGCGAAAGCTTTCCTATAATTTTGGCTATAATATCTTGAAGCACCGCGCCAGCCGATCATAGGATTGTCTTCTTTGGGCTCATATTCTTTTCCGCCGATGAGGTTGGCATACTCATTTGTCTTGAAATCCGAGAGGCGGACAATGACATCCTTCGGGTAGAATGCCGCGCCGATCACACCGATGCCCTCAGCGAGCTTGTCTATAAAGAACTGCTTTTTGTCAGTGTAGTTTGCAGTGATATCAGCGATCTGTTGCTTCACCGCCTTGTCCTTGAGGGTGTTGAAGTTGATCAATGCAAGGGGATGTATCTTAATGAATGAATTGATGACAAATTCCTCTCTCGCCAATCCTACGCCGTCATTGGGGATGAAGCTCTGCTGGAAGGCCTGCTCCGGCGTCCCGATGTTCATCATGATCTTGGTGTGTGTTTTCGGCATATGCTTAAGGTCAATCTTGTTGACCACGTAATCCAATAAACCACGGAGGACATAGCCTTCCTCGCCTTTTGAGCAGTCGACAGTGATGCCCTGTCCAGATCTTATTTTCTTCGTTCCGTCATTCGTGCCGACAAGGCAGGGAATCCCAAGTTCTCTGGAGATGATTGCGGCATGGCAGGTCCTTCCTCCTCTATTGGTCACGATGGCGCTCGCTATCTTCATGATCGGCTCCCAATCCGGATCAGTCATATCTGTAACAAGGACTTGGCCTTTCTTGAAATTGCCGATCTTATGGGCATCAAGGATAACATTCGCCAGCCCTCTTCCGATCTTCGATCCTACGCTCTGTCCTGTGACAATAGCAGAGCCCTTGCTGCTCATCTTGTACTCAAGCAACGTATTCATGTCCTTTTGAGAATGCACAGTCTCTGGGCGGGCTTGGACAATGAACAACCGGTTCGTGTTTCCGTCTTTGGCCCATTCCATGTCCATGGGGGTGAACTTCCCTCGCTTCGTGCTATAATGATCCTCAATGATCACTGCCCATTTTCCTAGGGTGAGGATCTCATCATTTGTCAACACGTATTTTTGGCGATCGTGCTTGGGAACAGGGACATTTTTCGTCGTCTTCTCACCATCATTCGCATAGACCATCTTGATGGCTTTCTCCCCAACATTCTTCATGATGACCGGCTTGTAGGGCGGATGGAGCGTCGGCTTGAAGACATAATACTCATCCGGGTTCACTGCTCCCTGGACAACATTCTCGCCGAGGCCGTAGGCTGCGGTGATGAATGCAGCGTTCCTGAACCCTGATTCTGTGTCGATCGAGAACATGACTCCTGACGAAGCCTTATCTGAGCGCACCATCTTCTGGACACCGATGCTTAATTTTACCTTGAAATGGTCAAAGCCTTTGTCTTGCCTGTATGAGATGGCTCGGTTCGTGAATAAAGATGCGAAGCATTTCTTTGATGCATCGACCAATGCATTTATTCCTCTGATGTTGAGATAGGTCTCTTGCTGTCCTGCGAACGATGCATCGGGCAGGTCTTCTGCTGTGGCAGAGCTTCTTACTGCTACATCCGTATTTGCGCCGTATTCTTTGCTGAGTTTCTTGTAGGCTTCAGCAATGGCCTGGATGAGCTCAGGGGGGAAGTCAGCATGCCTGATGAGCTCTCTGACTTTTGCTCCTCTTTCTGAGAGGTTCTTCATATTACTGGTGTCAAGGCCTCTTAGAGCAGTTCTGATCTTCTGCTTGATCCCAGCCTTCTCTAGGAGATACTCATAGGCGAATGCGGTGATTGCGAATCCATTGGGGACTGCCACGCCTTTTTTATGGAGATTCCTGTACATCTCACCTAAGGAAGCGTTCTTGCCGCCGACAAGCTGCACGTCCTCGTTTCCCAACTGGTCGAACCAGAGAATGAACTGCTGTTTTTTCATGAAAAGCCACCTCTCTTTGAATATGATGGATTGAAAGTGGAATTACCCTATATAAAACTTCGTTACGATTGGAGGAGGGTTACATTGAGAATGTCAATGGCAGATGATGTTGGCCCCACTTGTTCGTATCATGGGAATGTTGGAAGTTGGCTCTCCTGTATTCTCTACTTTATATATCAGCTGGCTTGAAATGAGTTCCTTTTCAATATGACTTGCGACTCTTCTTACACTTTCACTCTTTCCTTCGACTTCGACAGAAGTCTTGTCAAACTTTCTAAATTCTTTTTCATCTACAGTTTTGCTCGTGCCCATTCCCCAGCGATAGATCATAGTGGCATCATCAATGTGTTGGATGACTTCCAGTGCAAGTGCTTCAACAGCATAATTTCGTGAGGTATCATCTACTGTCTTATCATCATAAAAGACCCATTGATCCATCATAGATTCAAGTCCGATCGGATTTCCCTTTGTATGATGGCGTGTTTCTTTTTGAAGAGGTAGTCTATCAACTATGCTATACCAGTCACTAGGGAGAAGCATGGTTTCAGGATCCATTGTAAATTTAGTTTTCATATATTGGGGGAGGGAGAATTAGTTTATAAGTATTGCTGCAGGTGTTTAAAAAGGGGGTTTATGCTTTTCCAAATACGCGTAGGAGAAGGTAGATGAGGATTGCTATTCCGATGACAATGATTGCCGTCTTTGCGCGGAGTTCTGCTTTCATTGATTGTTTTATGGTCTGGTCCTTTTTATATTCTTTTTAATCAAAGGAAAGTTTAAAATAGTAAAGCGGCTTCTAGTATACAAAAGTGGTAACATTCATCACTCTTGGGAGGAATGCGTTATGAAAAAACTGTTGTTGATTCTAGGGATATTTCTACTATTTGTCGTCGCTTGCGATGCTAACCAGGCTGGCGAGCGGTCGTTGAATACTGCAACAAGGGATCCTGCAGCGTTGAAGTGTACGGATTCTGACGGCGGTCATGAGTATTATGTCCAAGGTTTTGTCGAGGCTCGCGGTGAGCAGAAGGTAGATTTCTGCAGCGGTGCTAGCACACCAGGCGGCAATGATGTCTTGACTGAGTACTTCTGTCAGAGGGATCGGATCATGTCAGAATTGTATGCTTGTCCTGATGGGTGTGTTGAGGGGGCGTGTATTAATGATACTGGCGGAATCGCCGAGGGCGAGGATTTCACGATTGGTCTAGATATGTGTTCTCAACTTATGCGGTTTGATGGTGTGCATATTCCTGATGGAGTTATTCTTATTTATCGTTATGCAAACACCATGACCTATTATGTGTCTATTGATTCTCAAGGGCATGGCACTTTGTCCTTTAGTGGAACAGAATACGGTGTTCAATATAATTCAGGTAGCGGCGAACTCTTTGTTGTTGATCCTATCCCTGAATGTGATATTGTTTGTGATATCTATGGAGAGATTTCTTCTGGTGAGGATAGATACGAGACCTTTGATGGACAAACGTATATAATTCAATCAAATTACATTAGTCATGAAACACAACTTGCTCATTTCATTGTTAATAGCGAGAGTACATCCAATTTGTTCCTTCACGAAACGTATATATTTACTGATGGATCTCTCATACTTCCTGATGAGTTTGGCTTTAATGGGACGAATTCGACAGTGAATTATTGTATTGATGTAGGCTACGCTCCTGAAACAAATGAGACGGCTATCTATGATATTTTAGCTTATACTGTTGAAACAACACCAGAAAATCCTGTCGCAGGAGAGCAAGTTCAAATTAAATATTCTGTTACAAACTTAGGGGAAGATACTATTCCCATTTTCTTTAATTGGATTTGTTCAGGAGGCGGTGGCGGGTACTGTGAAGAACGAACAGTCGTAAATCTCGGACCCGGAGGATTTAGGCATCATTATTTGTATAGAAATTATACACCTGGCCAATATGATCTCACTTTATTTGCAGATTATACTGTTATGGTTGATGAAACAAATGAATCAAATAATTTATTTGTTAAAACTTTAGTGGTTGATGGGAATGAGACGAATGGGACTGTTGATCTCAATGCTTATACTAGTCGGCCAGTACCCACCTGGCCCGCTGCAGGAGAGCCTTATCAAATTAAGCACGGCTTTAAGAATGGAGGGGCTGTGACTATTCCAGGTGGTACCTTCTCCAATACTTATTGTCAAGGGGTGTATGGGGCAATGCATTGTGAGACCGTTCTTTGGGAAGAGGATGTGCCTCCAGGAGTATGGCAATATTATTATGCCGGTCCATATGTAGATGATATCGGTCAATATCGAGCATCAATGGATCTTGATGTTAACGATCAAATTGATGAACCGTATGAAATGAATAATGACCATTGGGAGTATTATAATGTTTACACCAATGAAACAAATGGGACATTTCAGGATTTAGAAGCTTATGTTGGAGTCACCCTGATTGATGATCAAAACCCGATTAATAATACCTACAATGTGACATTCCGCATTAAATATCGCGGAAATACACCTGTGACAGGTTTTTCAAATCGTTGGTGTCCTGATGGGATTTACTCATGCGAACAACAATGGTTCTCAGGCACTTTAAATCCAAATGATTTTTTATACTATTATCGTCAATATACATACGAACCTGGTGATTATGATATCCAATTTTGGACTGATTACAACGATGATATCCTTGAGTATAATGAAGATAATAACCTCTTTGAGAGAGTTATTTCCTTTAATCATAATGGGACGAATGAATCAAATGAAACCTGTGACATCCGTGAAATTATAGAAGAGCACGAAGTTCAAACAGTGGAATGGGGAGGTCAACAATTCACCATTTATTCATTTTCCATAACAGCTGAGCTCGCAAATTTTTATGTTGATGGAGA
>JBDRLS010000037.1:0-35088 GCA_043812875.1 Nanobdellota archaeon
CAGCATCATTCTTTTCATGGGCAGAATACACGAACAGTTATTTCTCCTCTGTCGTCCGCATCCAGAAAGACCGCGGACAGAAGGTCTGCCAGGAAGGGCCGTACAAATATATCCGCCATCCAGGCTATGTCGGCGCAAATCTCTTGTGGCCCAGCATGGGCTTGATCTTCGGCTCTGCGTGGTCGCTGATCCCTTCGGGAATACTCTTTGTGCTCACTATCGTCAGGACCTCTCTTGAGGACAAGACCCTACAGAAAGAGTTGAAGGGCTACAAAGCGTATGCGAAAAAAGTGAAGTATCGGTTATTGCCCGGGGTTTGGTGAGAGAATTACACTAAGAGTCTATTATGTTCTTCGCGTAGTTCAAAAAGTGTTTCAAGGCAAGTCTTGATCTGGACATCTTCAATCATTTGTTGTAAAGAAGCAAAGTTGCCTGTATCAGTAAGTCCTTGATCAGTTTTTTTACTGGCTTCGCGAACGAACAATAGATTGCCAAAATCAATATCAATACCATGATCCATTAAGAATCTGTCTCGAAGAGCGCAATACATGCTCATTTCCATGGAAACCGCAAAAACATTTTTTGGAATTTTTCCTTCAAGGGCGTCATAGTAGATGCTGTCTGTTACTCTTGTCATGCCGCCATAGACATTCTGCCCGTCTTTTTTCAATCGATTTGCGGTTTCTATTAGCTTAGCGTAAACATTGGGACTTGCCCAGGCTACATAATGTGGGCCCATGACACTGCTGCTCGCTTCCTCATCCCGATCAACTTTGGTTGTCGCGACAAAATCACCGACATTAAGGAAATCTTGGTTTGCTCCAGCTGATCCCATGCGAGTACCAAAGATTTTTGGATCTCCCTCTTCGGAATCTGCAGGCAGGCACGCTTCAAGAAGTTCGGGAAAGGTAGCTTGCACGCTAGCGACACCAATCCCTGAGCTGGATGCTGTAACCCCCATCCGTTTATAAAAACCATGAACAGTAACAAATCCTCGATTCTTTACGGTTTTTACTGGCGGATCCAGATACTTCCGAACCTTTAAAACGCGTCCAGGGTCTCCAGAAGTTAATATATTAGGATGGGCATAGGTTATTCCAAGATGGACTGACTCTGGTTGTCCGCTATCAAAAGTAATCAATCGTCTCATAGTTATCCCCTATTGAAAAGGGGAATGAAGAACACTTTATAAAGATTTAGAAAAAAAGAAAAAAAATAGCTCAGTTACTTGGCGAAGGGGCAGCTGCCTTGGCCTTTGTGCATGCCGCGACCTTTGCCCATGCCCTTGCCGAAACCATACTCTTCTTCAAGCTCTTGCATCTTCTCAAAGTCGCCGTTCTCCTTGGCTGTGTGCATCTCCACCATGACGTTGAAGGTCTCTTCGTTGATATCAAATTGGGGTGTGATTTCAGCGTTCTCTAGGGCTTCCTTCCAACCTTGGAAGTCACCTGCTTCAACAAACTCATAGAGCTGCATATGCGCTTCTTTGCGTTCTCTCATGCCTTCTGGCATGTCCGCATGGCGCTCTCGAGCCATCTGGAAGTTCTCTTCCGTGATCTGAGCCTCTTTTGCTGCTTTCCAGCCTGGAAAATCATCATTCTCGACTGCATTCCAAGCATCCTTGTTCATCCAGCCTCCCGCAGACACCAGTCCTACAATCGCAATGACCATCATCGCGGTTATGGCAAATGTTTTTTTCAATTCTCATCACCTCATTATGTTGTGAACAGCTAAAAGTCAGGGTCATTTATAAGGGAGAAGAAGGCGAGATGTACACTTCCAGTCCATTATGTTTAAAAAGGGCAAAAAGATACTAAGCCTATGCCCTGGCGAAGAATTATACTGGACCCAGCAACCATATCTATTGAATTGGCCTTTTCACTGATAGTGATCCTTCTTTGCGCCCTGATCTTCTTTAAGACCAAGGAGATGTATTCGCTGACGCATCACAAGGGCATCCAATACTTCCGGCTGTCATTCGTGTTCTTCGGATTGGCCTATTTCTTCCGATTCCACTACCTGCTCCATCCGCTGACAAGATACTATTTTGACATCTACATCTCCCATCAACTGCTTATGCCCCTTGCACTAGTGCTCACCAGCTATGTGAGTTCCATGGCGATCATCTATCTCACCATGAGCCTTTTCTGGAAAAAGCTGGAAGGCAAGATCCTGGTGCATTTCATCCATATGTTCGCCTTGCTGATCTCCATCGTCATCTTGATCACAGGCTCTTCTGAGGTCCTTACCTATATCCAACTCATCTTGCTCCTCGCAACGATCTATGTCGGTTTCACCATGAGAAAGAGGAAGCATTTCTCAAAATTGTTCATCATCTATCTCCTGCTGTCCGTCATCTGGGCGCTGAACCTCATTGTCCTCGGACCTTCATTCCTCCTCAGGCTTGAATGGAAGCTTGCCATCTATCTTCTTACTGTCGGCATCTTCAGTTTCATTACCTACAAAGTGATCAAATGGACAAATTAGAAATCCCAACCACCATAAAGGGCGGGGTATTTTTAGTGCCCGGAAAAATCAAAGATTTTTTGGGCACGAGAAACCATTTCGGTTTCTCTGTGTTCAGATACCCCTTCCCAAAGTTTGCAGGGAGTTAACCAATGAATATCAACCAAAGGGCATCTAAACAAATAAGAAAGCGGGACAGGCTGGAGGTCATCTTCGATCTCCTCAAGACCATTAGAGATAATCATAACTCCATCAAGCCGACGCCCTTGCTCCGATATTCAAATCTGTCATCACAAAGCTTTTCTGAATACCTGAAAGAAGTCCTGGATAAGGAGTTCGTCATCGAGATAACAGACAAGAAAGGAAAGAAATTCTACAGCCTCTCAGTCAAGGGCTTCAAATACCTCGAGAAGTACAAGACCATCATCGGGTTCATAGATGAGTTTAACCTTTAGCAAATGAACAGCCTAATAGGCTAAACGATATTCAGTTCATAAAGAAAATGAATGAATTCCCGAGCAATCCTTGCATCCTGTTTCATCAACTTACGATTGAATATCTGTCTCTTAAAAAGCCAACGGTCGAGAGGAGTGCATTCAGACCAGTGCCTTTGTATCTTATCAAGGAGTTTCCTATTCCATTCAGATGGCTTTAAACTCCCATAATCAAATTCCACTACATAAGACTTGATATCCGGAAACACCTTCATGCCTGCCCTGACAACGGATTTGTCGGCCTCCAGAGGCATGGGATCACCATTGATTCTCTTATAAAATGGGAATTCACCCAATTGGTCATCTTCAGGATCGATCCAGGATGGTAAGGCATAGATGTCTGAGGGGCCATCACATCGCCTAAAGGAATGGGTATGCAAATCGAGGACAAGAGTTGGTTCCACTGCTGCAACGACCTGTTCAATTTCAGCAATGCTATTCGTGCAGAAAGTTGCTGACTCCAATCTGAGATTGATTGCAAGACCACTCATGCCAGGGGCGATCATCGGATAGAATAGGATATCATCATCAGGATAATGGCTGCTATAGTCATCTGCACTTTTTTTCCAGAGAACGTCCTCTCCGATATGTTGCCCTATGAACGCTAAAACGCGGTGATGCGATAATGTTGATGTCGCGATCTGATGGGATGAATTCATATATAATAGGGTAATGGAAAACGGTTTATAAATATTCCTATGCACCGGACGCGTAGAAAACCTGGTTCTTTTTGATTAGGGCGGTGTGCTTTTGTGATCACTCACCTTGTCATCTGCCGCTTAAACGGATCAAAAAGAATTTCACCTTATCGTTTTTCTACGCGGCCTATGCACCCGGTTTTCACTGGATATCTGCTCAGGTGATACTCAAACCGTTCTTCCAATCTTTGAGTTCAACCTGTGATGATCCTCATTCCAGGCAAGAAAAAGATGAGGAAAAAAAAGCCTACTTTGCCTTCTCCGCGGCCTTCCCGATCTGGATCGTCACCAGAACAGCAATGATGGTTACGACAATGGCATAGGTGAGCATGGCCGGAATGCTGTCCGCCTCACCGAAGAGCTTCTTGAAGATCGCCTGGATTGCGCCGTTCCATGCGAGGGCCGCGACAAGGCCGAAAGCTGCTATTAATAAAGCTGCAATTTTTTCAATGACATCTTTTTTCATGAGTGCACCCCCAAAAAGGTATGCCCTTATTCCTGCAACAGGTATTTATAAATATATCGCTTAGGAGAGAGAACACAAAGAAACACCTTATAACAGGGGCATATTCACTCCAAGCCTGTTTAAAAGGAAATCGTACAGCGCGATGACAAGGAAGAGGATGATGAAGAAGATCGTCCATCGATATCGCTTCAGGAATGTGATGTGCCTTTCCTCCACTTGGTAGGGATCGACGATGCTGTCCGCGAGATAAACAGAAAGATAGGTGCCTAGAAAAGAGAGGAGGATGATTCCCCCATAGGGAAAGGGAGCATCCAGGATATGCTTGAAGAGAGAGAGCAGGATGCTCTTGTCATAGAGTGAAGGATTGATGAAGTAGGCATAGAAGTTGAGCATGATGGCGAAGACCCAGACAATGAGTTCAGTGAAGATCATGCGCATGCCCGTGATGAGACGCATCGGGAAATCGATCAGCAAGCCTGCATCAACGACAGGCGTGCACAGGACGAAGAAAGACCATGTGAGGAAGCTTACCAAGAAACCATCTTTCACGCCGTGGTGAAATGAAGTATAGAGAAAGTAACCTATTAAGATAACTATAAGGGAGATAAATTTTGTAAGCGGATGTTTATCAAAGCCATGCCGGACAGCTGCAATAAATGCATCTTTCTGTTTCATGAATCCAAGCAGTTTTGGCATGTTCCATACCTTGAACCCTCAGCATTTTTAAAAGTATTGGAAAACAAAGAAGAGAATTCACTCAGAGCTTGATTGCTCCCTCACCGCCGAGGCGCTTCAAGCCTTTGATGAGGGGCAGCCGATTTTTCACTGATTCAGAAAGCATTTCGATTTCTGAAGGAGTTAGGTCAATGATGCCTGACGAATTTAGTCCGCGCCAGCATAGGGACACCGACTCTTCTTTAGGATGAAGAAAGTCTTCGTTAATCATGATTTCTTTTAGTTCCCCTGAGCATTCAATCCTTGATATGCCATCTTTGTTCGCGTGCCTGACCTTGAGTTTCATGATATCACCTTCGTATCTATTTCATAATAGTAACTTTCATTAATATGTTTTTTGGATATCAACAGTTGCCCACTGGACATCCTCGCGTGAGCTATTTAAAGCTGATCTGAAGACTAAGATTTCTTAGCAACAGCTCTAGGAGGACATTGAATGCACGCAACCTTAGTAGATGTCTTTCTGCACAACGGCTATAAAGTCTGGCTCAAGGCAGAGGACAACACAAACATCTTCCTCCACGACAGCTACAAGCCTGTCATCTACGTCAGCGATATCCCCCTCGCTGCATTGAAGACCGCGCTGAGAAACCATGGCATCAGCTCTTCCATCACCACAAAGAGAACCATCATCGGAGAGAACAAGGCTGTCCTCGGCATCAAGGTGCAGCCAGAGCGCGTCCGCGCCCTTGTCAGAGACCTCGAAAGACGCTATCCGGAGGCGAAGCTCTACCATGCTGACCTCCAGGCGGAGCAATACTACTTGTTTGCGAAGAAGCTCACACCCCTGTGCAAGGTCGAAGTGCATGAGCACGAGGGGGAGATCGTGCACATCGAGCGCATCGGAGGGGGGGATACGACGCTCAAAGAAACAGATCTTTCTTTCGAGACAAGCTATTCGCTGTACAAGGACTTCGATTGTGAAATGACGTCGTTGCAGATCGATGAAGGGGTAAAGGGGGGAACAGAGAAACACATCCTAGAGCAGCTGCAAGAGCATCTCTGCCACCAAGACCCGGACATCCTTCTGCTCAGAGACAGCAATATCACGTTGCCCTATCTCTCCTACCGCGCTAAGAAACACGACATGATCTTGAAACTCTCAAGGTTCCCGCAGGATATCCTCTTCCATGAAGGCAAAAGTCACTATAGCTATGGCAAGACTGTCTACCGCCCGAGATCAGTTCTCCTGAAAGGCAGACTCAACATGGATCAGGGATCATTCCTCTACAAGGAAGCTGGCTTCGCCGGTGTTGCAGAACTCGCCTCATTATGCAAGAGCAGCATCCAACGCTTAGGGATGAGAAGCCCCGGTGCAGGCATCAGCAGCCTGCAGGCATGGCAGGCATTTCAGGACGGAATCCTCATCCCCTACAAGGAAAACCTGGTCGAGAAGTTCAAGTCTGCAAAAACACTGTTCGCTGCAGACAGAGGAGGCCTCATCTATGAGCCTGCTGCAGGCATCCACGGCAATGTCGCAGAGATCGACTATGTCTCGATGTATCCGACGATCATGGTGGTCAACAACCTCTCCCCGGAAACCGTACTCTGCAATTGCTGCAAAGAACACATCACTGTGCCTGAACTGAACTACAATGTTTGCCACCGCCGAGGCCTCATCCCGAAGATGCTCGGCGAGGTGCTGATCCGACGCGCGTACTACAAGAAACATCCCACGCCAGAGAACAAGGCAAAGGCCGTAGCTTTGAAATGGCTTCTGGTGACCTCGTTCGGCTACATGGGATTCCGCAAGAGCAAATTCGGCAGGATTGAGGCGCATGAAGCCATCAATGCCTTCGCCCGAGATAAGCTCCTCACTGCAATAAAGATAGCTGAAAAAGGAGGTTACAAGGTGATGCACGGCATCATCGACTCCCTTTGGATTCAGAAGCAGGGCATCCGACTGGAAAAGGTGGAAGAGTTATGTGAGCTCATAAGCAAATATACAGGAATCGACATCGCTTTAGAGGGGATGTACCGCTGGGTCGTCTTCCTGCCATCGATCCTCGACGACCGCATCCCGGTGCCGACCAGATATTATGGCCTCTTCCACGACGGCACCATGAAGTTGAGGGGCATCGCAATACGAAGATCAAGCGCTCCCAAGATTGTTGTCGACATGCAGCGGGAGATGCTTGACTACCTGTCAACATGTAACACCCCGAAAGAATTCCTTGCAGAATATCGAAATGCGGTGAAGCTGATCAGAACATACGCACGGAAGCTAGATGAGGAGAACATAGAGGATGTCATCATCCGCATCGGCATCTCGAAACTGGAGTATAAGGCGAATTGCGCACAAAAAGAGGTAGTCTCTAAACTTTTGGAAGAGGGCATCGCCTTGCATCCGGGGGTGAGCGTTGCCTATGTCATCACGCGCGGCGGCTATGCTCCCGCAGAGTTCTTCCGCGGCAGCATCAACAAGGCAAGATACCTAGAACTTCTCGTCAGAGCAGCGTATGAGCTCTTCCAGCCCTTCCTCAGCGAGGATGATGTCTGGGAGGCCTTGCATGGCGAGAAGCAGGCAGTGTTGGAGGCATTTATATGATCCTCGTCAAGTCGATCATCGCTAAACCTGGGAAACGGCCAGGGTTGTCAGAGAAAAGAGTCAGAACCTATTTCATCAAGAAAGGCTGCAGAGTGTGGAGAGGCATGTTCCTCTGTTTCTTCAACAGCACGGATACGTGTTATTACAAGTGGAACTACGGCCTCTATGATGAGTTATGCCAGAAGTTTGTCGATCAGATCGGAGTTCAGCAGTTCAAACGCCTCTGTGTCTACTGCCGCCGGAACAAGGGAGCTCCGGATTATATTATTTGGGATGGGAGGAAACTGTTTTTCGTTGAAGTCAAGCTGGAGAATGAGCAAGTCAGCGATCGGCAGCTGAAAACCATGCACTATCTCTCCCAGTTCTTATCCTGTTGCATTTACCGGGTCTTCTCTGCAACACGGCAGAGCGTCAGGAGCATCGATGTCGCGCAATACCTCAAGGATGCAGAGAAGGGAGAAGTGAGGCTTTCGGATTATATCAAAAAGCTCGAATATAGTCCAGTATTAGTGAAAAAATGGCAAAAAGCTTAAGAATACACACCCATTCCCCCTTTGAATGGGAGGAGGCCTTGATACACCATTACCAGAATGTCCGAACAGCGTTAGAAATCAAGTCAAGACAGCTGAAGAACTCGCCATCATGGCTGCACTCTGTCCTGATGGCTATGTCGTTGAGATGCTATCAGCATATACTCCGTTTTCTTTTCGCGAACAAGTACGACAGCAGTGGAAGCATGGCACTGTAATAAATGATGCAGTGCTTTCTCATGTCGGGACCTTAGTTGTGAAAGAAGTTGGTGAAGATGGCGTTAAAGGAGATTTTACTCTCGCACCTTCAGATAGGGACCTGTCTTCTTATCGAAACAAATCGCATGAAACGACCGTTGATTATAGAACCCATAACATGATAGATTTTAATGGTAAAAAGGGATCGGGCTTAACATTTCTTGTCCACCGAAGAAAACCTTCTGTATGGTAAACCTACCACAGATTCATCCCTTTGATGAAGCTTGCGCACGAGATTGGCTTCTCGACGCGCTCGAAGTCGCCGCGCCGGATGGCTGAGAACAAGGATTTAAGATCCTTAATCTCGTCGTTCAGGAGGATTCCTGAACATCCCACCTGTTCCAGGAGAGTATGAGCATCCGAAGCAGCAATGCCCTTGAAGGGCAGACGTCTCACCAATGCTTTCGCAAGGTCATTCGCCTCTTTCATCCATGCGATGACGGGAAAGAGATTGATGAGATGCGCATTGAACACCTCGACTTCGTCGACCATGCCACAGAGCTCCTTGACCTTCTCCAATTCCTTGTTATTGATATACCGATATTTTGCAAATGGCAATCCTGTAACAGTTATGAATGGATGGGGAAGGATCGCTAATCCCCCCAGATCATGGATTGCATCTATTGCTTCACGCGCATCCTTAAAATCCTTGATCGGCTCCTGGCAGCCGAGCGCCAGGATATGATGGTCTGACATGATCTCCTGCGCGTGGACAATATATCCTATTGCATCTTTGTAGGTCACCTTAGCGAATAACCCCTGGTCGATCTCTTCTACACCGGGAAGCTTTTTCGCCTGGTCATACGTATAGATCCAAGAATCAGCCCGTATTCGAGTCAATGAGGTTATCCCTCGAGAAAAGACATCGAGCAGCGCCTCTTTTGGATGCGTATTCGTCGGGTGGCAGTGAAGATCGGCAAGCTGCATCACCACTTTCTTTTCTTGCTCCTTTAAGTATTTTGCCAAAAAATATTTATTTGACAATGATGCAACTCTTTTCAATATGCCAAAAAAACAACTCTTCCGGAGCACGAAGAACAGGGTCATCGCCGGCGTCTGCGGCGGCATTGGTGAATATTTCAATATCGATCCAGTCATCGTCCGAGTCGTCTGGGCCATTGCCACGATCGCAAGTTTCGGCGTCGGAATCCTTGCTTATTTCGCTGCATGGTTCATCATCCCTGAGAGATAGTCATTTCTTAAAATCCAGCGCAGCAGAATTGATGCAATACCGCTTCCCTGTGGGCTTCGGGCCGTCGTTGAAGACATGGCCGAGATGACCCTTGCATTTCTTGCAGATGACCTCTGTGCGTTTCATGAGCAAGGATCTATCTTCCTTGAGATTGACTGTGCCCTTCTTTGCGTCCGAGAAGGAGGGCCAGCCGCAATGGGAGGGAAATTTTGTGTCTGAAGAGAACAGCACATTCCCGCACGCAGCGCAGACATACTCGCCTTTCTCTTCGTGGTTCCAGTACTTCCCGGTGAACGGGACCTCAGTGCCTTTCTCGCGCAGGATGTGGAACTGCTTCTTAGATAATTTCTCTTTCCAATTATCGTCAGAAATCATATCGTCATTTGAGGACACGGTCTATAAAAATGTATGTTTGCATCAAGAAATTGCTCTCTGATCTGTTCTTCAGTGAGCACGGTTGTCTCGATGGTCAACCTTCTCGATACCCGAGAATTGCATTTGACTTGTAACAGATTTATAATATTGAATGGCGCCCTCTGAGTAATCGATATTCCATATTAACTGGCGATTGATCCATCAGAACAGATTCCTTCAAAAATGTCATTCCTGTTAATCCCATTCTGATAAGGGATGAGTTCCCCAAGAAGATCCCTCACCATCTCGGCCTCATCTTCCGGAGCGGTTTTCAATGAAAACTGATGAACATATTCGACTGTAGCTAGAGTTTCAATCTGTTTGTCCATTGAAAAAAGAATCCAAAGCTACCTTATAAAACTTTCTTGGATTGGTGATGATGAAGAGGTCAGAGCAGTGCATTACCACCAAGGCACTGTAAGGGGAGGGATTCTGTTACCGATGATCATTAACAAGGCCACCGCATAGTAAATAAATTTTTCCTTCATTGAAATCACCGGGATATACTGAATGATTGGTATTTTTATAGTTTTTGGTTTTGCTCAGATCTGGAATACCACGGACAGGAGATCACACCTGTCCAGTCTGCGTATACTTCTGCATCAGTCTTTCCATGATGATCTGAGGAGCATAGCCTTTCTTATTGACGGCTTTGATAAATTCATCATAAGTAGTGCGATCGATGTTCCAATCTAGTCTCATCTTCTGAGGTCCTTTCGGAGTTGCTGCCATGATATCACCCAACGAAGAAAATACATTTCAGATTAATAAAGTCTTGCATTGAATAAACAAGGTTGAGACAAGGAATTAAAAGAAAATAATGGACAGGCCGTGCAGAATAACAGATAAATATATATATACTCAATTACTCATGGCAAAGGCTAATGAATATACCAGACTCTTCAACAATGAATCGGAAAGATCAGCGAGAGTGGATGAAAAGAGAGTGTGCTCAGTATTTAGACAAGTTCATTAAAGTTCTTATGAAGTTAGACCAAGCAAATAGGATCAGAGACAAAATCAAAACAAGGAGAACTGCGGTCCTTGCTCAAGTCGGCCGAAATTTTGATGCCCTGAAATCAAACCAAGGTCTTTTACAGACCCTTCAGCGTCTTTATAATCAAGAATTGAGATTTATGAGGGTTATACTAAAAAAGGAGAAACAAGGAAGGGGATACCTTGCACAAGTACAAAGGAAAGTGAGCGGCCCAAAAAATGCATTATCAAGAGCCATTGATATTCTAAAAGAACATAAGGGTATTGCAAAATCATTATTTGAAGGAAAGGTAGTTGCCGGAGTAAATATTACAGCTCAAGAATTAAATCATGAAATACAAAATGAAATTAGGCTTTTAAGGAAAATGCAGAGACACATGGAGTTTCTCAAAGACAGAATGAATAAGGAAAACCACTTTTTAATAAACCCGAATCTGCAACATTTCTCAGAGTTCTTACAGGCTTGGGATACAGAACTTCGTGAGGAAGAAAAGATGTTTGTTGAATTGCGCAAATATCATCCAAGAAGAGCTATTGTGAAACAAAAACTCTTCCAGAAGATTGCACAATCAGGAGGATTAGGCATCGGCTCGGCAGCCTTTATCGCTATTCTTGTAGGATCATATGGATTTCTTGCGGGACCGGACGCGGGTTATAGTAGTCAAGAACTCCTAAAGATTATGGGAAATACTCTTGCTTATAGCTCGGTCATAATGACTGCTTTTTTTCTAATCGGCTTTACCAAAGAAACCTACGATAGCATAAAAAAGGAACTTCCCTTTGAGATACACTTGCGTGCATAGCGTTATTTTCTATTCTGAAAAATGGACAGACCGGGATTTGAACCCGGGGCAACCCGATTGCCAACCGGGCATTCTACCAGGCTGAATTATCTGCCCATTGGATACAAGAAAACAGGAGGAAGTTTAAAAAGCTTGTGGCGGATAACATTTAAAAAGGGAAATCCCAAAGGAAGGCCATGATGATCATGAAAGCCCTTCTTATCTTAAGTCTCGCATTAGTCATCTCTGCCTGCGCCCCGTCTGAGCAAGAGATCATCTCCTGCACTGTCCATGCTGATTGCGTCCCAGAGCCCGCATGCCATCCCATGAGGTGTATCAACGCGAAATTCGTAGAGCTCTATGAGAAACCAGAGATCTGCACGATGCAGTTCGACCCCAAAGCTGCATACGACAAGATTGATTGCCTTTGTGTTGAAAGCACATGCACAAACAAGAATCTTGAACATATTCCTGAACCTCGTGATGAGAACGGCTGTCTATTCGAGCAAGGATACTATTGGAAAGAGCAGATCAGCGCATGCGTCCTCCCTGAAGAATTCACTGATAAAGAGATTGAACTTGCACTGTTGGCGATAAAGAAACAAGGCAGTTCAGCTGGTCTTGCCGTGATTGGCATTGAAGAGGCTGATTGCGAATTCTGCTATGATGTCCTCTTTGATCTTTATGGTGAAAAGTTGAGCGTCCGTGTGGATTCTGAAAACCTCATCTATTCCTTTGAAGGGTGCGTCGAGGCCGGCAATCCAGTCATTGAAGAGTTCCCCCGGCGATGTAAAGTATCTGAAGGGAAATACTTCCTTGATGAGATCACAGGCAGGACACGATGCAGTCTTGCGCCTGATCCAGGTCCGTGTAAAGCAGCCATGGAAAGGTTTTATTACAATGGCCGCAGATGCACGACTTTCACCTGGGGGGGATGCGACGGCATGGTGCCTTTCGAGACTCTTGAGTCCTGCTTAGAGACCTGTGAGTGAACGCAGACCCGACAGAAACCCTTATAAACCATTTATAAGCAAAATAGGCTATGGCCTGGCATGAGTTCATCACAAAAGAAAAGAGGTTGTGGCATGAACACTTCATCCCCAGCTTTATTGCAGGACTCGCAGTTGCGCTTCTCGCATTCATATTCCAGATCACTGTCGCGAACATCGTCCTCTTCGCCAGCGTCGGATCATCAGCCATCATCCTTACCCATGCCCACCATCACCATCTGACCAAGTTAAGGACAACAATAGCGGCCTATCTCATCGCCATCATCTTCTCCATGAGCATCTACATTATAAACATGTATATGCCACTATCACTCCCAGTAAGCATGTTCATCCTCATCTTCTGCGTCGCCATGCTCATGTATCTCCTCGACACATTCCACCCGCCAGCCATCACAGCCTCATTATCCTTCCTTCTCCTGGAACGCAGAGCTGTCGACCTCATCTACCTTTTTGTTGCGATCATCGCCATGTTCATCATGGTACGCCTCATCACCTATGTCCTCTCCCAGAACCTGCCTATCCAGAAGTTCTTCCAAGAGTTTGTAAAAAAGCCTCGAACGTGAACGGCCGCGTAGAAAACCTGGTTCTTTTTGATCCTGGCGGTGTGCTTTTCTGATCACTCACCTTGCCATCTGCTGCTTAAACGGATCAAAAAGAATTTCACTTTATCGGTTTTCTACGCGGCCAAGTGAACCAAAACTTATATAAACAACTCACGGTTCAACCTGCACATGTGTGGTGTGATCGGTCTATTCGCTGACAGCCCTGTAGCGAAAGACCTCTGTTCTGGCCTTTTAGTTATACAGCATCGCGGCCAGGATTCTGCGGGCATTGGGACATTTGATGAGAAATTCCATATCCGAAAAGGAAACGGCCTTGTCCCCCAGATACTCAGTGAGCGTTCTATAGCCCATTTCAAGGGGAATATGGGCATCGGACAAGTGCGCTATCCCACAATCGGCGGCGGCTGTTCCCAAGATGCCCAGCCATTTCTCGTGAATTCTCCCTATGGCATCCTCATGGTCCATAACGGCAACATCACCAATTATTATGAGCTGAAAGAAGAGCTTCTCACCAAGAACAAACGCATCCTCGAATCAGAGAACGATGTCGAAGTCGTCCTGAATGTATTCGCAGATGAGCTCGCGCACCAGGAGCTGAACGGCCTCTCTCCTGAGCAGGTATACAATGCAGTTGACGGGGTCTTCAAACGGGTCAAGGGGGCCTATTCCTGCATTAGCATCATCGCGGGCAAAGGAATGGTCGCCTTCAGGGACCCTTATGGGATAAGGCCGTTGATCATGGGCCGCCGAGGCAATGAGTATGCTTTTGTCTCTGAAACAGCTGCCCTCGATTACCTAGGATATACGTATGTCAAAGATGTCGGACCAGGAGAGGTCATCTTCATCGACCAACAACGGAAGGTCCATAGCAAGACCGTCCGCCACGAAAAGCATCATCCATGTATCTTTGAGATCATCTATTTCGCCCGCCCGGATTCCCTCATCGATAAGATCAGCGTCTATAAATCACGGCTCCGCATGGGGACAGAACTCGCAAAACTGTGGAAAGAATCTGGATTTGAGGCCGATGTCGTCATTCCTGTCCCCGATACCTCAAGACCGGCTGCGCTCGCCTTCGCTGAAGAGACAGGCATCAAGTACCGTGAAGGGTTCATCAAGAACAAATACGTCCACCGCACATTCATCATGTCAAGCCAAGAGAAGAGGACAAAGAGCGTCAAGGAAAAACTCAATCCACTGCAGCTCGAGATCAAAGGGAAGAATATCGCTGTGGTCGACGACAGCATTGTCCGCGGCACCACCTCGAAGAAGATCGTCGAACTCCTCCGTGAGACAGGCGCGAAAAAGGTCTACTTCATATCAAGCGCACCTCCACTCATATCGCCCTGTGTCTATGGCATCGACATGCAGACGAGGAAGGAGCTCATCGCCCATGGAAAGAAGATGGAAGAAATAAAAGATTACATCGGCGCCGATGGACTGATATATCAGACGATACCCGGGCTCATCAGGGCATGTCATGAGGGAAATCCCGAGATCACCCAATTCTGCACCGCCTGCTTTGACGGCAACTATCCGACCAAAGATGTCACTCCTGATATGCTTGCACAGATTGAGGAGAAACGCTCATGCAAGAAACAGTCCTCTTGATCGGAAACGGGGCAAGGGAACATGCGCTGGCCGAGGCACTCTCCAAGGATCATGCGCGGATCATCGCGCTGATGTCCGCCAATAACCCGGGCATCATAGGACTTTCTGCAAAGCAATACATCGGAGCGTTTGATGATAAGGCGATCTTGAAGAGGATCATCGAAGATGAAAAGCCGACCTTCGCGGTCATCGGACCTGAAGCACCTTTAGGCAGGGGAGTGGTTGATGTCCTGCAGGCAATGGGCGTCCAATCAGTCGGCCCGGTCGCGGAGCTCGCTAAGCTCGAGACAAGCAAGGCATTCACCAGGCATCTCATGGAGAAATACAAGATTGACGGGATGCCCCGCTGGCGCGCCTTCAAGTCTTTGCACGAGATTGTCTCGTTCATCAACGACATCGGAACCGTTGTCATCAAGCCGGACGGATTGACCGGGGGCAAGGGCGTCTGGGTGCAGGGAGAGCATTTCTCAACGACACAGGATGCTGTCGACTATTGCAAGACTGTCTTAGAAACGCACCATAGCGTCGTGGTGGAAGAGAAGCTTGAGGGCGAGGAATTCTCGTTGCAATGCCTGACAGATGGAACTCATGTCATAGCAACTCCCCCGGTCCAAGATCATAAGCGCGCTTTTGAAGGAGACTCAGGGTCGAACACCGGAGGAATGGGCTCCTATTCCTGTGAGGATCATCTTCTTCCCTTTCTCAGACAAGAACACGTCGATACCGCGCTCAAGATAACCCTACAGATGGTGGATGCATTGTACAAGGAGACCGAAAAGCGTTTCAAGGGCGTCATGTACGGCGGCTTCATCCTCACCAAGGATGGTGTAAAACTCATCGAATACAACGCCCGTTTTGGAGATCCAGAGGCCATGAATGTCCTGCCCCTCCTTGAAACAAGCTTCGTCGATCTCTGCAGGGCAGTCATCGACGGAAAACTCGACAAGCTTGACGTGACATTTGCCAAGAAGGCCACGGTCTGCAAATACGTCGTTCCCAAAGGGTATCCAAGAAAGCCGTTGAAAGGAGAAAAAATCATCATTGGCAAAAGCCCTGCCAGGGTGTATTACGCATCCGTCGACAAGCGGGATGATGGACTCTATCTCTTGGGATCGCGCGCCGTCGCATTCGTCGGGGTCGCAGACAGCATTTCTGAAGCCGAACAGATCGCCCAGCAGGGTGTTGAATCTGTCCAAGGACCGATCTTTTTCAGGAGCGATATCGGCACAGAGAAGCTCTTGCAGAAACGGATAGGGCATATGAAAGAAATAGTCTCAAATTAACCTTTTATAATCCCATACCCAATGAGCCTAAATCGGTCGCCGATCCTCCTCGAGATGGTAATACGGGCACCGTCCTCAGCACAGATCGGGAGTTTTAATGATATTGAGACGGCACCTTTGCTCAGTTCACTTACAATGCCGACTGTCGCGGCGCTGTTCACATTCAGCATGAGCGCCTCTCCTTTCTTCAGCGCTTCCACGACAAGATCTTCCTTGGACCCGACGACGCGTTCAAGAAGATGCACCTCCAGGATGATCGCGTCCCAGACAGGAGGGAGCTTGCCGGGGATGCCGACAAGATTACCAGCGATGCTGTCTGACTTCACAATGCTCGGATCAAGCTGGGTGAGGATCCCCATAGAGCCTCCAGGCCCGATCTCATTTACAGAGTCTCCTCCTGTCATGATCGCTTGAATCGTGGTTTTAATAGGTTTCCAGACCCGTTGGTTTTTCTCGGTGACGATCCTTCCGGGCCGGATCTCGATTTCCTGGCCGACCTTGAATTTCCCTTGTTTCAGCGAGCCTCCAAGAACTCCGCCGACGATGCAGTCTATCTCTGTGCCTGGCCGATTCGTGTCAAAGGATCGGGCGACGAGCATGATAGGGTCTTTCTTGGCATCCCGCTTAGGGGTCGGAACGACCTCCTCGATGGTTTGAAGGAGAACGTCGATGTTTGCATTATGCTGGGCAGAGATGGGGATGATGGATGCAGTCTCATAGGGTGTTCCCTTGAGAAATGCCTTGATCTCTTGATGGTTTCTTTTAGCAGATTCTTTGGTTACGGTGTCGATCTTGTTCTGGACCACGATGACCTTCTCGATGCCAATGATCTGCAATGCCATCAGATGCTCACGCGTCTGCGGCTGCGGGCAGCTTTCATTCGCTGCAATGAGAAGCAATGCGCCATCCATCAAGGTGGCTCCGGAGAGCATGGTCGCCATGAGGCTTTCGTGCCCAGGAGCGTCGACAAAGCTGATCTTCCTCTTCAGCACTCCCTTGGCGCCGGAAGGGCATGTCTCTGATGTCGAATAGGTTTTGTCCTTCTTACAATCATAGATGGTCGCATCGGCATAACCGAGGCGTATCGTGATTCCTCGCCTGATCTCTTCAGAATGAGTATCTGTCCACTTGCCAGAGAGTGCCTTCACCAGGGTGGTCTTCCCATGGTCGACATGGCCAACCAGGCCGATGTTGCACTCGGATTGCATTACTTGGCCTCCGCAGCCTCGGCTATTGGCTTGTCTGGAGTCTCTTTCTTCTCTTCCCTGGATTGTCTTGAGGGTTTGTCTTCCTTCCCAGGCTGCTTTCCTTCCTTAGCATCGGCCTTGTCTTCAGCAGGCGCAGCGAAAAGCGCTTCCTTGCCTTGTTTAGAGATGGTTAAATTGATCTGCGCTGTTTTCTCGAATATCGTGTTTCCCGCGACGTTCTTGCGCTGTTTCTGGCCGTGACCGTGTTTCTTCATGCCGACGCCTTCCACTGCAAAGATGCGCTTGCGCAGCGTTCCCTTGAGGTCTGCGCGCATGGGAAATCCTGCTGAATCAGAGCCGCCAGTGATAGTGAATTCATATCCCGCGAGGCCAAAGAGTTCCCCTTTGATGGTTTCGCCGATCTTCTTGCCGAAAAAGGGCCGGGTTTCGTCATCCTTGAGCTCTCGCTGTACAGATTTTCCAGATTTGTCATTCATGATGATTTTGAAGCTTGCCATAGTGAAGAGCAGGATTTGCGGGGTATTTATAAATGTTGCGCAAGGCGAAGTCCAAAACCCACAGATAAAATTCGTTATTACCCGAAATGCGCGTTATTCAGTGAGGATGCATAATTGAAATTGGGTGTAAAAGGTCACCCATCTGAAAAAAGCATCACTCGGATATATTTTTCCTTGATGTCATAAGGGACGACTTCATCTGCTCGTTCCACTCTTATTAAACAATATACGATATCCCAACTAACTTCTCCTGGATATTTTTAATCGATAGCCGCACGAAGAGGTTCAAAGACTGCGTCCCAATCATGATTATCTCCAAAAAGATTGCAGTTCATTTTACATACTCTTGTTGATTCAACTACCTGAGCTAAGGTCAGATCTTTACATTTACTTACTAATTGAGCCACCAAGTCTTCATCCATTTTACTTGGGAAGGATTATTAAGTTTTTAAATGAAAAGGTTGCAAACTCCCTCGTCTTAGAAAAAATGACTAAAAAAGGCCTAGGGACTTATCATGAGCGGCCTAGATATTAAAAGTATAGATTATTAAAGCCCCCTCTACTTATAAGCCCATGCACCCATTCCAGACCATACCAGTCATTGAAAAGCCGGACACTATCCTCGATATCGCGTTTTCCAAGACGAAAAAGAAAACAACAGTCCATCCTAGGAATTGGGACCATTTCCAACGGAAACAGGCTGATACATTGCAGAAGATCACTGTAGTCAGAGATGACCTCGCCATCAAATTCACGCACTTGCTCAAAGCCTTCCCCTCTTTCAATACCCTGCCTCTCCACTATCAGAAGCTCGCAGAGCTCACCTTAGACCTCGGAGAGGTGAAGCACGCACTCGGGGCATTGAATTGGGCAGTGAAGCAGATCAATGATGTCTCCGAGAAACTGGCCAATGATGTCAGGAGGACGAGATCATTGGAAAAGCTATCCCAGCTGCAGCGCGCTTTCTTCGGCAGAGTGTCAAATATCGTCAAGAAGGTGAAGATCGAACTCGGTGATCTCGAGGCAGCAAGAAAGATCATCAAGAGCTATCCCCTCTTCAAAGAGCAGTTTACCGTGTGCATCGTCGGCTTCCCCAATGTAGGGAAATCAACGCTCCTTGGCAAGTTGACGACTGCAAAGCCAGAGATCGATGATTATGCGTTCACTACGAGATCGCTGAATCTCGGCTATGGCCCTGAGATCCAATATGTCGACACCCCGGGGACTTTATCAAGATTAGAGAAGATGAATCCTGTCGAGAAGCAAGCGTTCATCGCCATGAAATATCTCGCTGATGCATTCATCTCTGTCATCGACCTCACAGAACTCTACCCCCTTAAAGACCAGATGATGCTCCATAAAAACATCTTAGCATACGGGAAACCGACAATCATCTATCTGAGCAAGACTGATATGCTGACAAAAGAGATGATCAGGGAATTCCACACGGATGAGGCAATCATATATGATATCGATGGATTGAAGGACGCCATGAAAACTCTCCGGAATAAGACGTCTGAGTATCAACTCCAGAAGCAGCCAGCGTATGTGGTCACGCCTCATCAACGGAAGGCCTCACAAATAAAGCGATCAGCACCTCCTCCGTCAAAGCGAAGGCGCAGGAACAACAAGCCTTAAAAACGCATTCTTCTCACCACCATCCATGTTGATAGGAATTGTCGGCAAGCCGAGCTGCGGGAAATCTACCTTCTTCAAAGCAGCGACGCTGGCAGAGGTGGAGACAGCGAATTATCCCTTCACCACGATAAAGCCGAACCATGCTGTGGGCTATGTCAGGGTGAAATGCGCTGAAACCTTCTTCAATGTCAAATGCAACCCTCGAGTCGGCTTTTGTCTCAGCGGAGAACGCTTCGTCCCAATAGACCTTCTCGACGTCGCTGGTCTTGTCCCGAATGCGCACAAGGGAGAGGGAAAAGGCCTTGAGTTCCTCAATGACCTCAACCAAGCAGATGCATTGATCCATGTCATCGACGCCTCTGGAAGCACAGATGTCAAGGGGAATCCAGTTGATGCATTGAGTTATGATCCGGTCAACGACATCAAATTCCTCGAGCACGAACTCGATCATTGGTATCTTGGAATCTTAAGGAAGGGATGGGACCGTCTTGCGAGGCAGATCCAGAGCGAGAAGGCTGAGCCATGGAAAGTCTTGGCAAAGCAGCTCTCGGGGTTGGGTGCTGATGAAAACCTCTGCAAGGCAGCCATTGACATATGTGCTCTCGACCCAGGAAAGCCATCCAACTGGACAGAGGAACAGCTGTTTAATCTCGCAGCCTACCTCCGCGCCAAGACTAAACCCATGATCATCGCAGCGAACAAGGCAGATATCCCCGGCGCGGAGAAGAATGTCAGACGGCTCAAGGAAGCGTTCCCTGATCATAGAATCATCGGATGCTCTGCTGAGGCTGAGTTCGCGCTTCGCGCAGCAGCGAAGAAAGGAGCTATCGACTACATCCCAGGTGAGAAGACATTCTCTATCAAGAGAGAGCTCAACGACAGGCAGAAACACGCCCTTGACTTCATCAAGGCCTTCATGGAAAAGGAGGGGACTGGAATACAGCAAGTGCTCAACGCTGCTGTCTTCGACATCCTCAAGTACATGCCTATCTTCCCCGGCGGCATGAACAAGCTCGCTGACAAGGACGGCAATGTCCTGCCTGACTGTTTCTTGATACCGGAGGGAAGCACAGCATTGGATTTTGCCTATCGCATCCATACTGATCTCGGCAAAGGCTTCATCCGCGCCATTGATGTCAAGAAGAAGCAGACTGTGGGCAAGGACTACACGCTTCATTCTGGAGATGTCATCGAGATCATCTCTGATAAATGAGCAGGCATACAATAGGTCAATTATTCAGAGGTCCACGATGACCGGGGTAAATGTCTGTTACATCAAGACTGTCCAGACGGCGGAAGGATTCCTTAGCTTGCTCATGAGAACTATTGAGATACCACGGCGCCCAGACTTTCTTCCCCCTTTTTATCTGTAATGCATCGCCTGGGAAAAGGATACTCTCTTTATAAAAATAGAATGCCAGTTGGTTGGGGGAATGACCAGGGACGTAGAGGACCTTGCAGCCGCCCCATATCTCAAGCTCATCTCCTTCATTAAGAGGGATATATTCATCAGGGATCGGCGCTTCGAGGTGTTTGAGTATGCCTTGCCGCTTGGAGTTGTGCGCATAGACACGGGCGCCAGTCATTTTCGCCAATTCATCTACAGCCCCTGCATGATCCCTGTCACGGTGGGTAAGGAAGATGTCTAGAAGTTCTGGATTTCCCGCTTCTTTCAGAAGATCAATATATTGGTTGATGTGTTTTCGGTATCCGACATCGATAGCAGCTGCTCGGTTTCCATCCACAAGCAAATATGCACAACAGCCGGTATGGGTATAGAATAGATTCTCACGTAGTTGCATCAAAGAAGGAGGAATATACTCCTATAAAAATTTATTTCAGCACTTCGTATTCTCTGACAATGATGATCATGAAGATGATCAGCACAAGCGCGCCGCCGACGATGAATGACAGTCCGCGAGAGAATGGGTTGACGTCCGCTGTGGCCATGACAAAAAGGCCGTAGGCCATCACACCGAAGCCCAGCCAGAGAAACTTGTCGAGCACGAGCTTCATGATCTCAAACTCTTCCTGCTGGGTGAGGCGCTTTTTCATCCCGTGACCTCCATTGTAATATCAGGCCAAAAAGAAGTTAATTTATCAATAGTTCCATCGGTGACTTTCATCTGACAAAGGTACTTTCCATTTACCGCAGTACTAGGAATAGTGAAAACGAGATTATACTGGGTTCTTTCTCCAGGTTGTATCGTCTTTGGATTGCTAATTTGATTTTCTGACGAAATTGAAAAAGCGGCATCAATCGCGCCAGTGCATGTAGTAATTTCGGGATAAAAACCAGTTAATGGAGTTACTTCAGTATTATAAACACCAACCTTCATGACCTGGTCCTCCCCTGCAATAATGATTTTGTATTCGTTGGAAACAGTGATAGGATGAGAAGAATCTGCTCGAGGAGCATCTGCTTCCTGAGCGATCATTTGCTCGACATTTTGACTTACCTTCCCGAACATCCCTTTGATGAATCCCAAACCCAAACCAAGCATGGTGATAGCCATGATAAGAACAACAATCGCATTAATAGAGAGACTTAAGCTTCCCCGCTTCGGAGCTTTTCTTTGGCCTCCTTTGAATAGACTCATCAGCTTCACCTCTTTTTTGAACAGTCAATATGAATACGTTTTCTTTCGTTCTTCAACTTTATAAACCTTTCGAATCGAGATACCTGATAACATGGACCACTAAGTTTAGGATTATAGGATAATTCAACCGAAACACCCATACTTCTCCATATTTCACTTGGACAATATTTAAATACTAGTTTATAGTACAGTATCTTAGTATACAAAAATGTACTACAAACAATAACGAAGCCAGCCAATGGAAAACCTAGTACTGACCATAGTCGCATACTGCATCTTCACCATAATAGGAGGCATCATAGCGACGAAGTTCAAACAGCCGAGCATCATGGGCCTTCTTTTGATGGGCCTCCTCATCGGGCCTCATGCCTTGAACATCGCGGGAGACCACTCAGTAACTGATTTCATGATCGAGATCGGGGCAGTCCTTCTCTTGTTCCTTATCGGCTTGGAATTCTCGATAAGCCGGTTAAGGAAAGTAGGCTTCAAAGCAGGGGTCATAGGCCTTGTAAAGGTGGGCATTGTCATCTTCCTGACATTCCAAATCAGCTTGCTCCTCGGCTTCGACATCGCAACAAGCCTCATCCTGGGGGTCATCCTCTCCTTCAGCTCGACTGTTGTCATCATCAAAGTCTTAGAGCAAAAGGCCATGATCCATAGGAAAGAGATCCCCCTGCTCGTCGCCGCCCTCATAGTGGAAGACATCATCGTCGTCTTCCTCCTCGCGTTCTTCTCTACATTGGGTGAGGGGGCTGTCGCAGGCATGCAGACAGCTGTCTTCGGACTCGCGGTCCTCAGCATAGTCTACTGGATCCTCTCAAAAACACTCAAAAAGATTGTGACATGGACCCTTAAGAACAGCACTGATGACATCACCCCCTATCTGGCCCTCGGCCTTTGCGGGGCACTCAGCTACGGAGCCTACTTGCTCCACCTTTCCCCGACTATCGGCGCATTCTTGGCAGGCAGCGTCATTGCTTCTCTGCCTCAGAATAAAAGCTTTATTCGGGCAACTACACCGTACGTCATGATGGCGACCAGCCTATTCTTCATCGCCATGGGTACATTGGTAAATATTGAGACTGTTGTAGAGAACGCCTGGTTGATACTGGGCTTATTGGCCGGCGTTTTGATCGTGCGTTATGTGGCAATCTCAGTGATTACCAGTGTTGTCGCCAATTTCCGCTCGGAACAGGCCGCGTTCTTCAGCGTGGCCATGTTTTCCGTCGGTGAATTTTCATTGCTCATCGCGCGCCAGGCATCTTCCTTGACCAGTCTTGATGTCATCTCCATTGCCGCGGCCATCGTCTTCATCTCCTCATTCCTGATGATCTTCTTCATCCCAGAATCAAACAGGTTCTCACATCTGATCATCATGCCTCAAAGGTATCAGAAGAGACTGTATCATCTCTCAGGCACCGTCAAGTCCCTGCTGGAAGGCTTAGACACGGACAGCAGGGCATCCACTCTATTCAAGCGCCGCAGCGCTGAAGCAATCCGCTTCGGCATCGGTGCAATCCTGGTCGGGGCACTGGTGCCCTTAGGCCTCCAATGGGAGCGAATCCCTGCCTTGGCGCGAATCATCGGCTACTGCCTGGCTGGCTTCGTCGTAGCCGCACTCCTTGTCAAGGCAGGAAAACGCTCCAAGGAAGCATTCGAATATTTGGTGAATATATACACCAGCATCGAGGTGACAAGGCAGCCCCATCAAGCAAGACATATCTTATTAAGACTCATATCAGGAGCCATCTTCTTTGCTTTGGCCATCTACAGCCCGTTCCTCCTCTTCACTCTTGAACTGCCTATATGGAGCCTGGCTACAGGCTATATCCTCATCTTTATCTCAGCCAGCCTGGTAAGAAAGGTGACTGGCAAAATGAAAGTAGGCATCACCACAATCCCGAAACAGCGTTATTTTGATCGGATCAAAGCAAAACCTTTTTAAATGGCTGATTTTTCTCCTCGGCTATGGCACGATTACGAAAGTTTTGCGCATATCGGACTGTCGAACGACCTTATACAAGGATATCCAAATATAGGAAAAAAAGCTACATCCGAGCCAATCCCAATATCAAGATCGTCCGCTTCGACATGGGAGCAAGCACCAAGGAGTTTGAGTATGATCTTGACCTGCAGGTCAAAACAAAGACCCAGATAAGGCAGAACGCCATCGAGTCAGGGAGGCAGACTTCCAACAGGGTCCTTGAAAAGAACATGGGAAAGAGCGACTTCCACTTCAAGATCAGGATCTATCCATTCCATATTCTCAGAGAGAATCCGCTCGCAGCAGGAGCAGGCGCAGACCGTATGAGCACAGGAATGAAGAAGAGCTTCGGAAAAGCCATCGGCATGGCGGCCCAGGTCAAGAAAGACCAGACCATCGCGACGATCCGCTTGAACAAAGCAAACCTCAAGTTCGGAAAGGACGCTCTCAGAAGGTTCGCATCGAAGATGCCCGTCGGCTGCAGGACTGTTGTGCATGAAGCAAAATAGGAACTTTTTTATCTCTCAAGCCATCCCCTATTCCATGAATACCATAATATCTGAGGTCCCTCTTGAAACAATTGCTCGACAGCTCGGCCTCGACTATACACTAATGCAAAAAGCATTTGTCTCCCACGCAGCCGCTCTCAGGGAAGAAACAGAAGGGGAGTTCCCTCCACATCCCAGCATTGAAAGATGTATTGTCGGCGTAAGTAAACAACATGAAGGGGGTTTTATTCTCGTCCATCATACCCTGTTTGGAAACGAAAAAATTGAGGTCTATGATCAGGATGATCCTCAAGGACTCCCAGTCACTTTAGAACACGAAAATGATCGATATCAGCTGTACGAAAACAATCATAGGGGATGTGCGGTTGACGAAGCTGAAGCAATCTTGACCACTATAAATTCAAACAAACCTTGGTATCGACGCCGCCCGAGTTTCTTCCCAAGAAAAGGTTGGTAACTAACACAGATAATTGTCTTTTATAAAACTCAATTACAAAAACTCGCCAGGCTAGATTTTCAATAACAAGTTTTATATTTCTCAACACATCCCCTGGTTGATTGAACGCCACTGAACCAGAAATCCCTCTTGAGATTCTTGCACAGGAATTATTTCCTAATCCGACTCCATTACAGCGAGAATTAGTCGCTCATGCGAAGTCAGTCGAACCATTGAAAGACCATTGGGTTGGAAATGACCAGACGGAAAGGCGTTTCAGCGCCGAATCTAAGAGAGAGGGAGTGGTATACATCCTTCAATGCTACGGCTGGAATACAGACGGCAACCTTTACATCCATAATGATAATTACGGTACACCACCCGCAGTCATCAATTCAACAGGTGGAACATTTACATTGGTCGACAATGGCACGAAGGGACCTGCATTGGAAGATGCACCGGCAATCTTGGAAGTGTTGAAACCATTGGAGTCTTGGAAAAAGCTGTTTGAAGAGTTTAGACATCTTCTGCGTTAAAGAAAAGCTTTATAAATTCCATGCTTGAATGAATATCCATGAAAAGAGGCGCTATTGAGCTGTCGATGAACTTCATCGTCATGCTGATCATCGGCATCGCAGTCCTCGGCTTCGGTTTCTGGTTCGCGAACAAGATCTTCTTCGCTGCAAATACGCAGGCAGTGACCATGGACAACCAGCTCCAGGCAGATATCGAGCGCATGCTCATCGACCCGTCAAAGCTTGTTGCGATCCCATACACAAAAAAGAAGATCGCCCGCGGCGACATGCAGGTGTTCGGCGTCGGGGTTGTGAATACGCTGAATACTGAAGGGGAAGCTGATAATTTTTATCTGAAAGTTGAACATTATAAAGCCTATGATACTGAACAAAATGAAATAGAACAAGGAGATATAAATCCAATAGATGAATGGGTAACCACAACATTTACATTAGATGCACCAGTTAGCATACCCAAGAATGAACGAAAGCTCTTTGCCATCGGCTTCAATCCACCAAAAACTGCTGTTTCCGGAACTTACACCTTTAAGCTCTTTGTTGAAAGAATGGATGGAACTGAAAGAAAAGCCTACGACTGGGACAACTATCTCCTCTATGTCGAAGTGCCTTAGTCCTTGCGCGCGAAGATGTTGATCCAGTTCGTGTCCTTATTGTCACGGTCGATATAATTCGTCATGATCGTGAAGCCTGCTTCCTCGACGTATTGCTCAAGCTCTTGTTGATGATAGAAAGAATATTTGACTTTGTGCGGTTTCAAGAACCGATGGGGGACAAGCTTCTCTCCCTCCCCTTCTTTTGCACTGACAAATAATATGCCTTTCTTCTTGAGGACACGAAAGCACTCACCTAAAAGGACTGGCAGTTTTCTCTTCGGCGTGAATATCACCGAAGCATTCGCCCAGATGCCATGAAAGCTGTTATCCTTAAAACTCATATTGAGCGCATCCATCTGCATGACCTTCCCCCGGGATTTAGCCCTTTGAAGAAGATTGAAAGACGCGTCGATGCCTACAGCGTTTATTCCCTCCTGCCTGAAGTATTCCAAATCTCGACCGATGGCACAGCCGACATCAAGAACTTTTTTCCCAGACAAGAACGTGATGAACTGATTCAATTGATACTGCAGGATCAGAGGATAGGTCGCTCGCTCATACACCTCAGGATCAGAGTCAAAAACCTTGACAACAGACCTAAGCTGGCGTCTCATAGTTGACAATCCGGATGAATTTCTTAGCGTCGAGACTTGCGCCGCCGGGCAATACGCCGTCAACATCCTTCTTCGCCATGAGCGCATCAATGTTTTCAGGCTTGACGCTCCCGCCGTAGATGATGCGCACCTTCTGTCCGACCTCCTTGTCATAAAGCCTGGAAATGAAGGAACGGATGCTCCTATGCGCGGCCTCAGCGTCCTCTGGCGTTGCCGCCTTATGGTCCGGGTCCCCTCTGCTGATGGCCCAGATGGGCTCATAGGCGATGACCGAGCTGAGGATCCCGCTCTTGGTGATGCCCTTCAATCCTTCACGAAGCTGACGTTCCAACACCTTGTCCGTGATGTGGCTGCCTTTCTCGTGGGCAGTTTCCCCGATGCACAAGATCGGAGTGAAGTGATAGTCAAGGGCAAGCTTCATCTTCCGATTGATCATGGCATTTGTCTCCCCGAAAAACGTACGCCGCTCAGAATGGCCGAGTAGGATATGGCTCACCCCTACTTCTTTCAGCATCAAGGGGGATATTTCTCCGGTGTAGGCGCCGCTCTCCTCAAAATACATGTTCTGCGCCCCGAGCTTGATCAGGCTTTTCTTGATCACCGCAGAGACCGCAGGAAGCGAGACATAAGGGGGGCAGACCACCACTTCATGCCTGCTCTGCAGTCCGAGGAGCGCCTTGGCCAGTTCCTTCGCCTGCGCCGGTGACTTATACATTTTCCAATTGCCTACAAATATCTTTTTTCTCATGGTGATCTCCTCCTGACTGAATGGACCTCGATGGTCGATGATGGATTTGCTCTGAAGAAAAAACGGAGAAGGATCATGATCAAAAACAATCCGAGAAGGACACCGAGGATGAGCCACATGCGATTGCCCTTTTCTTTTGGAGAGACAACGGTCACAGGCTGGGTCGCTGAGAGCAAGGTCTTTTCCCCTGCCATGACTTCTATCGTCACCTCTTGCGGGCCATCCATCCCGGGAAGAGGCTTCATATGAAGCTGGACATCATGTTCAGCGCCGCTGTCAATGAGGATGACACTCGGTTGAGATGAGGTGAGCTCAGCCCACGGGGCTGTCGTCTTTATGATGAACCGGACAGGGACTGCTGAAGGGTTGCGGAGATAGAGGCTGATAGTCTCCCCGCCGGGAGGGACAAAGCTAACTGAAGAGACCAGCACTGCTTCGGGCTCTTCGATGACCTGGCTCCGTCTTATGTCCAGGGCGATGGGAAAGGTCCATGACTTGGAGAGGGAGTGGACAGCGATGGCAAAGCTTCTGATCCCGGAGGGGATATCCTCTCGAAGCGTGATGCTCATCAGATAGGTATTCTTGTCTCCAGCAGCCACCCGCGGTTTTTCCTCTTCAAAGACCGCTGTCCCGAAGTCCATGCCCTGCACAGACAAAGCATAGGGCAGGGTCTCCTGCCCTTGGTTAGTGATGATGATGGGAATGCTTATTGTCCCTCCAGGAATCGTTCTTGTCGAGAATGATCCGAGGATCACCTCATCTCGAGGACGAGCAATGATGGCCAGCTCGCCAAAAGCGGGAGAGACATTGAAGTGATGATAACTTCCCATATAGCCCGCATAGGTGAACGGCAGGGGCGTCCCGTCTTGGATGACCACGATATCATTTTCCACAAGATTATGCTCTTTGAGAAAGCTGTCCAAGACCCTGATGGTCAAAAGGAGCTTGGTGTCATAGGAATCTAATGACGACCTGATCGTGAGCGTCTGATAGAGGAGCTCATCAATTGAAAGCGTAGAGGCTGTTGTCACGCGGACTGAGGCATATCCCTCAAAATCACTCCTGATGTTCAGTTCAGAAAAAGGAAGCTCAAAGGAATCTGCGGAAAATACCACAGGATCCCCATCGAAAAAGAATTCATGGTTCTGCTCAGCAGCGCCTACCGGGGCCGCAGCCAGGATTAACAGGATCAACCATATCATGCTGAACATGGGGGGAAGCGGCTTTTTATTGGTTTTGGTTTTACAGGCGTTGTCCTAAGAAGAACACCCATCTTGGCCCGACTACCAATAGGATAGTGCAGGGGATAAAAGGCCGAAGTGGACCTGATCCAGGATATGGCGTTTTTACCGGCATCATCAGACGGAGCTGTGCTCTTGCCACAATGGACCTGAACGAGAGAGGAGAACACCGCATATGAGCGCGAATATGGCGGCTGCTGCAGAAGTTATCATGATTCGCTCACCCATCTGCTGGAAGAAATATTGAGGAAACAGCTGTATCATGTTGGTGTCCTGTGAAAATGCGAAGTTCCCTTGAGGAAAGAAGAGGACATGGAAGTAATAGAACGTGCTGCTGAAGTTCTCAAAGGCGACAAAGGCGATGCCTCCAAAGAGCAGCATTGCTATCGATGAGATGGTCAATGCCATGCCGAGGTATTTGAAGCCGTAGGACACCCAATATGTTTTCATCTCCATGTAGGATAAGACAAAGAGCAGCGCGACGGCCAGGAGGAGGAACAGGATGCTTATCCGGAGAAAGTTTTTCCCGTTGAGCATATGCGCCCTCACATCGGTGAAATGGGCAACCTCATCCTCGCCAAAAAAATCAGGGGGGGTATCGAGTGCCGCATGTGACCTCGTTCCCAAGAATGAGAGCAGTTCTGAGGTGATGTCATTGATCGCTTGCCGATCGTATCCCTGTTCCAAGAAGGATCCATATATTCCGGATCCATAATGCCGCTCATAGACACTGGATGAAAAGATCCAGGCATGGGCAGAGCCGAGCAATAAAACAAGGGGCAGAAAGATGGCAATGAGGACGATGGCTGGCCACAGCTTAGTCATTGTGTCCTTCCCCATCCTTAGCTTTCTTGTTGAATGCTTTAGAGATTATTTCCTCGACTGAACGCCGCCGAGGAGCATGTTGATCTTGAGGAGGCATATCCATGTCAGGGGCGTGGCTTTGGAACCAGGGTGTGTCTTCCGGTTCCTCTTGTGCCTTTTTTTCCTCTTCCTGGAGCAGCTCCTCAAAGGCAGAGTCCTTCTCATCCTTCGTCTCGTCATCCTCACCAGCGCCAGTATGATAGACTTTATCATCCCCATGAGGATTGTACTCATGCTGAGGGTCATAAGACCGCTCTTTCTTGCCCTGACCGTGATAGTGGTCTTTCTCCAGAAGGTCTTCTGTGCCTGCGTGGGCCCCGTACTTCTTGGCCTCATATCCAGGATGATGCTCCTCTCCTTGGGGGGGATTGTACATGCGCTGTGATGGACATCCTGTCTTTAAAAACCTATCCGATGCCTAGTGCTGGCTGAGGTCATAGGCTTCCCGGATACGCTTCTGGACAAGGTCATCAGCGCTTGCCTCAGCGACGATGACTAGCATGCCCCATTCGGTCTGCGATGGCCTCAGCCAGAGAAACCCGTCGTCAAACAGTATCTTGAGCGATGTCTGCTGTGAGCGCTGAGGATGATCAGCATAATGCTTTCTCAGCACCTTGACAGCACGGGAAGGATGAGGGACAGCAAAAAGGGCTTTTCGATAGTGCTTTCGGGGGAGGGTCCTCAGCCATTCCTTCAATGACCGCTGCTGCATGGCCTGCATCAATCCCAGGAGGCTGCGGAATCCATCCCGGGTCTTTCCTGGGGGGAAGATGACACCTCCGCTGCTCCCCTCGCCGCCGATGACCGCATGATGCCGAGCGATGCCCTCCACCACATTCCGCTCTCCCACTTCCACTTCGACTATCTTTGCGCCGATGGAAGCGCAAACTTCATGCACCATATGGGAGGTTGCATCATTGACGACCAACGTGTCGCCTTCTTCAAGCATGGTGTGGGCGAGTATGCCTAAGGCATCATTCCCTGTCAGACAGATGCCTTCTTTTGTCAAGAATTCAACCCGGTCAGCGTCACAGTCGAATGCTGCTGCAACATCACATCCAAGCTTCTTGAGCTCTTTCTCAAGGGGGGATAATGATAAGGGATTCGGTTCGATGTCCCGCCAAAAGCCGCCTTGCGTCGAGTGGTGCATCTTGAACGGCATGCCGCTATCCTTGATGAGCTGAACTGCTGCGCCGCCATTGGGATCGGCGAGAATCTTGCCTGCGAGGGGTTTGACTTCTTCGATGAGGGCTGATACCGACTTGAGATAGCTTGATATCGCGTCTTTGCACGTGACAGGAAACGTGTTCGTGCGCGGTTTCAATGTCCGAGCCCATGCCTTCATCTTCGCTGCATCCTTCTCTGCGATGATCGCCCCATCCGGGCCGAGGAGCTTCCAGCCGTTGAAGTCTATAGGATTATGAGAGGCGGTGATCATGATGCCCCCGGCCGACTTCTCTTGGACAACGGCATGGCTGACGACTGGAGTCGGGGCAACACCGACGCTGATGATTTCCCGGTCCATGTGTTGGCTAAATAGTTTGTGGATCTCAGGCCCAGAATGCCTGGAGTCCATGCCGATGACAATCGGCCCTTTGCCGAGCAATGCATCTAATGCCGCAGCATAGCCGAGGATGAGCTCTCGGGTGATCTCTTCGCCATAGATCCCCCTTACTCCTGAGATGGTTTCGACGAGCATATGAGAACGCATTCATCCAAGTTTATAAGCTTTATCGCAAAATCGGCTCCGATCGGATATCAGCCATCGAACCAAAACCTATAAAAACCTCCATCACTTCAGCATAGCCATGACAGCAAAAGAGGACACCCTTGAATTGGGGGGGAACATCAGGCTTGTCGGTTTCCGTGAGCTGGACAGCTCTACGCTGATCGTCCTTAAGAAGATCGTGGGCAACACGGTGAAGAGATTCTCAGAGAAGACAACCATAACAGAGCTCGCATTGGTCATGAAGAGAGTGCACGAACGCGAGAAGAGCGAGATCTATGAGTTGAAGGCCAATCTCATTTGCAAAGGGAAGAATTATGCCGCTGCAATCGATGACAGGAACTTGTTCTTTGCAGTCGACAAAGTCATGAAGAAGCTCGAGGCCGAAGCATTCGGGAAGTGACATGATCATGGAAGCGATAATATTTGATTTAGACAATACGCTCATCGACTTCATGAAGATGAAGCGCTTAAGTTCAGAGGAAGCCATCTCTGCCATGATCGACGCCGGCCTGCCGATGGAAAAAGAGAAGGCAGTGAAGATCCTCTTCGACATGTATCAGAAGCATGGTTTCGAGAACCAGAAGATCTTCCAGTTCTTCCTCAATGAGACACAAGGCAAGGTCGACATGCGCATCCTCGCCTCAGGTGTCGTCGCCTATCGAAGGATCAAGGCAAGTTTCCTTGAGCCATACCCCCACACACTCTCCACGCTGCTCAAGCTCAAGCTGAAGGGCATCAAGCTCGCTGTCCTCACCGATGCGCCGCGACTAGAGGCGTACACCAGGATCGCTGCAGCCAAGCTCTTCCCATTCTTTGACGTCATCCTCACTGCAGACGATACCAAGGCGAAGAAGCCGAGCACCCGTCCCTTTCTTATTGCATTGGACAGATTAAAGACCGTTCCTGAGAAGACCCTCATGGTAGGTGATTGGTATGACAAGGACATCATCGGAGCGCATAGGGTCGGCATGAAGACAGCATTCGCGCAGTACGGGACCCACCATAAGCCAGGCAAGACGGATTACATCCTGAAATCCATCAAGGACCTCCTGGTGATCATGCATGCTTGAGAAACTCCATTCCATCGGCTTAGGCATCATCGTCCTCGGAGTGTTTGTCATGATTTTGGCCGTGTTATTCTCTGGAGGAAACAAAGCAGACACCAAGGCGGCTGTCGTCGGCTTCATAGGTCCAATTCCTTTTGGTTTTGGGAATGATAAAGCGATCATGTTTGCTGCGATCGCCGTCACAGTGCTGTTCTTCATCGGCTGGCTGATCGTGCAGGTTAAGATTAGATGAATTCTGAAGTAGGGATGATTGACAGCAACATTTTAATGCAGCTAATCATTCCCCCTTTCCATGAAGGAAGAATGGACTGAACACCTAGATGGGGATTTATTGCTAGAGACACTACTGCACGAAGAATTTGCGAAACGAGTCGAGGCATCATTAGCGAAGACTAGAGAGATGAAGAGAGAAACAATAACGGATGTGCAATATGTGCTCGGCACAGGGAGCAGAATCTATGAAACAGTTCATGTCTGTAGTGAGATGTCCAGTGAAGTGCCGGACCATATCAGGCTACTAAACAAAGACATATTTAATGATGAAATAAGGAAAAAATGCCGAAAGATAGGTAGAACTTATAGGGTGGAATTCCCTTCAGATGACGAAATCATACCGCCTTGTGAACTCAATGATGAGTCTATCTATCTTCAAGTCATAGGGATGTACACCCATGTCGGCTGCACAATGACTGAAAGAATGATGGCGAATGAACCTTGGAGAACCCACCTATGGATGAGTTATGATGACTTAGAACGTTCATTGGATCATTATTGGAATGGACCACTATTAGATGTGGGAAAGACTAAGCTCACGTTTCCAGGATTCCGACCTATTGAAATAATTCTTGCAGTTGATGATATTACCAAACGCCCGATCCTTATATTATACCAGGCATTACCTGGAGTGACCGAGGTTCGGATGACTGAAGAGGAATTCTATCAGAAGAGAAATCTTGCTGATAGAGTAACAACACTGAATCCCCAACCCTTCAAAGACTTTTATTGCCGGGCCGGCTTCCGAGCATATAGAGCTTTTTATCCGTTCACGCGAACAGCGCAGAAAGAAATAAGAAAGTTCGGACATTCATTCAAGGTCATCAAGGAGGTCAACGATGCAGCTCTCATCTGAAGGCATGATCACTGTCATCGTCAAGCCCAATGCCAAGAAGACAGAACTCTTAGGCTATGATGAGGCAAGGCAAGCATACAAGATCGCGGTCAAGGCGCCTCCAGAGGGAGGGAAAGCCAATTCAGAACTTCTGAGATTTATCAAGAAAGAGACTGGGAAAGCAGCGGTCATTGTCCGAGGAAAGACGAACAGGACAAAACAAGTGAGACTAGGCTGAACCCTACATCAAGGATTTTTTCCAGAAAAGCTCCAACAACCTCAACTGGATCAGGGTGTATGCCTCCGTCTTCAATATGTAAATTGAGGTCCCCCGCTTTAACAGGGCATAGCGTGCCGTTAAACCATTACCATAGACGATAATGTGGAAAAGAATAGATTCATGTCACGTTCGATTTAATAACTATCACACAGAAAAGAATAAGCCTCTGGGGAGAGTTGCACTCCCGACCTTTGCCTTTCTGTCACTTCGTTCCGAACATTTCGTCCCGAAATGTACCAAGGCAACGCAATGGCTACTATGCTACAGAGGCGAGCGAAGCGAGACTCAGTTGCTCGAAAATCTTTGATTTTTGTTGCTACAGAGGCGCATTCAACGCCTACGAATCACAAACCCTTTAAAAAACTTACTCCAAACTAGTTGAGGACAATAATAACGCATAATTTATATAGGGGTTATGTTTTAGTTATGTCATGATAAACTTACAAACTCGGGAACTCGTTCTGAAATGGAAGCATGAAGGCAAAAAGCAACAGCACATTGCGGAGTTGGTTGGCTGCCATCAATCCGCGATCAGTCGACTCATTGACAAATATGAGAAAACAGGAAGCGTCAGAAATCTGCCTCGAAGTGGTCGTCCGACGCCATTGACGAAAATAACGCTCTTAAAACTTAAGAAAGAATTCGAGAAACAAGCAAGAGCAGCAAATAAGAATTATTGTTCGATCGATGTAAAACAATTCGCCCAAATAATTGAGCATGAGACCAACAAAAAATATTCAGGTCGCCATGTCGAAAGAATCCTCCACAAGCTCGACTTCTCCAGGATAACACCTCGTCCACAGCATTTGAAAAATGATCCGAAAAAAGTAGACAAGTTCCGTCAAGAATTTAAAAAAAACTCAAAACGAAGTATGTGGGTCATGCAATTATCGCAATAGATGAAGCAAGTTTTCATCTTACCACGACCTACAAGAAGATCTGGTTTCCTCGAGGAGAAACTCCTCGTGGCGCCTTTTTCTGGAGTAATAAGAAGCTGATCACTTTCGGCGCATTGACGAGCGACCACCATTTTCATTATGACTTTTACGAATCCCAAAACAGTCTGACTTTCAAGCATTTTCTTCGAAACCTATTCGAAAAACTGCCAAGGAGAAAGAAGTATGTGGTCATCTTGGACAATGCAGGATTTCACAAAACATGCTGCATACAAAAACTTTTCGAGGAATTCGCACCACGTATAAAAGTCGAATACCTGCCACCCTATTCGCCAGAACTCAACCCCATCGAGACCTGCTGGAAAGTCACAAAAAACAACGTGACAAAGTCACAATACTTCATAACCATAGACGACATGCAAGACGCATTAGAAACCTACTGGTCAAAACACATTTTTATGCAAAACTTCATGCGTTACTTATGTCGCTAACTA
>JBDRLS010000038.1:0-20661 GCA_043812875.1 Nanobdellota archaeon
TGGACGCGTATGAGAGAAGATATGACGATCCGAGGGTCATTTTTAAAACCATAGCCGATCCTGCCGATCCAGATATTGCAAAAGAGGACACACGAGAACAGCAAGCCACGCTGATAGAACAGCATGATCCTCGTCTCCTCATTCATCTGCACACAGGGTTTAATGATTTTGGCCCGGGAAAATAATCTGAATACCCTTATGTGATGTCAGCGTTTGAGCCTAATTGGTCTCCCTACAGCTACGATCGTTACTTCTTCAGGAAATCCGATGCGTTAAGAATGATGGCTCCTTGAAATGTACCCAAACGGAGCAGATCATCGTCTCCTGTGACAATGTAATCAATTCTCATGGTTGAGGCCGGTTCCAGGATACAATGGTCTTTAGGATCGTTAACAATATCCTGAAGTTCCTCTGTTTTGAGGAGGTGAGCAATTTGTGAGAGAACAAGGATAAACCTTTCTTTTTGATCTTCGGTGAAGCAAAATTTCGGATAATCCAGGACGGTCTTGAGTTCTTCCCATTGTCGTTCTGACATGTACAACTCAGGTTCTTCTTGAATCACCCTGTCAATGAGATCTTTGGGAGTGCCACCCCATCCCAGAGCAGAAATGAACAGATTTGTATCTATGACGATCTTTTTCTTGCCCACTTCACGGCCTCGTTGACATCCTTAGAAGAGATGTTTCTCTTCTTGAACTGCTTCTGCATGTCTTTTGCCAAGGCGTCAAACTCTGCTTGGAGTTGTAGTTTCTTGAAGAGTATGCCTCCTTTGACTGGAAAAGGAACAAAGCGGTCTGAGGGCTTGAATCCTTCCTGTTCCCGTATGTCCTGCGGAACAACCAATTGACCCTTGGAGGACATCTTAACGATTTCAGTATCCATAACTATCACCTAGTTTAACAGTTAAACAGTTAAACTATTTAAATGTTTTGATTATTCGCTCAAAAAAAGATAAAGTGCACCCCCCTAACTCATCAGGGTTCATGGCCGGGGGAACGGTTGATGAAATATCGATGTTCTTATCTTAAAGCAATTTCCTATCGAAAAGCTTATATAAAGACTTTCCCGAAATGGAGTTATGAGTGTATTCATCAATGTCTGGGGCCCCAACCAGGAGCTCATCATCAAGTATTCTGGGCTCATGGATATGAATTCCCTCTATAAGAAGATCATCTCCTTCTTCAAGAAGCGCGGCTTCGAGACGCATGAGAGCTCATTCAAGGACAAGAATTATGCGACAGGAAAGGAAGAAGAGATAAAGGTGGGTGCATTCCGGAACGACACTGAGATGTGGCGGACATGGTTCAACATCTATATCCATACGTGGAACATGGTCCCTGTCGAGGTCGCAGTAGACGGAAAGAAGAAGACTGTGGACAAGGGAAGGTTCAAGATCACGATCAGGATGCAATTTGAGGTTGATTATGAGAGTAAGTTCGAAAAGAGTAAGTTTTTTATGGCACTGAGAGATTTTTACCTGAAATACATCATATTCCACAAGCTTAATGCCTATGGGGACAAGGTCGAGTATGAGGGCCATAAGCTCCAGGAGATGATCAAGCAGGAATTGGGCATGAAGGCAGCAGGCGACCAGTTCGCGGACATGTACTAAAATGGTTGAACGACGCATCATTGTCGACGGGATGAAACTGTCCTACAAAGGGCTCTTCAATGTAACAGAGCTCTACAAGCTCATCGACTACTATTTCAGGGAGAGAGCATACACCAAGCACGAGCTGAAGAATTATGAGGAGACCTTTCCCGGCGGCAAGCAGATCGAGGTCGTCAAAGAGCCCTACCGGAAGATAACTGATTATGCTAAATATGTCATCCGCGTCTCCTTAACCATGCAGGATATCAAAGAGATCGCTGTGGAGAAAGACGGGGCAAAAGTCAAGCTCAACCAGGGCTCTGTCGAGGTGCATTTCGACGGCTTCTTAGAGGTTGACTATGAGCATCGCTGGGAGAAGAAGCCCTTCTATTATTTCCTCCGCGCGATCGCTGACCAATTCTTCTTCAAGGTCCACACAGAACGCTATGAGCAGGGCCTGGTCGAGGAAGTCAACGAGCTTCACTCCCAGATCAAGGGATTCCTGAACCTGTACCGGTATTGATTTATTTCAATTCGTAAACTTTATTAACCCCCCATTAAACTTCATCTATTTTACAGTGGTAACTAAAACAACGAGGGTGATACCATGTCAAAACCATTTTGGGACAAAGTAGATGACATACCTGTTTCTCTGGAAGAATTGACAGCAAGCAATCGCGGAAAAGTCCATGTTCTCGGCGTGACTCCAGATACTGGTTTCGATATTTCCGGGATACCTGGAGACCATCAAAAAAGATTGAGGGAGAGTGTCCTTGCCTACGGCGGGCAGGAGAGACTCGGTAAAGATGGAACGACTCAGATCCATGAAGCCCATGGGGATTTTTACGTCACCGTCGGATTAGGCGAAAGCACTGAATGGAAGGAAGGACCAAAAGATGGGAGTGTGCATGACCTTAGAGAACGATTACGATTACGTGTCGGTGATGGTGTTGCTGCTGCAAATGGTCTCGGCATTGAAGGTGATGTAAGTCTTTTTCCTCTCGGATGGCAGGATACCTCATTATTGAATCATTCAGAGCTTATTGAGGTTCTCGCTGGAGCAGCAATGTCTTCAAGTTATCAGCAGATTAAGACAACCTCCCCTAACAGATCTGTTGATTCAAAATTGGGTGGAATTCATCTCCTTGTTCCGGGTCATGAACAATATAAAGAGGAATTTAGAGTAGCTTCCATTATTGGCGGCCATGAAAATACAGCCCGATTTCTTTTTGAGGCTCCACATGATCTTGTTGATCCTGAATTTTTAGCCAATCATATCATCTATGAAGCAGGAAGACTGGGCTTAGGCATGCCTACCATACAATCCAAGGAAAATATCATGTCCAATCAAAATAATTACATGGAGGGCTTGAAAGCAGTTGCCAGAGGATCCCCGGATGCGAGATACATCACGTTGATGTATAATGGCCGTCCAGATGAAAAAGGTTTTTTCACCTTAATCGGTAAGGGACTTACATTCGATTCTGGAGGAATGAGCATAAAGCCCGGCGCTGACATGGATAAGATGAACGGCGACATGGGTGGGGCGGCAACGTCAATCCAAAAATTCTTTGCTGCAGTTGAGCTAGGTTATGAGATCAATTTGGCTCTTCGCGTCCCCATTTGCGAGAACAAGCCGGGTATGGCAGCGTATAATCCAGGGAGTACGATCTCATTGGGTAATAAACGAGATGGAACGCCTTATGACAATCGTACCTTAGTCCTGAACACCGACGCAGAAGGACGCCTTGTTATGTTGACAGCAATTATTGAAGCTGCCTTAGACATGAACACCCTAGCCATCATGGATGACTCCACTCTAACAGGAGCAATGATGAATGCCCATGGTAATTTTGAAAAAGCCGGCATCATTGCCAATCCACATAATAGAATGGAACGTCTCATCTATGAGGAATTGATGCGCCAAGGTGACAAAGAGGGACAGCCATTTGCCCATTATCCTGTTAGGAAAGCGGCAATGAAAAGAATTAAGGATCCACGCGGATTCGCTGGAATGGTGGGAAACATCGGCCAAGGCCCGGGTTCTGCGCGGGACGGAGATTCCATTTTAAGAATGTATGCAGATGGGATACCCTTTGTGCATATCGACATGGCGCCAACCTTGCAATCTGGAGGACAATCCTATCATCCGAACACCATCTTTGGTACGCCTCCGGTGAGAGCGCAGGTTAAGATGCTTGAACAATTGGCAAAACAGATTTATAAGCCTGCATAAGGCATTTTTTCTTTTTTTGTTAAGGGCGGAATTTTAGAATTATTAGGGGCGGCTATCTGCCTTTAAAAGCCCGGCGATGCATACCTTCAACGAGAGGTTTGACTAAGTTAAAAGGAGTTTCATTATACAAGAAGAGCGGATTCATCTTTGTCTGTATGATTGCATCGCGCATCACTTCGTGGATCATCCCTCTGCCGATTGCGAGGACGCTGATTGCAGAAAAGACATCCTCATCACCAGGTTTCTGCAGGAAGAAGGGCGCCAGCGCCCTCCATGATTCAACGCTTTCCCTGGCCGTATCAAGAGTTATCACTGCTGTTATGTCATCATAAGGAAGACGTATGTGTCGTTCATACGTCACGAGATCACCACGTTCTTCTGAAAGTTGGTAATTTGAAGAGTGTATGTCTGCTTCGTGCATGAGTCCGAAGAGCACACCATGACGGTGTAGAGGACGATGTGTTCCACCTATATAGATGTTGGGCCGGAATCTCGTTTCAGGTCTCATGAGCATCGTCTCTTCAGGGAGATCCGTGCTGGGCATCGGATTGAGGTTGAGCTCCCTGACGATCATATCTAAGGTGGTCTTATTGCAATCAACCTCGCCAGCTTCATTTATAGGGGGCAAGAAGAGGTCAAGGAACATCCGATGATAGTCTTTTTCATCGTCGATCCAGTAGAGTGCACGAAGACATTCCATGCCCGGGATGCCTTCATAATAGACCGTGGCCGCAATGACAGCTTCATCCGCTTCCCAGATGAATCGTTCACGTGATGGATACACCCCTTGCGATTGCATTGTTTTTGTGAATGTATAACCTCTTCCGCTCATAGGGATGCTGTCATTTGGCCTGACACCCCAGATGAAGACATGATTATAATTCCCCTTGATGTTGTCAGAAGGTAAAGAGATTGAACTGTTTATATACTTCTGCGGGATGCCATGGACTGATTGCCTGTTATCATTGATTGACATTATCGGGTGGCAATAGCATCCTGCTTAAATCCCTTTTCCGAAAGTTTTATATAGAACTGGTTATTTACATGGAACACGATTTTACTCATTTTAGGAGGGGAAAGAACATGTCAAACCAAATACAGCCAATATTCATTCTACCGGAAGGCACCCAGCGCAATACCGGCAAGAATGCCCAACGGAACAACATCATGGCGGCAAAGCTCGTCGCAGAGACCGTCCGCACGACATTAGGCCCCAAGGGCATGGACAAGATGCTCGTCGATAGCCTAGGCGACATCGTCGTGACAAATGACGGCGTGACGATCCTTGAAGAGATGAACATTGAACACCCGAGCGCGAAGATGATTGTAGAGGTCGCCAAAACACAGGAAGACGAAGTAGGGGATGGCACGACAACTGCAGTTGTCCTCGCCGGAGAACTGCTCAAGAAAGCAGAAGAGCTGCTTGATATGGAGATCCATCCTACCGTCATCGCCAGAGGCTATAGGCTCGCGGAAAATAAGGCGCAGGAGATCCTCCAATCCATCGCTGTCTCCATCACTGATTCAGATGTCGATGTCCTCAAGAATATCGCGATCACGGCAATGACCGGAAAAGGCGCAGAATCAGCAAAGGATGTCCTTGCGGACATTTCCGTGAAAGCAGTCAAGCAAGTCGCTGATAGGCGGGATCATGGATTCACCATCGACAAGAACAACATCAAGATCGAGAAGAAGGTCGGCGCGAGCGTCGACGAATCAGAGCTTGTCCAAGGCATTGTCCTGGATAAGGAACGGGTCCACAGCGGCATGCCAAGATTTGTAAAGAATGCAAAAGTGGCATTAGTGGATGCCGCAATCGAGATCAAGAGCACAGAGACCGATGCAAAGATCAACATCTCTGATCCAGAGAAGATGCAGGCCTTCCTCGACATGGAAGAGAAGATGCTCCGGGATATGGTGGCAAAGGTCAAAGCTTCAGGAGCGACAGTGCTTTTCTGCCAGAAGGGCATTGATGACATGGCACAGCATTTCCTCTCCCGAGAGGGCATCTATGCCTGTCGCAGGGTATCCAAGAGTGATATGGAGAACCTCGCCCGCGCAACCGGCGCACAGGTCGTCTCCAACCTAGACGATCTCAGCACCAAGGACCTTGGCTTCGCTGGTGTCGTCGAGGAGCGCAGAGTGGGAGATGAGGACATGACCTATGTCAAGGAATGCAAGAATCCGAAGGCGGTAACTATCCTTGTAAGGGGCGGGACCGAGCATGTCGTCGCTGAAGTGAAGCGCGCCATGGAGGATGCGGTTGGCGATGTCTCCGCGGCCATCATCGGCGGAAAGGTCGTGGCTGGCGCGGGCGCTCCTGAGATCGAGCTCGCAAAGCAGTTGAGAAAATACGCAGAGACCCTCTCAGGCAGGGAGCAGCTCGCTGTCGAGGCATTCGCCGAATCCCTTGAGATCATCCCGAGGACTCTTGCAGAGAATGCAGGCCTTGATCCGATCGATGTCTTGACAGAGCTGAAGTCTGCTCATGACAAGAAAGATGGCAAATGGGCTGGTGTCAACGTATTCACCGGCAAGGTCATGGATGCATGGAAAAAGGGCGTCATCGAGCCATTGAAGATCAAGACGCAGGCCGTATCTTCAGCTGCTGAGGTCGCTGTCATGATCCTTAGGATAGATGATGTCATCGCCTCAACATCAAGCAGGGATGCTGGTCCTCCAGGGGGGATGCCTCCAGGCATGGGCGGGATGCCAGATTACTGATTCCCATTCCTTTTTTTTATTCCTTTTTCTTTTCCACAATTCTTAAATACCATTCATCCTTTAAAATGTTAAAAAGAGGTCCATGATGTTAGAATATTGGTATATGTTCCCTGTCGGCATGCTCATCGCGACCATAGCCATGATGTCCGGCATCGGCGGCGCTGCGTTGTTCTCTCCGTTCTTTCTCATCATATTGAAACTCGAGCCTATTACTGCGATCGCCATCGGCCTGTTCATTGAGATCTTCGGCTTCGCCTCGGGTGTCATCGCATATCTGAAGGAGCAGGTCATCAACTTTACCATTGTCAAGAAGCTCATCCCTCTGACGCTGCCCGCAACCATCGTCGGCGCGGCATTCGGCAGATATATCTCTCCTATCCTCCTCAAGGCGTTTTTGGTAGTGCTCCTCCTCTCGCTTTCATTCTCGATCATGAAGAAAGTAAAGCGCTGCGAACCCAAACATCCTCATTACAGCGGGATAGCGAAACATACGAAGCGCATCATCATCGATACCCCGCTGAAGATCTCCTCATTCATAGGGGGGATGTCTGTCGGCATGGTCTCCATCGGCCTAGGAGAGATGAATGAATACAATTTTCTGAAGCGCCTTAAGCTTCCGACTCCCGTAGCATCCGGAACTTCGGTTTTTCTCGTCGCTGCCAGCGCAATCGTCGGAGTGGGGATGCATGCTGCACTCATCATCCAGAACAACGAGCTCTCAATCTTCCGCGAGGTCTTCCCCATCCTCCTCTTCACTGTTCCAGGTGTCATCATCGGTGCGCGCTTAGGCGTCAAGGCTGCAGGACATATCAACCACCAGCCCATGGAAAAGTTTGTATCCGGCTTATTCCTTTTTCTCGGGCTGATGATCATTTTTTCCTTTTTCTAGCGATATCTTTTTATAGCCTCTCCGGCAATGAGAGGTCATGAATGAAGTGCTGATCGTCAAGAGTCTTCTCGAGCAGGTCAAAAAATCTGGGGATGTTTCTGCTGTCCATCTCATCATCGGCGAGCTCGCCCCCATCATCCCAGAGAAGCTCGTGGAGCAGCTAAACAGACAAGTCGATTGGAACATCACCTTTGAGATAAGAAAAGCCATCATCCGCTGTCCCTGTGGATATCATGGCAAGCCGAAGATTGTCGGCTCAGAAGAAGAACGCGAGGCTTCATGCCCCAAATGTGATCACGCTCCCAAGATCATTGAGGGCGATGAGATCATCCTTGATAAGATAACCTTAAAGGACAAGGAAGAGTAGGTTGCCCAGCCAATAAGTGAGGATGAAGGCGATGAAGAACGGCGGCACGAACGGGATGCCTTCTTTCACCAAGACCTTTTTCACTTTCTTTTTTCGGAGTAACGCTATCTGGTCTTTTTTGATGCCCAAATCCTTCGGACCGGTGATAAGCTTGCCTCCAATAGATATTTCCTCTGCAATCCAATCCCCTTCGACGAGCTTGGAAGGCGATATCCATTTGTGCATGCAAGCCTTCTCCACTGACTTGATGAAGAGCCACGCATAAAGGGTGAGGATGATGATCACCAAGAGGCCTCCGAGCGGCACGAGCCACGGCGTCCCCCAAAGGAAGAAGCTGATTAGCAATACGGCTCCCGCGAGGCTGAAAACAGCACATTTTGCCCGGACCACAGCCTTTTTGCTGTTGAGTTCATGGAATGTCTTCATGAACACGACCCGGTGTTTGACCGCCAAGAACATGCTCCAGATCACCCCATAGAGCGCTCCGATAAGCAGGACATTGACAAGGTATGATATGAACACGCTATCGAGCGTGAGCGGGAATCCTATGAGCATGCCCATGGCGATGATGAGCTTGCTGTCCCCTCCCCCCCATTGGCCGGTGTAAAACATGACCATGGCGATGATCATGCCCAATCCGAAGCCGTAGAGGCCTTCAAGGACAAAGCTCCAATCAGTGAGAACGATGCTGTTGATGAGCCTGATGCCGAGAGCCGCAGCGAGCAGTGAATAGTTCAGCCAATCGGGGATTTCCCGCGTTTTAAGATCTGACAACGTGCCCGCGAGCAGCGCAGCACCTCCGATAAGGAGCAATGCAATAATAAACATGGATCACTTTCAGCATTCACAATATAAAAAACTTCGCATTCAGAGGCGGCATCCGATACATGCATCACATGAAAAAGAAATCGCGATCCAACGCCTCGGTGTCACCAATGATGACTCAGGAAAATGATGGCCTGCGAGCACATTTGCCTCATTTTGTGCTAGGAACCTCATCTGAGGTAAAGATTTTAAAACACTCCTTCCCTTCCCCCCTCTTATGATAGATAAGCTCTTTCACCTGGGCAAGGAAATAACCCTTGACAAGGGCAAGCTCCCGAAGCATATCGCGATCATCATCGGCGGCAACCAGCTTTGGGCCGAGGACCACAAGGAGGAGGTTTCCCAGGCATATGCAAAATCATTCTCCCACCTCCTTAAGATCCTGGAGATGACCATCGAGCTCAATATCCCCATTCTTACCATCCATCTTCTCAGCGAGAAGATGAGGGAATCACCACGGTTCATCGCCTTCATGGACCAGCTGGTGCCCTTTCTCGCGGCATTGCCCGACTCGCCGCTGGTGAAGAATAACCAGGTGAAGATCTCAGTCTTCGGCAAATGGTATAAGCTGCCAGACCGCCTTGTTGACGCCATCAAGGAGACGATCTCTAAGACCCGGGTATCAGACCGTTTCTTCCTCAATCTCTGCATCAATTATGACGGGCAGGATGAAATCGTCGATGCATGCAAATTGATAGGGAAGCACGTGTCCATGGGAAGGCTTGATCCTGATTTGGTCTCCCGAGAGACGATCAAGGAAAACCTTTACACTTCCTCCTTCCTCCCAGTCTCCTTGATGATCATCACCGGCCCGACAAAATCCACCAACGGTTTCCTGCTCTGGGACAGCAAATATGCACAGAATTATTATGCGAAGAAACAGTGGCTTGACTTTACACGGGGTGACTTCTTGGAAGCACTAGGCTTTCATCAAAAAGAATGAGCACGGTTCTTGTCACCGGCACCTTTGACATCCTGCATCCAGGGCATCAGGATCTCTTCCGGCAAGCCAAGAAACACGGGGAAACGCTCATTGTGCTTGTCGCGCGCGATGCGACAGTTGAAAAAGTAAAGGGACGGCCGCCGCGAAACAATGAGCATCAGCGCCTTCTCACTGTCTATAACGAGCCGCTTGTCGACGAGGCTGTGCTCGGTTCGAAGGATGAGGTTTATGCATTCCTTGAGAAGAAGCCGGATGTGATCTGCATCGGCTATGACCAAGAGGCGTTTGTCGAAGGATTGAAGAATGCCATAGAGAACAAAGGCCTCAGCATAAAGATAGTCCGTTTGCAGCCCTATGAACCTGAGAAGTGGAAGAGTTCTAAGATGTGATATCCCTGAGGATATGTCTATTAAAATAGGCGAATAATTCGTCCTCTATCCTCGGCAGTCCTAACTGCGCTAATTCTACATCAACATGGTCAGCTAACTGCTCATATTTCTTTAAACAATCTAGATAGATGTCATGGGTATCAGGGCCGTACCTTGAGAAATCGCTGAGCTTGTCCAGCTTTTCGACGATCACACCTAAAGTTATAGCTAGCTCTATTCTGGAATTCTGTTCTGTATCATCCCAGCTTTTTATGCCAGTGCTTTTCCATTCAGCTTCTCGCTGGGATTCATATGTTTCCCAGGCCTTGAAAAGGTCATTCTGAATTTGTGTGATAGTCATTTTGATATACCCGAAACGTAGTTATTCCTTCGGTTCCAACATTCTGAGATTCTCTCTTTCATAGCCATTTCTCCCGAAATACATGATCGTTGGCATCCGTCCATTATTCAGATCGAGGAACGAGTATCCAATGAGTTTATCTCCATCGTAGAGCGGCCAGGTAAACTCTGATTCACCGTTGAACTTGAATACAGGGAGATTTTTGTATTCCCTGTCTTTCTCATCCCTCTGTTCATGTCCTCTCTTCAAGACACGTTCATTTGAGTTCCAGACGTATGTTCCTGCGGGAAGGACACCATGGATCCGGGGGGACAATTTATGATGGCCTTCTTGTGAAGTGCTTGGTGGATTCCCCGTTGCACAGGATTCGGCCAGGAGAGCCAATCCTGATAATCCTATGACTCCCAAAGTGAGTTTATTGTTTATTTTCATAGAGAAGGGGGATGAAGAGAAACTATAAAAACCTGTCGAATGATGACTACTTTTGAGTCATAAGGGAATCATGGATAGAGAGAATGATGAACTGGGCCCGCCCAGGTTCGAACTGGGGCTATCCTTTACAAAGGATAGGACCCAAAGAAGGGGAACTTGCAGTTCCCCGCCGAATCGTGAAGGAGATTCAATAGATTCGGACTGATACTGATCTTTGAGAAGCGCAATGGGCCCGCCCAGGTTCGAACTGGGGAACTCACGCCCACCTTTTACAAAAAGGTGGATCAAAAGAGGGGGGAACAAGGTTCCCTACATGACATAAGGAGTGCAATGAAGGTCACGACTGTCGCAGTGAGGAAGAACCGAATCATGGGCCCGCCCAGGTTCGAACTGGGGAACTCCGCCATGTCAAGGCGACGTCATAACCACTAGACCACGGGCCCGTACAAGGCTTGAAGAAAGAAGCTATTTAAAAAGCTTATGGCAATTATCATGGGTGTTGAATATCTATAGAATGGCATATGCGGTAATCCCTCTTGGATGTCATGCTGGCGATCCTCATCGAATATTTTATTAATGTCCTATGTCTATCTTTAAACATGGCTGATCCAAATATTAAAGCAGTTGTTGAGTTTGTTCAACAACACCCTTATCATTCTATAGCGGCGGTGTATATGTTAAATATGGCATATTATAGTGCAAGGGCCATTCATATACAGAAAAAAATGAAACAAATTCTCCAACATTCAAGCAATGAAGACAGCCTTAATGAACAAGGGATTTATCAAAGTAATCAATTGGAGGGTCGTGTTGCTGGAAATATTGAAGATCCCGGAGGTCAAATGAATGAATTGGCAGACCAAGTTCAAACGTTCCATCAGAAGGGTTGGTGGACTCCTCTTTTATATCCTATTTTTAAAGGCCTACAAAAGCGCTATAATCATTTTCGAGGCAATACTGGCGGCCTAGATGTGATTGATTGATCTCTATTACCCTGAATACCGTCGCGAAGAGGCTTGGCTAGGGTCATTATTGGGGTAAAATATTTAAAGATTCAATATCCTGTTTATTTGGGGGCATGATGAAACACCTACTATTGTTGCTTGTTGTGATCCTTGCTTCATGCGTGACTATCAACATCAATGAACAGCCTTCTCAAGATGATGCCTGGTTTGAGGACCATCCTGATTACACCGATCCTGTTTATGGGGGGGCTCAAGATGATGTGTGGGATACTGAATGGGAAGACACAGATCCAACCTACGATCCTTTCACGCTTCCTCCTTTGGAGGCCGATTATGATACCGGCGTCGAATGGGAGGATGACTCATTCCATGCCTTTGACTGCACTCCTCGGACCTTTACTGAGGAATTGGCTGTTTCCGATGATGCAGGATTGGATTCTGGCGAAGGGATCGGATTGACTGTTGAAATAGAAATTTTTGGTGTCGAAGAAGGGAAATGCACATTCATTGAGACTGTCATTGAAGATGACAACACCCTCGGCTTTGATGACAAGTCAATGACCTGCCTGTTCCCCGACGAGGAATTGACGGGAGAAATTACTGATTACTGCTCTGGAAGCCTCGTCGATGCATATTTCAACTTTATCGAGGGTGATCACCATGACTAAATTCATCGCATTGTTTGTCATTCTCCTGCTTTTTATATCTGTATATGCACTCGACACGAAGAATCCTGCTACTATTGAGGGGGCAGTGCAGCAGATTCTGGACATGAAACAAGAAGACGCTACTCGTGAGCAGATCGCAGAGCGCGTCAAAGAGATTGCTGATGACCGGCTGATCAATGCCAACAGCCCAGAGGTCCTCACCGAGTCATGGCGAAACATGGTTCCCTTCGGCTTGGCCGGAGATTCTCAGAAGCATAAGGATTTTCTCAAATGGCGAGATGGAAACGGGGCAGAGAAGGATTACAAGACCGTCGCTGAATGGGCCTGGGAAAACAAGTATGGGCAGTGCGCTGAGAATGCTGCCGTTGTCTATTCGATATTGAAAGGTGCAGGGTATAAAGATGTTCGAATCATCAACAAACCTAATCATCGCTTTGTTCTTTGGGGAATGGATGAAGAGGCTGATCTGAAAGATCTGAATGCCTATACAGATAATGTTCTCGTCCCAGATGGCTGGCTTGGACGCGTCTTGAAAGGTGATGATATCATCCGGGAGCGGATCACCAGTCCGAGTTATGGGCCCTCTGAAGACAAGACCCCTGAGTATGATTCCACAACAGAAGAAAGGTGTGGCAAGACCCAGATGCCCTGCTGCAAGAAAACTGATGCGTGCTTAGACGATCCTGAATTAGCTTGTGTCAATGATGTCTGCAAGCCGTGTGGCCGTCTTGGGCAGTCATGCTGTGAAGGCCAGGTGTGCCGCGCTGAGGGGGAATGTGTCGATGGGAAATGTGCTGCGAAGACTGCTGAAGTGAAACAAGAAGGAGGCATTGGCTTTTGTGCTGATCGAGGGACTGATCAGGAGGCCTTGGACCTGTGCTATTATCAATATTCCCAAGCTACTGGCGATCATGGCATCTGCGCCGCGATCTCAGAAGGGTCCTATTGGAAACCCATCTGCGACACAGGATGAAGAGGTGACACCATGAAAAAACTCATATTCATCATGCTGTTGATCATCTTTATTGTTTCTAGCTGCAAATGCGCTGCGGACATCGAGGCATACATGTGCGACGAGGTCATGGAGGACAAGGACCATTGCTACAAGGACGCGGCTACGCGATTCAATGAAGAGGGGTATTGCGAGAAGATCGTCGACCCCGCGCCGAAAAGCAAATGCTATCTGGAATTGGCAGGCGCGATGGGGAATTTCGGCCTCTGCGAAAAGATGCCACCCGGCCCTGGAGCATACGACAAGCCCCAATGCTATATGCTCATCGCAATCTACTACAAAGACCCAAAGATGTGCGAGAAGATGGGCGACTATCAGCATTCTTCAGGGAATGATGTCACGCCCGGGCCGATCAATAGAGAAGCATGCTTGGACAAGATCTATGGGAAATGCGGCTCTGAGGGGGGGAGCTGCTGTGCTGACGGGTCATGCGATACCAGTCTGAAATGTGTCGAGGTCTATGCCCAGCCAAGCTCCATAAAACGCTGCGCCCGGACGAGTGAAGGAGCCGAAGGGCAGAGCTGCTTCACTCTCAAAGACAGCCAGTTCCATTATTGTCAAATCGGCCTTACCTGTAATTCTGCAGGCAAATGCGTCACTGGATGCGGTTCGCTTGGCGGGATGTGCTGCCATGAGATGAACAACGCCGGATACCCGGTCTGCAATGAAGGTTGGATCAATTATGCATATGAGATGGAGTGCGTGAATGACGTCTGTGTGAAGACAAGTCAAACCTAATCTTCATTCCAGCGATGACAAAAGATTTATATAGTATCCTTCCCTCCTCCTTTTATGGGCGTTGACGATTTAGGTCATGATGCTAACCCGTATGATGTACCACCCTTTTCTTTGTCCGATTTCCATGATGAGGGTATTTTCATGCCGGACTCCACTCTAAACTGGTTTGAATATAAAGGAGTCCTTTACTCATATGATGTATCCAACGGAACTGAAACTAAAGATGCCGTTTATTTTAAGGATTCTGGTCTTCTTGTTATCAAACGTGGCAACAATATTCCACAAGGCGAATTAGAAGCAGCTGTCCGTGCAGTGCCTGAGCAAGGACCCTGGGGGGTTACCCTTTCGCTCAATGGAGAGACATACCCTGCAGTAGTATTCCTTGATCTCCAGCGTCTTCCCGCTAAACAGCTTCTTGAGCTTCTTCCTCAAGGAAAGCTTTAATAAGAAGTGTTTCTTCCCCCCTTCATGAGCGCTGGTGGAGATAATAAGATGGGGGTCTTGTACGTTAATGGCAAACCGGTCTTGTATAATCGGGAAGATCCTTCTTTTGGCCGCGGCTTTAATCATTTTCCCCGACCAGGCGTTCTCGAGCTCTCTCTTCTACACCTATCTGAGACAGACATCGAGAGGGCGAAAGAGGCAGTTGCTCAGCAAGGAGCTGATGGCGCTACTCTCACTCTCTCTGGCCAAGAGCTTGAAGGAGTGAAATATCTGATTCTTCAGGGATCTCTTGCTGAATTCAATCTGGCGAGGCCGTATTCACCTGTCAAAGCTCCAGTCAGCGCTCCATGAGTGGAAAGCTTTTTAAACCGTAATTTATCTCTTCTCTACGCATTTATGCCGGGGTGGCACAATCTGGTACTGCGCAGGCCTGCTAAGCTTGTTTCCTTATGGATTTCCGAGTTCAAATCTCGGTCCCGGCGTAATTTTTTTACTTAGGAGATAGAAATGACCTGATAGATTCAACATCCTTTTGTTCTAACACAATGTTTTTGCACTTAACGAGGAATGCCGGTGTTTTTTTCAGGATAAGGTCATAATTAGGGTCCTGGACTTTCCTGTTCACATAATACTGCGAATCTATCCTAGCAGAGAATGCCTTATCAATCAGGACAAAATCTTCAGCGGTAAAATATTTTTGAAGACACCTTTTCGTGAATCCAATCGTGCATGAATGGATCTCGCATTTTACCCCCATTTTCATGAGCAGTGAATACAGTCCGTTATAGATGGTGTAATATGCCGTGGTCAGCTGCCAGTCCCTGCTTTTTGAAGACCTTAAGGTCTCTAAAGACTCCTCTGCCTTCTTGAGATACGCACCTCTTAGATTTTCGCTCGGCTCGACAAGTTCAATGCCTTTCTTTTGCTTCATGCACCATGTCATCTGATCCATCTCAAAACCCTCCTGACAAATCCTTCGGCGTCTTTCACCACAATATGATCATCAGCAATTTCTTTGAGCAGGAAATCATCATGTATGTTATTCTCAAACACTTTCATGGGATACTTTTTAATATTGACCTTGATTCCATACTTCATGCCGGCTTCCTTGATCTTGTCCTCATCAAACGTTCCCGTGATAAATAAGTCAAGGTCTGAATCGTCTTTTGGGAGGCCTTTGCTGAAACTGCCAAAGATGATAACCATCCCCTTGAGGTATACATCTGCCTTCTCGAGAATTTCTTTGATGAGATGGTTTTTCTCAAGGAAACGTATCTTCTTATAATACTCTGTCAGGATAAAAAATTCTTTTGCAAGAAATGACTTTTTTATAGCATAGGCCTTGATCTTTCCCTTTGATTTCGATTCTAAGATTCCCCTCTGTTCAAGCTTCTCCAATGTCACCAAGGCCGTTCTTGAACTCACCTCCAGGAGCTTTTCAACTTCCCGGATGTAATATTCCCTATCATACCCTTTTGTGAAAAGGCTCAGCACTCTCAAATCCGTATCGTTTACTTTAGTAATCATACGAGTTTAAAAAGAAACGGTAATATTTAAATGTATCGGATCTCCTTCTTTATCATCGCTTTTCTGTCAAAAACCCTCATTTCCCGGTCCCGGCGTCCTTATTTCCGAGTTAAAACGGAAGCTTTGCTTCGAGCCACGAACGCTTTGATGCCACAGGGTAAGTGCCGAACGGAGCGGAGTGACTGCAGAGTGAGTCTGCCTCGCATCCAGGCCCGTTGCCCTTTTTAAAGTAACTTCTCAGTAGTAAAAATCAAAAGATTTATAGATTCTGCATCTTGTGAGCCGGGCTTTGTGTCGGCCAGATTCGGGGCTTTTGGGTTTGTTAGCGAGGTGGCATGCGTGAAAAACCCAGATATGCAGTAAAGTTTTGTTGAGAAATTGGCAGCGTTGAAGACTCTCTTGTCGAGTCGTCTTCCTCAGTTGGACGTGCGTCATCTTAAGGAAATTATGGGAAAGTTGGCGCATTATCATTACAACAAGAAAGATTTCTTTCTTCTGGGTTTGGAAAAAGACCTTTATGCTTTACTGGTTGAGAATGGGTATAATCCGTTTACTGTTTATCGTTGGCTGCTCCTGGAAGAATTGCCAGAGGATATACGATTTCAGATACGGCAACGGAGGATGAGCCAGAAATCGGGCGTTTCTGAGGCCTTCAAGCGAAAGCACGAGGGATTCAATGAACTCAACCAGTCCATACAAGAGTATGGTCTTAGTCTCATTGGGAGGATGTGAAAAATGGGAAAGAATTATGCTAGATCAAACACGAAGAGAAAGCTTCCGAACATTCTCAACAAGAAACAACTTCTCGCCTTGTTCGAGGCCGTTGATGACACTCAAATCTTTGTCGGCTGTTTGCTCGCTTTGTTTTGTGGTCTTCGCATAAGTGAGGTCTGCAATCTGAAAAAGCAGGATGTTGATTTGGAAAGTGAGAAAGTTATCGTGCGAGAAGGCAAGGGAAGCAAGGACAGAGTGGTGATGCTTCCTTCCAAACTCAAGCCCCTGCTTGAGAAATGGTTCCGGCTGCAAAAAGGTTCTGAATATGTGATCTGTACCTGTTACGGCAACAAGTATCCAACCAGTGTTCTCAGTTTAAGATTCAGGAACTGTCTCAAGAAGGCAGGTTTGTGCATCAAGACCTTCAAAACCGAAACTGGTCAGCAAAGGTATGCTTACAGCTTCCACACTTTAAGGCATACTTATGCAACTTACTTATTAGAGAAAGGGGTTGATTTGTATTATGTCCAAAGATCATTAGGACATGTTGATATCCATACCACTCAGATTTATGCTTATATCACAAATAAGGACTTGCAGAATAAAATAAATATGGCGTTTGGAAGTGTGAAGAAGAAAGAACGGAAAGTGGGCGAGGTTCAAGACCCGATGAATTTGCTCAAGTTGCGTTTTGCCAATGGCGAAGTGAGTTTGGAAGAGTTTCAGGAAAAATTCGAGCTCTTAACTAAGTTGATGACGGCCGATCAAGCTATCTTCTAATCTGGCCTGGATAGGGTGGATTATACGGGTGATCACACCCCCTGGATCACAGCCAAAATCGGCAGAATATGGTCGTTTTATGGGCTGGAGACCCAAGCATCGCCACCCGTAGTTATCTCTTTCTCTTCTTCTTGAACTGGGCCTGGATGAATTTAGGGATGTCTGTCCTGACGAAGAGGGGAATGTCTGGAATGAGTCTTTGGTAATAAGGCTTTTTCTTGGTTGAAGTGAGAACGATAAAAATCTTTGGGTAATTTTTTTTGGCTTGGATGAACTTGTTTTTTATTCTTTGTTTGTGCTTCTTGAAGTTCTTTCCGGTTTCAATCTCTAAGGCGATGAGCTGTCCTTTGTTGTTCTTGAACACGATGTCCGGCTTCTTGGTGATTCTGATCTGAAGGTCCTTTGTGTGTTTTTGCAAATGCTGTTTGATGTTGTGCACCAAGAAGGTGTGTGCCAAGGATTCCCTAGTGTTCCTTTTGACATAGAATCCTTCCTTGTGTGACTTGCCGATGGGAACGAATTCTCCGTATTTATAGCCTTCGTTTTCAAGGTATCTGACTTCTTCAAAGTCCAACTCCTCATTCGAAAACAAGACTCGATCTAAATCAAGCTCAAAAGCCACGAATCGACTTTTGCGCCACAGGCCATACTTTCGGATGTGTCATCCATTTCCGCTCAGAAAATTGATGTGCAAGCAGTTCGTGAATTAACAGATGCTTTGTTCAATGAAGCTTTTTCTTTTTATAAGGTAAGGTGTCAAAGGCTTGTTTTTGATTCGGATCATGTGCATATGCTTATTGACATGGGATTGTAAGGGAAGATTGAGTTGGGGAAGAAGTTGAAGGGTTTTGTTGCAAAGAAATTGTTTGAGTTGATGCCTTGGCTTAAGAGGCAGAAGTTTTGGGGTGGTGGTTTTTGGAATCCTGCGTATGATATTCGTAATGTTAATGATATGCAGTTTTATCTGAGGTATTTGGGTAAACAGAAGTATTCTGGAACAGGACAGAAAATGTTGTCTGCTTTCTGAATCGATTATTGAGCACCGCATGCCATCCAGTCTCTGACTGGTGGTAGGTGCTCAACTAGATATTAATTGACATCAATCCAAAACCTCAGAAATCAGCTAAACAAATACAAGTTTATTGTTCATTTGGCTAATATGAAATCCTCTGGGTGAATCGGAGAATTTAAGTAGTAGTTCTCGTCGATAAATAGTAAGGAAATACGATTTTGTCGACGAGGTGACTACCAATGAGGATTGTGCGGGACAAGTTTAAGAAGGTTGCGGATTTTTGCTATGAATTATTCAGGATTTCTGAACTCAAGCTGTACAGCCATAAGTTCAGCAAAAAGATGTTTTCTCAGTACCAGCATCTTTTTTTGCTTGTTTACAAGCAATTCCGTAAGTTTACTTACGAAGAATTGCTTACTGATATCGCTGGAAACAGCGATATTAGAGTGTATCTTGGGTTGAACAAGATTCCTCATTACACCACGCTGATCAAGTTTGCAAAAAGATTGCCTATGCTTGTTCTTGACAAGCTTGTTATTGCATTCAAGGAGATTATTCCTCATTCTGAGAAGGTTGCTATTGATGCAACAGGAATGAGCCTTGATAATGCGAGCTTGCATTATTGCAAAAGAATTGGGTTAAGAACCAAGAAAAGACCTTTCATGAAGACGACTTTTGTCGTCGACATAAAAGATTATTTCATCTTGCTTTGCAAGATGAGGAAAAAAGCAAGGCATGACACCAAAGATGCAAAGCCAATGATCAAAAAACTAGCATTACACTACAAACCAGAAGTGTTCTATGCAGACCGTGGCTATGATGATAACAACATTTTCAAGTTATGCTTTGAGAAACTCAAAGCATATCCTTTGATCCTGCAAAGAAACCTTGATGTTCCCAAACATAAAAAGAGCGGAACATACAGAAAAATGACCTGTGACGTGTTTGACTATGGAGAATACCTCCAAAGAAATAAAATAGAAACCTTGAACAGCATGTTTAAACGCAGATTCGGATCAAACGTCAAATCAAGAACCGACAAGCTCCAAAGAGTAGAAATCATAACCAGAGTCATCGCATACAACATCGATCGCCTCATAAGAACAGGCAAGCAAGTGATTCGGATATTCATCAGAATCACAAGGAATTCATATTAGCCGAACATATGGTAATGTTTATAAAGAAGATTTGGATAAATTAGATTCTTGAAAAAAATAATATGGATTCCGATGCTGATAATTCTCGTTGTGTTATTCTTAATTTTTTTTGGATATCCTCGAATGGCGGCAGATAAATATTTTACCCCTGAAATGAACGAAATGCGAAGGCAAGTGAAAGCTACCAATGACTCATCTGTATGTGAAGATCAAAAGAAAGCCTTGGCAAGGCAGAAATGTTTTGAAATTCTTTCTGAAATGGACCCTGATAACAAAGAGTTATGTTTTGAGATAGAGGGCCTACATAGTAAAGAATCTTGTCTCAGCCGCTTCGCTGTAAGAATGCAAAATATTCATTTATGCGAAGAGTTGACTGATAGGTATGATATAAAAGGTAATTGCTATAAAGCTATTGCTCTTAATACAAAGAACAGTAGTCTTTGTTATTTTGCTCAAGGCGATCCAAGGTGGTTATGTTTCCGACATTTTGCAGTAAGGAACCAAGATATCACCCTTTGTGATGAAGGAGATACTGAAGATAGGGTGATGTTTTGCAGAATCAACGTAAATGAGAAAGTGAAAGATATATCAATTTGTGAAGATATGGAATCTCCGAAGTATCAAGATTATTGTTTAAAAAGCTATTCTAGGGTAACTGATGATGTTTCAATATGCAGTAGAATAAATGACCAACAGATTAAGGCTGAGTGCGAGGAGGTTTGAGTATTAGTTATTACTTTCATGTTCCCCTTCTAAGTAAAAAGCGAATTTATTCGGATCTTCTTGGAAAGCTTTAAATACCTGCATGTATTACACGGGTTAAACGTAATCAACAGTGATGTGAAATGGTGAGTTTGACGCTGTCTGTGAGCCCGGAACTGAAGAAGAGAATGGATAAGATGGATACC
>JBDRLS010000039.1:0-18829 GCA_043812875.1 Nanobdellota archaeon
GGGCTGTGATATGGTCTGACCATGGCCTAAAGGGAGAGGATGATCGTCCCAAGCGCGGTCTTGATAGGCTTTGGGAACAAATATGTCCCTTGGTATGGCCTGAAAGGCCTTCATGAGCTCTGGAGAAAAGGAAAGGGCAAGTTTCCGGCTCAGCTGATCTTTGTCCATGAAAGGGTGAGGAACAAAGAGTTTATAAAGGGTTTCCTGCATCTGGAATAAGTTGCCACTCCCCAGTAAATAATAAATAGAAAGATTTATATATCAGGAAGGTATCCACAGCTAAGAAAGGGGGATAAGGTGGGGGTAATACTATGATCGTACAGAAAGATTTCATAAACCGGATTAAGCAATTTGGACTCAATAGCTATGAAGCCAAGATTTGGACTGCCCTGTTGAGCAGAGGCGTATCAACTGCTGGAGAGCTTTCTGACATCTCAAATGTGCCCCGATCCAGAAGCTATGACGTTCTCGAATCACTTGAAAAGAAAGGATTCATCATCATGAAATTAGGCAAGCCCATCAAATACATCGCTGTTGAACCGACTGAAGTGCTTGAACGTGTCAAGAAAAGAGTCCAGATCGATGCTGACCAAAGTTCTAAGGCTTTAGACAAGCTGAAGGACAGCGAAGTTCTGAAAGAGCTCACTTCACTCCATAACCAGGGTGTTGAATTGGTAGACCCGTCGGAGCTTTCCGGCAGCGTCAAAGGAAGGATCAATGTCTACAGCCAGATCGAAAGCATGATCAAGAACGCTGAGAAAAGCATCATTCTTATCACCACTGCTGAGGGCCTCAATAGGAAGGCCAAGCATCTTAAGAACCATCTTAACAAGGCGCATAAGCGCGGCGTCAAGATACGGATTGCCGCCCCTATTGTCAAAGAATCTGAGATTGCCGCGAAGCAGCTCAGCGACATCGCTGAGATCAGGCATGTCGACCAGGTCAAGGCAAGGATGATCATCGTCGATGACAAGCAGTTCAGCTTCATGCTCGATGAATGCAATGTCGACCCTGACTTCGACGCAGGCATCTGGGTCAATACGCCTTTCTTCACCAAGGCGCTCAAGAGCATGTTCGAGAGCGTCTGGAAGCAGGAGAAAACAGCTGTTTTTAAATAAGATGTTCATCATTCTTTTTTCTTGATCGGATAGTGATAGCCAGGGGAAAGAGACGTCTCGATAACATGACAGCGGGGCAGCTCGCCAGAGGATATATGGCTGCAAAGATAACTGTCGGGCCGAGGAAAAGTAACTGATAGATTAGATGAAAACAGCGTGATCGAAATGAATGTCCTCCAAGAAGCGTATGATATGCTGATCAAGGGTGCAGATGATTCGGAGGGGTATGCTGCGATCCTTGACGGGAAGAGCACGGCCGGAATCTTGTTCATGAAAGGTACGCTTGAACGGACTCATCAGGGAGTGTGCCTTGCCTCCTCAGAGAGAAAGATTGCACTCAACTTGGATAGCACTGAATTCTCCAATGCGAGCTTGAGTGATGATCTTGAAGGAGTCCTTGACAAGCATGTTGAAATGCTCTTTGTCCATCGACGCATGGATGACACCAATGTCCCGATCGCGTTCAAGGTCGGAGAGAGCATATACATGACGAGAAAATTTGTTGATGCTGCCCATTATCGATTGAGGGAGAGGAACGATAGCCATCGCGATGCACCTTCCTCTCGGGAGATTGATGAGTCTGAAAAAGAAGTGAAGTTCTGACTATTTATTTCGGCTCTTACCAAAATCAGGTTCTTTTTGGCTCTCCCTTAGCCTGTTCTTCCTTCAATTTTAAGAATACTCGCTGAATGTCGAGCCAAAAAGAATTTCCTTTATAGATTTGGGTAAGAGCCTCATTTCATCTTCATCTGGGAAGATTGCATCCGCTTCATCATCTTCTCCATGCCCTTCTCGCCTTTCATCATCTTCATCATCTTCTTGCTCTGCTTGTATTGCTTGAGCAGTTCCCTGATGTCAGCGATGGAACAGCCTGATCCTCTTGCGATGCGCTCTATTCGCGTTCGGGATATCGTGTCTGGATCCTCGAGCTCATTTTTCGTCATGGAGTCCATGGCGATACGCCACTTCTTGAGCTTGCCCTCTTGGCCCTTCAGCATATCTTTTGGTATCTTCAATTGGCCGAAACCAGGAATCATCTCCATGACCTTGCCGAGAGGACCCATCTTCTGCATGGCCTCCATCTGCTCATAGAGATCGATGAGATTAAAGTCTCCTTTGAGGAATCTCTTCCCTAAGTCTTCTGCTTTGTCCTGGTCGATGACGTCCTTTGCCTTCTCGAGAAGTGTTTCGATATCACCCATGCCTAAGAGGCGTGATACGAAGTTTGCTGGCTTGAACTCTTCGAGGTCATCAACTTTTTCTCCTGTGCCGATGAATGCGACAGGAGCGTTGGTCACTGCGCACGCTGCCAATGCACCCCCTCCTTTTCCCGTGCCATCCATCTTGGTGATGATGACTCCGGAGACGCCGCAGCTGTCGTGGAATGCCTGCGCTTGCTTTTCCGCTGTCTGGCCGACATCAGCGCCGATGACGAGGAACACCTCTTGAGGGGAGACGGCTTTTGCTATCTGGTTGATCTCTTCTATGAGATCATCCGATAACGCGTCCCTTCCCGCAGTATCGACGAGGACAACGTCATAGCTCTTGAGCGCTTTTTCGTGTTCCTTGAAGATCTTGAGAGCGTCCTTTCCCGTGCCGGTGAATGAAGGGATGTTGATCTGCTTGCCGAGCTGTTCGATCTGCTTCATGGCCGCAGGGCGGTGGACGTCCAAACCTAGGAGAGCGACCTTATTGCCGCGCTTTGCAAAGAACTTCCCAAGCTTTGCCGTGGTGGTCGTCTTTCCATTACCGAACAGGCCAACCATCATGATGTATGTCGGCTTCTGAATGAGCTCAGGACGGTAGATTTCCCCCCCTAAGAAATTTGTGAGCTCCTCATAGACGATGTTGACCATCTGCTCCTTCTTGGAGAGACCCTTGGTCTCCTCTTTCATCGCACGCTCCTTGATGGCTTTTGTGAGCTTGAGAACGAGCTTTACGTTTACGTCTCCTTGCAAGAGGGCTCTTTGGATGTCTTTGACCACTTCATTGATGAGCTTCTCATCTACAAAGAGGGACTTGGCGATCTTCTGCAGGGTGCCTTTCAATGAGTCTCCTAGCTTATCGAGGACCATAGGAGAAAGGGGTCATATAGGGTTTTTAAATGTTTAGAAAGAAATCACTATCGTTTCTCAGCGATCTCCTTCTTCAGCTCTTCTAGAAATGCATCGACGTTCTTCGCACCCACGACTTCGTTGTTCCTTGTTCGCACGGTGACTGTGTTGTCGTTGACTTCACGCTCTCCCACGACGAGGATGTAATTCACCTTGGATAGCTGGGCTTCCCTCACCTTGAAGGGGATGGACTCTGAGCGGTCATCGACATGGCTTCGGATGCCTGCCTTGAAGAACAGGTCATTGACCTTCCTTGCATGATCGAGGAACTTATCTGAGACAGTGAGGATGCGCACCTGCTCCGGGTTCAGCCAGAGGGGGAACTTTCCTGCATAGTGCTCAATGAGGAAGGCAAGGAAGCGCTCGTGCGTCGAGAGAGGGGCGCGGTGGATGACGTACACTTCATTGTTCTCCTTGCCGTCATGATCAATATAGGTGAAGTCGAACTTGGTCTTCGCAGCGAAGTCAAGCTGGACAGTGGACATGGTCTCTTCTCTGCCGGTAACTGCCTTGTATTGGATATCAACTTTAGGACCGTAGAATGTTGCTTCGTTCTTGGCCTCGACAAAGGGGACTTTGAGTTGTGTGAGAATTTTCCTCAAGAGATCTTCTGCAAATGCCCAGTTGTCTGGCTCGTCGACATATTTCTCCGTGTTCGCTGGATCGCCGAGGGAAAGGCGAAAGTGATAATCAGTGAGGCCGAATACCTTGAAGTAATCGACGATCATAGTGATCACTGCTTTGAATTCTTTCTCGATCTGATCATGAGTACAATAGATGTGCGCGTCGTTCATGGAAAACGTCCGTACGCGGAGGAGTCCGACGAGTGTCCCTGAGAGTTCATTGCGAAAGCAAGTTCCGTATTCAGCGATCCTGAGCGGGAGCTCTCGGTATGATCTTGGTTTATGTTTGAATACGAGATGATGATGCGGGCAGTTCATGGGTTTGAGATAATAGGTGCCGTCATCGAGCTTCATCTCGGGATACATATCGTCTTGGAAGAAAGGGAGATGGCCTGAGGTGAGGTAGAGCTCTTTCTTCGCGAGATTCGGAGTGGAGACCCTTTGATAGCCTGCTAAGCGTTCGGTCTCGACGGCGAAGTTCTCGATCTCTCGTCTGATGATCTCTCCTTTGGGGAGCCAGATAGGAAGGCCTTTGCCGATGAAATCTGACTGCATGAACAAGTCAAGCTCTTTCGCCAGTTTCTTGTGGTCTCTCTTTTCAGCTTCTTCTCTCTGTTTAAGGTATTCCTTGAGGAGCTTCTTGTCCGGGAAGGCGATGCCGTAGATCCTTTGGAGCTGCTCTCTTTTTTGGTCCGCGCGCCAATATGCGCCGCTGACTCTGAGGAGCTTGAATGATTTGATCCTTCCCCATGAGGGAACATGGGGGCCACAGCAGATGTCTGAGAAGCTGCCGCTGTGATAGATAGAGATGCTGCCTTCCATCTCATTGATGAGCTCCTGCTTGAACTTGTTGTCTTTATAGATGTTGAGCGCATCTTCTTTTGAGATCTCCTTTCGCACTGAGGGGTGATCAGCCTTGACGAGCTCATGCATCTTGGCTTCTATCTTAGGGAAATCATCCGGAGAGAACGGGTCTTTTCGTTCAATGTCATAATAGAAGCCCGCGTCGATAGCGGGGCCGATGGTAAGCTTGGACTCAGGGAACAGTTCTACAATGGCCGCGGCCATGAGATGCGCTGCGGAATGCCAGAATACTTCCTTCCCCTCTTGATCAGCGAAGGTGAGGATCTGGAATGGAGCATCTTCCATTAGTGGGTGATCGAGGTCTATTGCTTGTTCGCCTATCTTCACTGCAACTGCTGCTTTCGCCAGGCGTTCACCGATGGATTCAGCAATCGCTAATCCTGTGGTGCCCATCTCCACTTCTTTCACACTACCATCGGGGAGCGTCAGCTTAATCTTCGGCATCTGTTTGGAGAACCGAGGACGGTTTTTATAGGTTTTGGTTTAAAAGGAGAAAAAAAGGTAAAGAAAAAAATTATGGGCCGTGATAGCCCTTGCCTTTCCTGTGACGCCGGAGGGCGAAGATGTATAATCCTGCGCCTGCGAGGAAGACCACAATCGCCAACCAGAGGACCCAGCTGTAACTCTTCACGTCTGAGGTGAAGGGATCTCGGTCAGTGAACTTCGCGTCTGAATCGAGTCCATTATCTTCTTCAACACCTTCTTCCTCAAGATCATCTTCGATCGTCTCCTCAAGATCTTCTTCTTCGCCTTCTGGAACAATTGCTGCGATGGCAAAGTAAGAGAAACCAGGAAGCTCGACGCTGAACAAGAACTCGTCTGCATTGCTGCCTGTGTTCGTGGTCTCCAACTGCTGGAGATCAGCCCCGTTATAACGGAACATGACGACGTGCGCTGCCTGCACATTGTTCTCTGCCATCCATGCCCTCGGGATGGAAAAGTCGACAGTGATCGTGTCCAGCTGATCGCCTTCCATGTTCTCCGGCGTGAATTCCATGTACTTGAAGACCTTTGCATTCGGTACGGCGAGGGTCTCAGGCTTTGCGAGGAATGCGCGCACGGTCAACCCAGGAGTGGTAAGGGTCTGCCCTGCAGTGAACCTCACCCGATAGACAGGGATCTCAGAGGAGTTTATGTTCATCTCTCCTTTGCCGCCGGGAAGGATCTCCTGCCAGGACAATCTCGCGGAGGTACCGCCGCCGCTTACAGCACCGCTACCAGCTCCGCCACCGCCGCCACCGCCGCCACCGCCTGCATTATTGTTATTGCCAACTGAGGCAATAGCGTTCCCTGTCGAGTAGATCGAGAACTGACAATAGGGGATGTTATAGTCACAGTATGACGAAGTCTCATTCGTCAGGTTGGTGTCATTCCGTGTGGTGCATGTCGTCAAGGCGTCATCGCAGTGCCATAATGTGGTGGGGCAGCTCCCGTCCACCTTCGGAAGCCTCATCGTGCATTTCTCAGGGAAGAGGTTGTTGATTATCTTATCTCTAGTCGCTGTCGGAAGGCCTGCATAATTCACGTTAGACCCATCCACGGTGGTCTGCTCTGCTATCAATGATCCGGAAGTATCGAATTCGCGGACCTTCTGGTTCAGCGCAGACTTGGTGACGAAAACATTATGGAATATTATTCCCGAGACATTCGTCGCATTGGTCACGTTATTGTCCAGCAGGTATATCGTCATGTTCCGTCCTGCGCTGTTGTTCATCTTAAAGCCTGCATTAGGCCCGCACGTCTGGCCCTGAACATGGTCTATCACCTCATCATTGTCATGGTCGTACATCACATACCAACCTGAAGGCGTCTTCAGCCTCAGGACAAAGTTGCAATACTTGCAATTGGCGCTTGCTGAGGTCTTGAATGACGAGCACTTGCTAACAGCGCATTTATCACTATTGTCACAAACCTCAAGCTTGTAATAATACGTTGTCTGCGGGCTCAAAGCGTAACCTATGCTTGTCGAATCAATCACGCCGTAATGCCATGTCTTGAACTCTCGTGCGTATTCACTCGTGATCCCTATGTCAGCTATCGTCGCGTTCAAGGTACCGCATGTCGAGTCGTTATGATAGTACCTGACGGTCCCGTTAGCTGGCTTGTTGCTGTGATAGACAATGGATGCTGCTGTCGGATATGTCTCGATCGTGATCCCTGTGACCAATGGAGAGCCAGAGTCCACGAATGCCGGAGCATTCACTCCAATGCCTGCGCATGACAGCTCGTACCCGCAGTTATAATCATCGCAATCTATCTTGCCGTCATTGTCATCATCGATGCTGTTGTAGCAGTCCTCATAGGAGATGTATCCTTGCTTCATCATGCCTTCACCCATGGTGGAGCTCGAACCGTATGCGCCGAAATCCTCGACAGTAAAATCTATTGCGCCTAAGGTCACATAGCCTGGGCCGACGGTGTCCGTAACATTTGTTATGTTGCCTGAGCTGTTGGCAGTGGCAGCATAGATCCGGATGTCTGCACTCGGGTCGTAGAGACTGGTGAATTTTGCCAAGTCGCTCTTGGTCACCGCGATCATATATCCTCCTATCTCTTGGCATACCAGAGACAGCATCGTATTTGCGGAGATGTCAGCTACGACCCAGCTTCCTGCATTGCACCGGTATGATGCGACGGTATGCGAAACCTGGTTGTTTGTATAGGATGCGTCGAACTTGAAATAGAATTCGTATCCTGCGGAGGCAGCGTCGTTTTTCAAGGCACAATTGCCTGTAGTGCTTCCGTCTGTGTCAAGGTAGAAGTATGCCTTGCTGGCCTTTGTACCCTGTCCAGAAACACCATTGACTATTTTTCCATTGCATGCAGCGGCCTCGACCAGGCTCACCACGGGTGCCCCGATGCCTATCTGATCGCTCATGTCTTTCATACCTAATCCGATAAGGTCAACATATTCAGACGTGGTCTCACCAGTCGTATCACTTGCCACCATCATGGCGGCTCCGCCTTCCATCCCCTCAAAATGCCCAGCAGCTCCCTCAGACTCGCAAAACCCATTGAGCCAGATGCAATTAGTCTCTGTACTGCAGTCATTCGCGTTTTGGTTCTGGAAGCATGTCGGCTCACACCTGGCGCCGTACATGTCGCTGGTCCAATTGCATTCGTCTCGGGCGTTGCACGCGTCCGGATCCTGCTGAAGGGTCATGTTCCTGAAGCAGATCTCCTTGGGATTATAACACTCGTTGAATGGTGATGTCGCGTAAGCGCATCCGAGGCCTTCACACAATGTCTGATTTTGATGATAATCAGGATTGGAGCAGTTCTTGCCTATATCGCAGAAACCCCCACTGGGGTTGGAGAAATACGAACAGCCGTCCATTGCCGTGCATCCGGTCTCATCGCCGTTGTAGATGAAACACTGCATGCCTTGAAACCCACCCTCATCGCCGTGGCCGCCTCCAAATCCTAAAGGATCGCACCAACCTGAGGTCATCTTGCAGATGTCGCTTGCGGCGCAATCCTCTGCACTCAATCCTTGACAAGAGGTCGTGATGTCAGGGTCGCACCATCCGCCCATGTAAGGATCGCTGAACCAGGTGCAGCCATCAGCCAGATTGCACCCCTCCTCATCACCATCGTGGCTTATGCAGTCCTTGCTGCCAGCGAATAGGTCATGCTCGCAGAAGCTTCCCCACTCTTCTTCTATCCATGTGCAATTTATGGTCTCATCGCAGGCGGTCGCGTTGTTGCCCTGCTGCCAGCATGTCTCCCCGATTGTCCAGTTGATCTCACATTGGCCTCCATCTCCTGAGGGGAACCACCCGCAGGAATCATTTAGAAGCGTACATGCTGTTTCGTCACCATCATTCTGCCAGCATAGGGCTCCCTCGTATTCACAAAATGTTCCCCAGGCGTCCTCGAACCAAGTGCAACCTGAAGCCTCGCCGCATGAAGTGGAGTCTGAATAGGCGAAGCAGTTTTCTCCCCCACCACCACCGCAATCCATATCACCAAAACAATTGGTGTCCTCACAATCAATGGAGTCATCATCGTCATCATCCATTCCGTTCCAGCATATTTCTGCACTGCCTGAGGACGGGTTGCACACGGCTTGTACTGAGCTCCATGTGCAGGCTCCGCCTCCGCCCCTGCCCTGGTTCAGGCAGGCCGCCTCGTCATAGCACCTGTCGCAAGCATTCGTGCAGATCTTCTCAGTGTTCGAGACGCATATTGAAGCAGCCTCGTCCCATTTGCATCCAGCATTGCTGTCCTGGCATTTGACCTGTGGATTGTTCATATAGGTGCAGCCCGAACAATCTGAACTGCATTCGCCTACCTGCCCAGTCTTGATCGCGTCCTTCAACTTGCATACGCCAAAACCATTGGGAGCATTCGTATCAGACTTGAAGTCACAGCCCCTCTCAGAACCCTCGCATGCCGTCTGGGCATTCACAGAGGTCGTCCATTCAGTGCCATCATTCTTCTTCTCGCAGGCGTAACAGGCCTTATTGCAATTAGTCTCCTGGTCGAACTTGCGCTCACACCGTCCTACAGGAACAGCGCTCGTCCCGTCACAGTATGTCTCAGTTATCCATTGGCCGCCGGCAGCCGTGCATCCCTGGTTGTTGTCAATCTCGGTAATCTTCGCGGTCTCTCCCTGGCCGAAATAACCTCCGGTGTTGAAACCGCATGTCCCCGCTGAACTGTCCCATGAACAGGGCATGTACCAGGGAGGACCGGCTATCTGGATGCACAGATCCTCATTGTTATAAGCATTATAATCTTCGCAGAAATTTGCTCCCATAGGAGGTGCTTGCATCTGATCCCAGCACGTGGTGGAATAGGTGGTTGTGCACGCACCGGCAGACCATTGACAGCAGGTGGAAAGCATAGGTAGCTGGTTGCAGACTGTGGAATTTGTTATGTTGATACATTGTATGCCTGTGCTGTCTATGCCATCGCTGCTCGCGCTATCGCACGTGCTTTGTCCTGCGTTCCATTCGCAGCCGTCGAGTGCATTTTCGCACGCGCTGGAATCCACGTTGAATATGTAACATCCTGGATTCTCTCCCTGAAAAAAGTTGTCTCCCCCTGGGTCGTTGCATGCCTGTGCCTCATAATCCCAAAAGCAGTAATTGCTGGTGATACAGTCCATTTCACTTGTGAAGTCTCCACATGCATTCCCCATAAAATTTGCGGGATCGCACCAACCCCCGTCTTCTATCCATGTGCAGTTAATACCAGCCGTATTGTTGACGCACACAGACTCGTTTGCCATACCATTGAGGGAGATGTTGTCGTATTGCCAGCACATCGGCTCCTCACACCATCCTGCATCGGGGTCTGAGCGCCAAGAGCATCCGATATTATTGCAGCTGTTCTCATCGTCATTGTTCCAGCAGTCGTTGAATTGGCAGAAGGGGGCGTTCCAGGTGCAGCCTGTCGCTGCAAGACATGATACATTATTCCCATCGTGGTCTGAGCATGTCGACTCATAACAGCTAGAAAAGACGCTATTCCAGGCGCATGCCTTCCCGCTGTAGCCTGTCTCGCCAAGACAAGAGCCGATTGTGAGATAAGATGAGCAGGGAGCCATCACATAACAGAATGAATCATCAGCATCCCATGAACATGACAGGTTCTGTGAGTTGTTCACGCAGAAGGTCGCGTTCGTGCCTTGGAAGGAGGGGCAGTTGAGGCTTTCGCACCAGCCGTAATCCTGTCCTTGCCCTCCGGGGGTCATCCAGGTGCAGCTCATGTTTATGGTCGTGTTGGCGAGATCGCAAGATGTCTCGTTCTGGAAATTCCAGCACTTTGTGTTTTCACACCAGGATCCGTAGTAATCAAAGTGCCAGGAGCAAGAGGTGTCTCCTATGCAGCTGGCCTCTGCTGTGTAATCCCAACAATTGGCTGCAATGACATAGACAGATGCTAGTGATAGAGCAAAGACTAACATAATTAGTTTAAAGAATTTCATGGTACCGCCTCTTTTCAACCAATTTTTTCATTCACACCAAAATGTATACTAAGGGGGAATTAGATGACTACTTGTTTAAAAAGTTTTTCATTATCGCTTGGAAAAGAAATCCATCAATGCCTCTTGATAGTCTCTTGTTATCTTCAGCTGCCATTCGGGGGGGAAGCAGCAGAAATAGCTGGGATGGGTGTATCTCTCGTCGAGGAAAATGATTGCTCCTTTGTCTGTCTCAGAGCGGATGCACCTCCCTGCATTCTGGATGGCTTTTATCATCGCTGGAAGGACATAGCCATAGCTCCAGCCTTTCTTGTATTTGATATCGTAGTAATTGACCAAGGCTTTTGTCTCAAGGTTCGGCTGGGATAAAGGCAGGCCCACGACGATGACAGTCTTTATGACATTGTTCTTGATGTCAATGCCTTCGCCGAAACTTCCTGCAGAGACCGCTGCGAGTGTCGAACGTCTGCTTGAGAATTCCGCTAGGGTCGCTTCCCTATCTGCCTTCCCCTTCCTCTCGAGGATCAGAGGGATGTCTGTCTTGATGATGGGTGTGATCTCATGCATGAGCTTGTATGAGGGGAAGAAGATGAGGACATTCCCGGGAACTTCTTTTATCACGTTCGAGCAGACGTTCGCGATGTTCTTGTACTGGGCTAGAGTTCGGTCCCTAAATCTTGTCGTCGCTACGGGAAGGAGGAGGTTGAGGCGGTTCTTCGGGGGGAACGGGCAGGGCAAGGTGAGCTGTTTTCCTTTGACACCGAGGAGATCCGCATACATGCTCGTCGGGGATAATGTCCCTGACATGAGGATGGAGGCGTGGCTCTGCTCGAGCACAGGCTCGACTTCTATTGAGGGATCGAGGCAGCGATAGCTCAAGACCGTGCCAAGATTGGATTTTGAGAGGATTCTTGTAAAGCCTTCATCCTGCCCCTGCCAGAGCCCGGTGAAATGCGCTATGCCGCCGATTGCGCTCTTCTGCTGCTGCGTCCTGATACGGGAAGCGGATTCTTCCAAGACGTCAATGAGATCATCGCTCACTGCAAGATCATCTCTTTGGACGTACTCCTCAGTCTTTACGGGATGGGCCAATTCATTGAATGACCGTTCCAACAGCTGCAATCCCTTCTTCGCTTCCCGCTCCTTGAATTTTTTTGCCTCTGCAAGGGCGCGGCCCAGCATGATTTCGCTGAGCCTCGCGGTCATCTGCTCCCTGATCCTTCCGCTGAGGTTGTGGGCTTCGTCGACGATGAGTATTGATTTTTGGAGCTCTTTGTCAAGCTTCCCCAGGAAGGAATTCCGCACAGGTTCATGGAAAAGGTAGAAGTAATCAGTAACAATGATGCGCGCTTTCTGGGCGAGGAGCATGCTCACCTCATAGGGGCACTGGTGTTCTTTAAGTGAGTGATCGATGATCCGCGGGGTGGTCGCGATCTCCTGTTGGAGCGAGGAAACGAGAACAGTCGCTTGAGGGGTGGGCTTCCCTTTTTGGAGGGTCTTTTCAAAGAAGGTGCAGGCATGCTGCTCCCTAAGGTCCCTGCAATACTCGTGGAAGTCTGCGCTCATCATCTTGGCGACGGCATCCTGGCCGCACATCCACTTCTTGCCGATGATGTTGGCGACCTTCAAGGAGGCATCATGCCGCTCTCTGATGAGGCGCAAGGTCTCATTGACAATCTCATGCTGGGTGTGGCGGGAGGTGAGGAAGAAAAGCGTGAGATCGTGCGCTTCAAGGGAAGGAAGGGCGGCTGCCAACACCGCAGCGGTCTTGCCGATGCCGGTGGGGGCATGTATGAGAACAGATTCTTTTTGGGTGATTGCATGGGTAACAGCGTCTATCATGAGCTGCTGCCCGTCGCGGAGATGATCATGGGGAAAGAAGTTCATGACATGATGGAATGAGTGGTGTTTTATTTACCTTTTGGTAAAATGCCCTATCTAAAAAGATGGTATCCCTAACTAATGATGAGAAATGTTTTTATACTTCCCCTATTCTCAAATGAAGGAATGAGATATTCGAAACTATATATCGGGAAATATATATTTAGATTACCTAAATCTTTAAATACCTATTTCAGTATAAAGGTCAGTGTTGGGGCATGCATATGAAGAACAAAGCGATTTTCAATGTCTTTTTCCGGGAAAAGCCGGCGATGATGCTGGTAAATCTGTATAATGCTAAGGGAGAGATGTATGCCTCCTCCCTTGCAAAATCTATTGACTGCACGTATTCTCACGTCGTGAAGATCCTTCAGGAGATGGAGAAGGCCGGACTCATCACATTCAATAAACAAGGCAGGCTCAAATTGCTGACGCTCACAAAGAAGGGAAATGATTGTGCAGAGCACATCGAGAAGATTAGGCAGACGTTGTGAACATTCTTATACAATTTATAAACGAAATTTTTATATACCCCGCACTCAATGAGTAGGATATCAATGAAAAAAATCATTAGAGGTGTTCTTGATGAATAAAACAAACATAGTCGTCCTTATTGTTCTTGCTGTCGGTGTTGTCCTCGCGTTTAATTATATTGGGTCTACAGGCGCACTCATCGGCTACACAGAATTCAGCAACAAGCCCAGTTGGAGGGATGCTGGCAATGGTATCATCTCAGACCAGAGAGAGGCTGTCTCAGTCGGAGGGATGGTAGACTGGGTCGAGCTTGCCGCGAAACTGAAGTCAGAGGAGATCGCGATGGTCACCATCGACGCGAAAAATAATGTCAATGCCCAGATCTGGGACGGAAATGCATGGGGAAGCCTCAAGGAACTGACGAAAACATCCAAACTGACCCAGCATGCAGCTGATGTCATCTATGAAAGCCAATCAGGCGATGCCCTCGCCGTGTTCGTAGACATGACTGGCGATGTCCTCTCTGATAAGACTCTCCATTATGCGACATGGAATGGAAAAGGGTGGAGTGCGGTGTTAGAAGCGAATAATATCGGAGCTTCTCCGACAAATATTGATCTCGCATCCAATCCGCTCAAAGATGAGATACTCTGTATAGGTGTCGATGCCGCTGCTGACACCACCCTAGAAGTATGGGATGGCAATAAGTGGGGCCAAGTTTATGAACTCACCAAGAACTCCTACCCCGGGACGCGGCCTTATGCTGCTGCGTATGAACATTCATCAGGGGAAGCGATTATCGTCTACACAAGCCGTGACCAAAATGACCCGAGAGTGAGATACCGCGTTTATGTCAATGGTGTCTTGGGAGAAGAGCAGTTCGGCCCGGCATTAAGTACTTATGGAAGACTTTACAGGTTGATCCCTGATCCGAAAAGCGATGAGATCGTCATGATGGTGAGGGATGAAGAATTCAACACATACATCAGCATATGGGACGGCAACCGTTTCCATGACAAGGGCATTGTCGCAACAGAAGCACAAGGACTTACGTTCATGGGCATGGACGGGGCATATCAGACCCTGTCTGGGAATGCCATCCTCGCCTATGCTGATAACAGCTTCTTCCCGAAATACAGGATATGGGACGGCAAAGAACTCAGTGTGGAGCTTAATATGCCAGGCACCCAGAATATCGTCCGCTGGATCGAGATGGATGCCAATCCTGCAGATGATGAGCTTCTTGTACTTGTGAGCACTCGGTATAATAATGTCGATGCTTTGTTCTATGACGGAAGCTGGAAGATAGAGGCTGTTTCCACATCAAACTCGAATGCGGCACGCGGAGGGATAGCTGTTGCGTATGAACAGCAGCCCTAATCAGAGATCGTTTCCTCGATAAGCAGTTTATCAAGGAGGTCTTTCGCACAGGAGATGAAGTGATCCTCATGCTCTGTCTGGATGATGGCACCCGCGGCATTGGCATGGCCGCCAGATTCCCCACCGGAAAGCGCGGTGATCCGATTCACGATATCCCGGAGATCAAAGCTGTTCTCGCCGGATTTTCTCAAAGAGACCTTGGTGGTATTGTCCATCTGCTGGGCCATGGAGATGACCAAGGTGTCGCCTAATGAGCCGGACTTCGTGAGGATAGAGGCCATAGTGCCAGCGATGGTGCCAAGGATGTTGTCCTCTGCGTTGATGATGACATACCCCTTCCCTCTGAAGATATGACGGGAGGTATTAGGCTGCCGCTCGTACCACCTCAGGCCATTGATGATCGCCCGCTTATAGCTAACAAGATTTGTCATTGCACGCTGCTTCGCCTTTTTGTCACCGAGGCAGGCACCGATGCCGATGGACGCCTTGTTGAGGCGGCCGCAGGCATTGAGCAATGTTGAAAACTCCCTGGCTTCGCGGAAGGGAGATTCCGGTCTCTCCTTTGGAAGTATATACATGTTTCCGAGGATGTCTTCAGGTGTTTTCATGCCATCCCTCTTCAGGACGATACCTTCAATGAGGCTCTGCTGTTCTTTATCTGTAAGGTGCATGATCTTCTTCCAGCCCGTGCCCCGTTTGGGGTTGATGCCGAGCTGCTGCAAGAACTGGATTGCGCCGGATTCAGAGCCCGAGACATCTGGGATGTAAGGATCAGTGCTGAATTCGAGGATCTTATGCAACGGCTTTGTCTGCTGACCGAAAAAACGCAATCCTCTGGAGACGATCATGTTCTTTCCAGCAATCGCCTCTTGGAGGATGGCATCATTGGGGGGGAGAAATCCATTGACTTCCTGGACATCACCTATCGCACCGATGATAGCGAGGTGCGCGGCATCCCTATTTTTCTCGTCGAGCGCCTTCGCAAACTGATAGCAGACGCCTGCTCCAGAGATAGCCTTGCCGCCATCAATTCCATAAAGATGGGGATTGAGGTGATATACATTTTCGTCAGGCTTATCAGGGAGAGGTTCGTGGTGGTCGAGAATAAAGACCTGTTTGTTTTTCAGCAATCCATTGATCTGGCCAAGCTGGCCAGAACCGAGGTCTGAAAAAACAACGACTTCTGCCCGATCGTTGGCGATCTCCATCAAGAGTTGCGTGTTCAGCTGCTGGACAATGGACAACGAATACGAAACACTCAAACGGTTAAACGCCCGAATGAGGATTGCCGCAGAGGTCATGCCATCGCAATCAATGTGCGAGATAAGACGCACTTGTTTGCCTGCCGAAGCCTGGAAAGCCCTTGCCGAATTCCCCGCTGCCTTCAAAAAGGCATTCATCATTCAAGGAACATTGTCGCTTGTTTTGGATTGAACTTCCAATCTTGGGCGAGCCTGCCTGATTTCTTGTAATACTTGACAAGGCGGCCGATCTTTGAGATGGCTAATCGTTTGCCTCTGATGCCGGTCATGTCCTTATGGTTCGCTTCAAGATGCTTCACGACGACGACGTACTTTGAAATCAATGCGGATAGATCCTCTGGCAGTTTTGGTGAGAGATTTTTTGCCTTGAGAATGTCGTTGATGCTCTTCTTACAGAGCAACTTGACATTAGGAACACCATAGGTATCCCTAAGGATAAGACCAATCTCAGATGAGGTGTGATCTTCCTTTGCGAGCTTAAGGATGAGGAGCTCCACTTCTTTTGCAGTGTATCTCATCCAGCCCGGGATCTTTTTCTCAACAGGATATGTTGAACCAGACTTTCCTTTCTTCCTTGAATACATTCGTGCCATGTTGATCCTCCGGAGAATACGATCTCCAGTATGCGCAAGCCTGGACCGGCGCACCTTTCGTTTACATAAGGGAATTGAGGTGCATTTTTAAAGGTTTTGGTCAGATCTCGATCCGTGAGAAGAGCCAGCCGCCGAGCACGGAGAGGAAGACGGCGACGGCGATGACGACGAGGAGATCCGTCATGATGCCGATGTGCGATCCGCCGACGAGGACTCCCCGGAGGCCGTCGACGCCATAGGTCAAGGGATTCATTCTTGTGGCGATGGCCAATCCTTTCGGCAGGCCTTCCAATGGAAACAGCGCTCCGGAAAGGAAGAAAAGCGGCATGATAAGGAAGTTCATGATTAGAGGGAAGGCCTGCATATCCTCAAGGCGGGAGGCGATTGCCGTACCTAATGCTGTGAACATCAGGGCGATGAGGAACATGAATAGAAGAGCAATCGGGAACATGGCCAGGTTCATGATCTTGAAGCCGATGAGCATACTGATGACGGTGACGACGATGCCCTGCAGGGTTGCGACGGTGGCGCCTCCCAATGTTCGTCCGACCATGATGGTATAGCGGGAGACAGGGGAGACAAGTGTCTCCTTGAGAAAGCCGAACTGCCGATCCCAGATGACCTCGATGCCGGTGAACATGGCAGTGAAGAGTATGCTCATGGCAATGATGCCAGGAGCGAGGAATTCAAGATAGTTCCCCCCACCTGCTTTCTGGAAGATGGGACCGAAGCCGAAGCCGAACGCGACGAGGAACAAGAGTGGCTGGCCTAATGCGCCGATCATTCTCGCTCTAGAACGCCAATACTTCTTGAGCTGGCGAAGCCACATCACGCCGATGACCGCCATCATCTTCGCCAGAGCCTCCGATGCATGCGCATCCCCTCGACCGCTGTCGCGCCCTCTTCCCGGATGTTTCGCCCAGTCAATGCGAGAAATGCCTCTTCCAGAGTCTTTGTATGGGTCCTGGCCTTGAGCTCAGCTGAGGTTCCGTCGCTGATAATCTTGCCATGATCTATGATCGCGATCCTGTTAGCCACCTTTTCCGCCTCTTCCATATGATGCGTGGTGAAGAACACGGTCATCTTGCCTTTCTTGTTGAGCTTCAAAAGATAATCCCACATCTTGTTCCTCGTCTGGGGATCGAGGCCGAGCGTCGGTTCGTCGAGGAAGAGAAGTGTGGGGGAGTGGACAAGGGCGCGGGCGATCTCTAGGCGGCGCTTCATGCCACCTGAAAAGGTCTTAACGCGGTCGTCCTTGCGCCCATACAAGTCGACGAATCTTAAAAGCTTCTCTATTCGTTTCCTCCTCTTGTCGCGGGGCACATGATAAAATACGCCATGGAACTCCAAGTTTTCCCAGGCAGTCAGCTCATCGTCGAGGCTCGGATCCTGGAAGACAATGCCGAATGATTGACGCACGGTGTTCTGCTCATGCAAGGGATCGTGGCCGTTGACCCGAAGAAAGCCTGATGTCGGGTGAAGCAATGTAGTGAGCATCTTGATGGTCGTTGTCTTCCCAGCACCGTTCGGGCCGAGGAATGCGAAGATCTCGCCTGTGTCCACGGAGAAGGTAATGTTGTCGACAGCGGTGAAGTCCTTGAACTTCTTTGTGAGGTCCTTCACTTCGATCGCTTTTAAGTCAGGCATGGGAGGAATGGTAATGGGGGGCATATAAAGCTTTGTGCGGACAAAAGGTTTAAAAACCGTGAACCGCCTCCTCAGAAGGTTACACACATAGCCCCGTAGTGTAGCGGTCAATCATCCTGCCCTTTGGCTCTTCTGAGAAGAAAGGCAGGGACCTCGGTTCGAAAAGCTTTTTTACCCTCACGGGTAAAAAACCTTGGAACATACATACGCGTCCCTGTGGACTGAAAAGTTTATCAGGGACAAGAGGGGTATCATTGATACCCCAGGAAACCAAGATGCTGCGAAAGTCCGGGCGGGGCTATGTATATTTTGGTGATCCTAAGGGACTCTTTTTTTCAGAAAGCCTGAATTCAAGAGTCTTGATCACCTCTTTTATGTTTTGACAATCGTATTCTCTCAAGAGCCGTTCCTTTTCTCTAAGCAAGAATTCTTCATCCAAGAATTTCATTTGGTATCACCAAAGGCTTTAATGGCTTGGATGATACTTTACTGTATGTCGGATTTTGTATTACTGAAGAACAACAATCTCACTGTTCTTTAGTCGGGCTTCAAGTTGCATGGCTTTCATGATTTCAATCATGGCCTCCATTTTTTTATCTTGAGCCTGAAGCTGTTCTTGAAGCAATGTTATCTCAGTTCCTTTGTTGGCTATTTCTCGTTCCAGTTGGGTTTTGCTGACATCTACATACAGGTCTTCTTCGCTGATGGTGTCCTTCATGCCCAAAAGTTCTGTGTAATAGTGGATCATCTCGCTTTTCTTCCAACCAAAACGATATTTTAGGGCGGATTCTGACTTGTATCTGGGCAGCCAGTAGCAAGCAGATGAGTGCCTGAAGTCATACATGGTCAGACCGTTCTTTGAGCAGGAATAGAGTCGTCCATCTGTACCTCTTTTCTTGAAGAACTCACCCATACCTAAAATTTTGTTTCCCATTTTCTTT
>JBDRLS010000040.1:0-5083 GCA_043812875.1 Nanobdellota archaeon
TGTCGCCATGCTCGAAACTTGCATATTCAGGGGGTGTCTGCCAATAGCCTGAGTCCTCGTCGAAGACAAGACCGCCGTTCAGGAAGACCGTAAGATTGATCTCGGGATAGATGATATCATCTGTGTCTGCACAGCCATTGCCATCACATTTATATCCCGCTCTATAACAGGTGTTTTCTCCTCGGAAACTATAATCACCGTTGACCCCACAACCTGAATCTCTGGGCTTCTTGCTGCAGCCCCAGAAGACACTATCGTCGACACATACCCGGTCTTTTTCCTGTTCTAGGCTATGGCCGGGCAGCTCTTTGAGTAAGATAACTTCTACCTGATACTTACCCGGCACGAGTCGCACGTCGTTAATAGTCTCTTGACCATATTCTAACATGGAAAAAGCAACCAGATCCTGCTCAGTTGGGTCTTCACGGATGCGCGTAAGCTGTACTGTTACCATATCTCCTTCTTTGAGCGGTTCAGCTAATTCATTCCGGCGTGCGACCCATCCCGTGTGGATGTAATTTCCTTCACCGTCAGTTCCGAGCTTGTCTTTGTCTAAGTAGTCGATGATCCTGACATCAACCTTCTTGTTGATGAATGGGAGAAGAGTTATTGTGCCTTCGCTGAATTCGTGCAAATCCACATACTTGCCAAGATAATCAGGGTGATTGATCAGCAAGAATCCTCTAACAGCTTCAGGAAGACTCTCAGTCAGCACTCCATCCTCATTGGTATAGCCTATGGTGCAAGCAGAAACACCAGGTCCCATCTGGAAGGAAATGTGAGCATCTGAAATGGGTTCATTGCCCGAAGTCTGATTCTTTATGGTGATTGTGATAGGATTATCCATCCGGTTTGCAGTATCACAGAGATCGCTTCCAGGGATATATTGCTCTTCGACAGCCAAGCCAGCCTTGTAACATTGATTGCCGCGAAGATTGGTCTCCAGTGCGAAATTAAATCGTTCTTCCCGCCCATCCTCATTTTGTCTTACAAGCTCAGTCAAGACGGGAAAAGAAAGCATGTAGTCAAACTCATACGTTGTTGGAATGAAGCGATTCACTAGATTGCAAAAGAATGAAGAGGGGAATCCGCCCCCTTGGCATGTTGTTGAGTACGGTTTGATCAACTGGCCTTCTCGCTGAGGCATATCAAGGAAAAGCCCCCATTGAGGAAGATAATGGAAGCGGACATGAACGTCATGAAACTCGTGTAAAGAAGGGGACAATGCTCTAATCTGGTCATAATATGCCTGTCGGTTCCGGCAGAAGTCGTCCTCACAATAGATTGTAGGAGCAATATTTGATGCATTTCTTGCTGAAAGGAAACGGATATGGGTGGTGAGCATGAGAGAGAGGCGTTCCTTGACATTATGATAAATCCAGAAACGGGGATTGCCGCCATCCTCTATAGGGCCGGGAGGAGGAATGGGTTGGTCAATCCCTGATCCGGCGACGATCATGTCCTTGACAGTCATCTCGATGAAACAGTTGTCAATCTCATGGTCAGTGATCTCTTTTGCAACATGATAAAGCTCATACATCCCGCTGGGGAACTCAGCAGCGAACTGTCTCAGATTTGTCTTCTGATCCACATCAGTGATTTCAATAGGGTAATCGAGGAATACATAGATCGTGTTATCAGGCCTGATGGCTGTGATAAGTTTATATTCACCTTCTGCAACAACACGCATCGGCAGTAAACTTTCGAAGTTATCAATGCAGGAATCAAGATTGTCTTCAATATAATTATCTAACTGTTCTTCGATGCTTGGGGCTTGGACTTGGTTCGGTGGACAGCGCTCATAGTCGCGGCATAATCTGGGCATGCCTTGCCTCATGTCAGTGAAGAGTTCCTCATTCGGCCGAGCGTTATAAAACCAATAAGGGACAGTATGGCCTTCTGCAACAGCAAGCGCTCGATTCTCAGTAGGATCCAATGGATTTGTAATCGGCAGATATATTGTATCAATAAATCCTCCTTGTGACATGGCCAACGAGACACCGTCTTTTGCAATTTGATCCATGCATTGTTCAACAAGAATCCTGACTGGCATAAGACGTTGGGGAGTGTCTTCAGTCACTTCTTGGGCAACATCGCCGGTATCTCCTCGTAGGAAGAGAAGCAAGCCAACGGCTGCGAGGATGATCAAGCCTAGGATGATGAAGATGGTCATCTGGCCCTTTACGGATCGAATTCTTGGTCACCCCCCTCTTCCCCTTCTCTACCCTGGACTGAAGCAGCCAAGACAAGGTCTGGCTCGTATTCCTTGACTAAGCCCATGGTAAAACCGAATGCTTCCTCACCCTTCTCAGGTTTGCACTCTGGAGGATGGCTCGAGTATTGGTCATTCATCTTGAAACCATGATGGAATCGTAAGCAGATGTGATCATAATAGTTTAAAGAAAAATCTTCGAAGACATGCTGGCTTGCTTTTCCTGGTGGGATGGGGTTGGGATCAAAGATGTACTTTGTCCTTAGCGTTTCCCCACCAATCGTCGTTCCTGTGACAAGATTCTTATCGCATGATGTGCACGAGAGCTCGACAGTGAATGAGATGTTTCCGTCCTTGCCTAAAATCCCATCGGGGATCGGTTCACCCCTACGGTCAATCCCATCTTTGATTTCATCAGTTGAATAGGGATTGGTAACGATCCACTCAAAATGATAGAGATAGCCCTTCGGTTCAGGGGGATCAGTCTCTAACGTGGGATACCATGTCGCGGCTTGATCAGTTGTTGGGAATTTCTTCTTTGTGCAGCTCGGACATTCAGAGCAGGCTACAATAACACCATTACGGATACAGTAATCGGTCAGTGGAACACCATTTTCGTCTTTGTTCTCCCTCCTCCAAGCAAACATGGCGATGTTCATTCTGCCAAAGTCAGGATTCCCCCAACCATGGGTAGGGTTATTCCCCCATTGATGCTGATTCCTTCCAGGAGCAGTTGGCTTATATTTTTCTTGGCACCACGCATTTGCAGGATCATTACCAAGCCAATCAGGCAAAGGCAAATCTTCAGTAAAATATTTATTTAGCTCACCATAACCCTTATTTACCCAATTAACATTCTTTTTCAGCCAGTCGCCAGCAGTCTGTGAACCGAGATCCGGGTTGAAAAAAGAGATGAGGAACTCTTTCCAGCCCTTTGGCTCGATCCGGTATTGGTCGACCAGCGCTTGGCCGTCTTCCTTGATCTTGTTAAAGAGTTCGTCATTGAGATTGTCCTTCTGTGCATCTGGAAGGTTTTTATCACCCATCTGATCAATGATTATTCCTTTTTGAGTAGATATTTCAGCACGCCGCCACCGATAATATTCAATGAGATCGTCCCTAGCTTGGTCTTTATCAGCATCACTAGCAAAACTGTCTGCATTCCATTCTGTTTCCATGCCATCAATCTCTTTATTGATCCCGTCTAACACTGCTTGGTGAAAAATATAACTATTAGCTCGTTCAGGTGATAAAAGTGATGCAGTTGAAGCTCCAGTATCTCCAAAACGATTATTCTCTGGAGAATGCCCTTTTTGCTCCCCTTCTTGAGTTAATGTGAAGGTATTATCTGATGAAGCACGAGCCGCGTTTTCGACAGCCTCCATGATATCAGCATCGCTTAATCCTGAAACATCAACACCAAAAACAGTTCCAGACCATGTATCACCGTCCCTTTCAACATCAAAGTTAGGTCCATCTATTTTTGCACCATCCTTAAAATCCTGTCTTGTGACGAGGGGAGTGGTTGTTGTTGGGGCTGAAGGAACATTATTGCCTGGCTCATCTGGAGAGGGACTCGCTGGTTGACTAGCCCCAAAATAATGTTTATCGGAATAAAATCCAGCTTTTTGTTCGTTGCTCGGAGGTTGCGCAGTTTCAGGATCAATGCTCGGATATTGAGATTGATCTTCAACACTCCAAGCTGAGCTGATTAAAAGCATCATGCACATTCCGAGTATAAGCCATGATTTCATATGCCGATCGCGTCGCAATAGTCGAAGTCCGCCTTATCAGGTGTCTTCATCTCCTCCATGGTTTCAAGCATTTTAGTGATCATTGTGTATGTTTCAAATACATTCATAAGCGTAAAGCCGATGCATGAAGCGAGTTCTAAGGTGCCTGTGATGCCCATCTTATCTAGGTTTTTTGTGACTTCACTGCCTACCGCACCCTGGAAACAGCCTTTTTTCAGGAGGAACTTGGTGCCGGCCCAGCCGAGTGCAGCTGGATTTGACAATGCCTCGATGATGTCATCGATAGGATTAATCCATTCAAGAATAGTGTGTAGCTCTGTCTCAAGGAAGGGACCTGCATTGGCTGCACAATTAAAATAATTATACTGCGCATCACATTGGGTGTAGGACCAGTCCGCTAAAATCAGTTCTTCATAACAATATGCTTTAAAACATTCTGCTTGACGCTTTTTGTGAAGATTATATAAGATGCCGGGGAGGCATAACGTAACTACAGAAACAGTGTAGCTTTTCTTGGCGAGTGAAAGACGGGAATCTGTAGGGAGCGTTCCATGAGGGAGGCCAAGATTCTGAATTTTACTTATGACTGAAGTGATTGGGCTAGTGTCAAGTTTAAGCCAGCTAAAGAGTGTAGCCTCATAGTCGCATGTCACGATAGCGCAGAATCCACCGAGGAAATTATCGAGGAAGCCATAGATACCGTCTCCAAGTTTGCCTTTCAGCTTCTCGATACCAATGGTTAAAGGTTTCAAAACAACACTTAACCATCCCGCGCTATTCAGTATTGTCGTGAGAAGAGTCAATAAGTTTACAATTGTTGCTCCAAAGGCATTAAGCAATGCCCGGACATAGCAGAAGCGCTGCCCCTGTTCAATAAAGCTGGTGAGACTATCGAAGGTTTTCCACCAATCTGAGTCATACTTCTCTTTGATGTTTTTTATGACATCTTTCTTAGCATCCACTGCACCGCCAGGATAATCTTGGTCCACGGTTACGTTGAAAAGTAGCCGAATCTCCTCGACCTCTGGTTGAGTATAGACCGTGTTATCACATTGAACCGTCATATACAGCGTGCAGGGATTGGATTGGAGCTGATCTTCTGGAGGGATGGGAAGAA
>JBDRLS010000041.1:0-5605 GCA_043812875.1 Nanobdellota archaeon
CTTTTGCGCAGGTCCTGCTCCTCTTCCTCGCCTAATGCAACAAAGTCTAGTCCTTCAGCATGCCGTTTCGTAGCAAAAAGGCGTTCTTCGCCATCAACAACAGTCCGAGCAAAGACTGCAGCAGACTGCCTATCAACTTCAGGTTCTCCGGTCATCCTGTTCTTTTTAATACCGAACACGAGGTATTCCGCATCCAGTATCATGTTATTTTCCGTCATAGATATCCCAAGTTATTGCATAGATATCACTCTCTCTTGTGATGCAACAATGAAAGATAAAAAAACTAAGAATCAATCATCTCGATCTCAATGTTCAGCCCATCCGGGATGGGGACACGCATCACCAGGCGCAGTGCCCGATCATCGATACCTAAGTCAATCAGGCGCTTATGGACCCTCATCTCATACCTTTCCCAGGTGGCCGTGCCATCCCCGCAGGGACTCTTCCTGGTCGTCAGCTTGAGCTTCTTTGTAGGCAAGGGAACAGGACCTCTCATGTCGACCCCGGTCTTCTCTGCGATTTCTTTGATGTAGTCACATACCTCATTAATCTTACTAATGTCGATACTGACCAACTTTATTCGTGCTTTCTGCATTTTGGTTTACCGCATGATAAATTTCCGATTCACCATGAACAACGTGCCTTATTTCTTGACGAGATCAATGCACATGCCTGCGGCGACCGTGCTTCCAGAGTCGCGGACCGCGAAGCGGGCCATATGCGGGATCTCGCTTTGTTTCTCTATCACCAAGGGTGTGACTGGTCTCACTCTGATGATGGCGGCATCGCCGTTCTTGATAAAATCTGGTTTTTCTTGCAAGGTCTCGCCTGTTGCGGGATTCAGCTTCTTCTGGATCTCCAAGATCTGGCAGGCAACTTGCGCTGTATGGATGTGGAACACAGGCGTATAACCCGTGGTCACGACAGTCGGATGGTTCAACACGATGATCTGGGCAGTGAATTCAGTGGCGACTGTGGGAGGGTTGCTTGAATGGCCCAAAACGTCTCCTCGTGCGATATCCTTCTTGGTGACGCCCCGGACATTGAATCCGATGTTGTCCCCTGGCTCAGCAGTTTGCATGAGTTCGTGGTGCATCTCAATGGTCTTTACCTCGCCAGAGATACCTTTGCCTTCTCGGCCAGGAACTATGGTCACTTTATCACCGACCTTCATGATGCCGGTCTCAACTTTGCCGACAGGTACGACGCCTATTCCTGTGATGTTATAAACATCTTGGATAGGCAACCTAAGAGGCAGCGCAGTGGGCTTTTCAGGAGGATTCAAATTATTGATCGCTTCAAAAAGCGTCGGCCCCTTATACCAAGGCATGTTCTCGCTCTTCTTGAAGATGTTGTCACCTTGCAAGCCTGAAGCAGCGACAAACTGGATCTTTGCAGGATCAAAACCGACTGTTTTGAGGAGTGCACTCACTTGCTCCTTGACATCATTGAAGCGTTTCTCTTCATACTTTACCATGTCCATCTTGTTCACTTCAACAATGAGCTGACCGACCCCAAGAGTTCTTGACAGGAAGACATGCTCCTTTGTCTGGGCTTGGACGCCGTCGCTGGCATTGCCGGATACGACGAGCACAGCGGCATCAGCCTGTGATGCGCCAGTGATCATGTTCTTGATGAAGTCCTTGTGCCCTGGTGCATCGATGATGGTGAAGTAGTACTTGTCAGATTCGAATTTCTTGTGGGCGAGGTCAATGGTGACGCCTCTCTCCCTCTCTTCCTTGAGATTATCCATGACGAATGCGAATTCGAAGCCGCCCTTGCCAAGCTCTTGAGCCTTTTCCTTAAGCTTTCTCATTGCCTGTTCATCAATATTACCAGAATCATACATAAGCCGACCTACACTCGTGGACTTGCCGTGATCGACGTGTCCGATAAACACCAGATTTATGTGCGTTTTGTTCTTTGCCATAATAACCCCTCCTTCAGGTTTTTGTTAAACGGTCGCAAGCTATTTTTAAGCGATATTTCGCTGTTTTGCAGGTTTAAGGGTTTTGGGGATGTATTTAAAGGTTGTGGTTTTCTCCTTGACGTGTATAGTATCATGACATATGTCACGATAACACAGGTTTTCTCCTTGACGCTAGGTATCTAAATCCACCCTGTCTCCTTTTTTTGTTGATGGTTAATCCATCCTTTTATTCCCTTCAATAAATAAAAAGCTCGTAGAAATAAGGCTCGCCGTCTTATATTTACATAATAGTAAATAGTATAACATTATTACATATATCCTAAAGAACGTAGCTTCTGCATCATATGGGCAGACTCCTTATCCTGTGCCCGTCCCGAGCGTTCAGCGATCTTTGTATCCTTGAGCTCTTTGATGATCTCATCCGTCGTGACCGCATCGGACGTTACAGGACTGCAACAGCACTCGCATCCGATGCTCCGGAAACGCTTTCCATCCTTGGCAGAATAAAGACCCACCATAGGAATGTCCTCTCTCTTCACATACTCCCAGATCTCCCTCTCGGTCCAATGCAGGATCGGATGGACGCGCACATGATCCGTTCCGTCTCCAAAATCAGCGGAATAGATATTCCATCCATCAAGTTCGGTGTCTTGCAAGGAAATAAAGGGTGCATCGCCCTCATCTTTCTTCTCCTTACGTTCAGAAACCTTCCATTGAAAGTTCTTATCACGGGGGGAAAAATACCGTTCTTTGTCTCGGATGCCGTGCTCGTCACGGCGAATTCCTAAAAGCAGGCCATCAAACTTATGTTCTGCAACGCATCTCTTTAACGCATCAGTTTTCCTGTAATTGCAGCATTCAAATTTGTCTTTTTCTGGTGTGATGCCTTTTTCATCGGCATCAGCATTACACGCAATGATAAGGGTAAGCCCCCACGCTTTGGTGAGTTCATCTCGAAATTCATAGATCTCCTTAAACTTCTTCCCTGTATCGATATGGATGACCGGAAAAGGCACATTGCCGAAGAATGCCTGCTTCACAAGATACAACAGTGTCGTGGAGTCCTTTCCAATGCTCCAGAGCATCGCGGGGTTCTTGAACTGCTTGAGTGATTCCCTGATGATGAATATGGTCTTCTGTTCCAACTCATCGAGGTGATCAGTCATGCAACATATCTCTCATGCTCGAGATATTTAAGCGTTTCCTCATCCCAGGGAAGATTTCCGGTTTTATCAGGTCCTATCCTTGTCATCCGATAGATGGCTGCACGCTGATCCTCTGATTCAAGAGCAGGACTGCATCCAAAAACGACCAGAAAAATGACACTGTACATCATCCATCTTCCCATATGATAAGGACTATCCGCATGATATTTAATCTTTTCCTAAGAACGAAGAGGCACGACCATCCTATAAATAGCATCCCGTTCATTATCCTCAATCGTATTCCAGAATTCCCAGACAACCTCTCCAGAGCGCGTTATCTCAAATGCTCGTCCCTTATCACTTTCTGTGATGAGGATGTTGCCGTTCTCGAGCACCTCAGCCCAGCCACGTGTGGGAGAGACAAGGGTATACTTCCCCTGCTCGGGATATTGCCATACACCAGTGTTGGTTTTGGGATCAAGTTCTAGGATGCGAGCAAAGCCATCATTTCCTTTGTTGTCAAAGAGCAGGATATTGCCATTATCCATCATCTGAGCTCCATGCTGCTCTTTAAGTTCGCCTGGCCCCCATCTCCACACTACCGCTTCGCTGTCAAGGTCAACAATCGCAATGAGGTCCAGCTCCCGGACAGATATAAAGACATTTCCTCTTTTCGCAACCCCTGGAATGTCAGCATCAAGAATTTCAATGCCGTTTGTATGGAATAGGTCATAACTCGCCTCGGGATTCTCCTTGAGATCATCCGTGATCTTCTCTTCAATATATGCCGGAACATTCAGTTCATCCTTGAACAAGTCATAGAGGCTAATCTCGCGTCTAATGTCACCATATGGCGCGATGACCGAGATATAATCATTGAGGATTGGTAACCTATCACAGTGATCGCTTTTGCAAGGGATGGCAATAATCGCCCTCCTCAGCGCGAAGATCTCCCCTTCAGGGGAAATATCGATGTCATGATGGAATTCATGGAAATTGCTCCAAAGGTGGTTTCCATCCCAGTCGAGCTTCATCATCTTCTTGTCAGAAATAAGGACAAACAGCTCATCGCCGAACAGTTCGACATGGTTCCAATCACATTCATCATTGCAGTTCTGGAGTTTGCTTGTATCCCAGATATGCTTGATGTTGCCTTCGTTGTCAATAAGATGGGCTTCTTGAGCTTCACCTAATGAATAAAGTCTGAGGCCATCAAATGCTTCTTTTGTGTTTATCGTAACTCCTATTTTTTCGCTGTTCTCCGGCAGCACTGGAGCCGAATTCGCATATGGCAATGCCTTAAGCTCTTGCACAACTTGCCCAGAGATCTGTTCTTCAGGAGCAAACAAGGTAACAAAGAGCCCGGTGAATGTAACGAGGATGGCTACACCGACAAGAATGTAGAGTATTTTTGTGTCCATTTAGGTGAGATATCCGTTCTCCTTTAAAAATGATTGGGTTTTTTCGTCCCATGGCAGTGAATTAATCTCAGCCGGGGTGATACGCATCATCCGATAGATGACCTCTCTTTCATTATTCTCGTTGAGAGAAGGATTCCAAAATTCCCACACTATCTCTCCTTGCGGAGTTATCTCAAATACATGGCCCTTATCACTTTCAGTAATCAGGGTGTTCCCATTCGGCAGTCTCTGGTTTGCTCCTCTAGAAGGGGAAAAAAAGGACTCAGGAGGCTTCCCTCTGTAATCCCAGACGATCTCTTTGCTCACTGGATCGAGCTCAATGACCCTGCTGTATCCCTCATTTCCCCTGTTATCAAAGAGCAGGACATGGTCATTGTCCAGGAGCGTCGGATGATGCTGCATCACCACGTCGCCCGCACCCCATCTCCAAACCACCTCCTGATAGGAGAGGTCAATGACTGCGATGGTGTTGATGGCCCGCAGGGAAATCAGCGCATCACCCTTCCTGCCTAATCCCGAGACATCCCTCGGGAGGGTCTCGATTGAATTGGCGTGCAGGGTGTCAAAGAACTCTGAGTTATTATGCAAGACAGCCTGGTCTCTCTGCTTGAATACGTCTGGGCCAAGGTTGATGTCCTTGACGAAGAGCGGATACAAAGATATCGTTTGCAGCGGCTCAAGGCTTTGGTTCATGAGCATGATGGCATCAGCGATCACTGTGACAGGGCATTCGGGGGAAGTGCAGGAGATGTTAATGAATCCACGCTGGAGACTGAGCACTTCTCCTTCATCCGAGATTTCCATGTCATGATGGGGGCGGTTTCGTTGGAATGCCCCGAGGTTGAGAGATGAATTCCAATCAAGCTTGATGATCAGATAATGTTTCCAGATAACATAGAGGTTGCCTTCCCTGTCCATCTCGACATGATGCCAAGCGCATCCATTTTCACACCTATATGCCTTTCTCCAGGTATGGATGATGTTGCCTTCCAGGTCCATGAGATACGCTTCCTGCTTCTCTTCAGAATGAAAGATGTTGATGCCTTTGTATGCTTTGCCTTCCTCATTGACCATGACTCCCATCTGGGAGAGGTCAGTTTCTGCTGCAT
>JBDRLS010000042.1:0-12101 GCA_043812875.1 Nanobdellota archaeon
GTGAAAAGGAGATGGCATCATCTAGGCCTTCAATCACGTCAGTGAGCGCTTCCAATGAAAGATCTCCTTTCTTTTGCTTCTGACGAAGGGATCCAAGCAAGGCTTCATTTTGTGTTTCTTCAGTTATTAAACTAGGAAATGCCCTGGTAACTTGGTATGGACTGATCTCTTTTATTTTTGCACGATCTCCGTTTTGGAAGATTTCTTGATGAGCTTGGTAAATAGCTAATTGCTCTGCATAGGGCAGGGAAAGAAGCGTATTCCAATCATACTCAACTGGTTCCCTTCCACTGGGGGGAGTGCTTGCCGGAGATGGATTGCTTTCCTGATGTTGGTTATTGGCAACCATTTTTAAATGAGATTTCACGTTCCCACCTCCAACACATCGAAGGTGACCCTGACGACAGTTCCGGGCTTGAGGTCTTTCTCGAGAAGGCGGGGGATGACTAGGATGGCTTGCGAGCCGTGCTTCGCGACCTTTTTGGTAATGATGTGTTGTGTCATTGTATGTATAAACTGTACATAGGAATGGAACAGGACTATATAAACTTAACTACTTGTAGATGGTAACATTACGTAAACTGCGATTTCCCGGGCTGAGAACCCCAAATTCGTTGATATTGAAATCTGCTTCATATTTATTTTCAATATAGAAAATAATGCGGAAAAAGAGAAAAACCAGCCTATTCCCTAGGCATAACCTGGAGCGTAGGCTGGCCTGCTGATTGATGGATAGGGGTTCTGATAAGGTGATTCCTTTTTATCCTCTTTCTTTGTAGGCATGATCAAACGATAGATGACATCGTTCATGGCCCCCACCGAGATCCTTTGCCAGATCTGAGGGAGATAATTCTGTGCAACAAAATGGATAGGGAAAAAGACCTTGAATGCCTTCCAGTTGTTCTTCATCCAGTGCGGCTTGAGCTCATCCTGGTAAAGTCCGGCTGCGTAATTCCCCCAGGTCCAGGGCTTTGCCATGTTCTTCCAGCCATGGGTCTCTTCAGCATAAGAATACGCTTGAAAGGAAAGATTGAACGGCATGACCATGCCTGGATTGAATACCAATGCTTTTGTGACTTTACTGAGATCATATATCCTTGCTATCGACTCAGTCACAAAGTAAAGATAATATCCCACTGAGCCGAGTGTCATGCCTTTCCACATGTTCTTGAAGAACTCCGATGTCGTAAGCTTCTCACGCGCCTTCCCTTTCTCAACGAGCTGTCCTACCATGAAGCCTGCAGTGGTGATCAAGAAGTTAAAACCAGAGAGGACCGCGTTCGCTCCTGCGATCAAGGCTGTGCCGCCGAGGTATTTCGTTACAGGGGTGAAGAATGAAGCTCTCCCTGCTTCGACCTCGCGCTCAAGAGGAGATCCCTCTGATGCTTCCGCTTTCTGTACCATTTCATCAAGTGACATGGTTCATCAATCAGCAAAAAATAGCACCTCTTTTCGGCTCTCTTGTCATGAAGAAGTGGCAACAACATATATACTTTTTCCTTATATTATATATGTTGTATAATTTGTATATATTTTAATGGCTGGGAGGGAATCGGAATACTATCCCTCCCAACCTTCCCCCTCCACCCGCCGGACTGTGTGGTGTTGTATACTGCTCCCTCCCCTGCTCCCAACCGCTGGATAGAGCCGTGCTCAACCAAAACCCATATAAAGCACTCATTTCCTATGTGGGGTATGATAAACATAGAAGAGATGACCGTGTTCTGCAAGAAGAAAGGCATCGCATTCCTAACCTCTGAGATATACGGCGGCTTTTCCGGCTTTTATGACTTCGGTCCTTTAGGTGTTGAGCTCAAGAACAACATCAAGGCAGCACTATGGAAGGACTTTGTGCAACGCAGGGATGATATCGTAGGCATGGACGGGGCGACGATCTCCCACCCAAAAGTATGGCAGGCGTCAGGGCATGTCGAATCTTTCTTGGACCCCATGGTGAGATGCGAAAAATGCAAGGAACAATACCGCGCTGACTCTCTTATCGAAGATGTCCTCAAGATCCCTACAGACGGCCTTGACAGCAAACAGATGAGCGAAGTCATCGAGAGGCATGCCATCTCCTGCCCGAAATGCAAAGGCAACCTCAGCTCTGCAACAGATTTCCAGCTCATGTTCAAGACCGATGTCGGTCCATCAGAAAAAGCGGTCACGAGCTATCTCAGGCCTGAGACAGCACAGCTCATCTTCACAGCATTCAAGAACATTACAGATATTGCTCGAGTCAAGCTGCCATTCGGCATTGCGCAGACAGGAAAGGCATTCAGAAATGAGATCTCTCCACGAGACTTCCTCTTTCGGACAAGAGAGTTTGAGCAGTTCGAGATCGAGTTTTTCACGCATCCAAAAAAACATAGCTGTCCTTCTTATGATGATATCAAAGAGATGAAGGTCAATATCCTCACTACAGAACATCAAGAAAAGAATAAGGATCATGTCTCTCATACGATCCATAACCTCGTCGAGAAAAAGATATTCAAGAGCAAGTGGCATGCTTATTGGGTTTCGGCATTCTATGGCTGGTTCCTCAAACACGGCATCAAAGCGGAGAACCTGCGATTGAGGGAGCACATGAAGGATGAGCTTGCCCACTATGCAAACGCATGCTTTGACATTGAGTATAAGTTTCCCTTCGGTTGGAAGGAGGTCCATGGCAATGCCGACCGAGGAGATTTTGACCTAAACAAGCACTCAGAATTCTCAAAAAAAGACTTCAGTCTTTTCGACGAGGAGAGCAAGGAAAAAGTATTGCCGGTCGTCTCATCAGAACCCTCTCAGGGCATTGAGCGCGCATTACTCGCATTCTTGTTCGATGCCTTCGAAGACGACAAAAAACGAGGGAACATTGTGCTGCATCTGCATCCTCGGATTGCACCGACGCAAATTGCTGTATTCCCCCTTGTCTCGAACAAACCAGAGCTCTTTAAGCTCGCTGCAAGCATCCACAAAGAGCTGCAGGATCATTACACCTGCGCCATGGATAAATCTGGCAGCATCGGCAGGAGATACGCCCGCCAGGATGAAGTCGGCACACCGTTCTGCGTCACTGTTGATTTTGACAGCCTTGATGATAAAGCGGTCACTGTCAGGGATCGAGACAGCACAGAGCAGATACGGGTAAAGATTAGCGAGCTTGCAGGGTATTTGAAAGAAAAACTCCAGTGATGGGAAAATCTTAATAACCCATTCTTAACTTCTCCTGTCATGAAACCATTGATACTCTTTGATGTCGGTGCAGTGCTCTTGCAGATAGATTACTCACGGTTCACTGACCTTATTGCCACACTCACTGGCAAAGATGCTTCTGTTGTCACAGATGAACTGACCAACTCAGGAATTGAACAAGTATATTTCACACAAGGTTCTGCTCAAGGAATGGTCAACGCGATAGGCGATCTCTATAAGATCAGCACGGAAGATGCAGAAGAGGCATTCTCTCGTATCTGGGTTGGGCCAACTGAGATCGTCAAGATAAAAGACAACCTTATTGAAGATGGATACAGAATCGGTTTGCTCTCCAATATTTCTGCGCTTGCCCATAAGCAGATCTCTTCATTGTTCCCATCAGTCCTTCAGGTGAATGGACCAAGCTATCTTTCCTTTAAAATCAGTGCTGTCAAACCTGATAAGGCCATCTATGATGAAGTTCAAGAAGAACCTGTCATTTTTATCGATGATAAAAAATCATATCTCGTTCCTGCTAAAAACAAGGGATGGTCTGTGATCCTCTATACAGGTCATATTGACCTTACAGAAACCGCTCGGCAGTATGCACCTTCTGTTTCCTCCTCCTTTCCAGAGGCAAAGACCGCTGAGCAGCTGGAACGGATGATCAGAAGGCTTTCTTAACCATTTCTTGGATGTCGCCGAAACCTTTATATACACACTCACCCGAAAAAACATATACAATGGCGCTTTTTGGGAAGAAGGACGTACCGGAACCAGCGCAGGAGCCGCCTCCGCTTGCCCCGACCCCACAAGGGCCACCGACAGGAGCGGTGTTGGCCTTGCGCGAGCAAGGGATGAGCAACAACCAGATCATTCGACAGCTCCAACAGCAAGGATATCCTCCTAATATGGTATACGATGCAATGAACCAAGCAGACATGCAATCTGGAGCGCCCATACAAGGTTATTCACAGGGGTATCCTCCTCAGGATGATATGCCTCCTCAAGACATGATGCAGCCTTCCATGAGCAGCGGCAGCACTGAAGAACGCATTGAAGAAATTGCGGAAGCGATCATCGACGAGAAGTGGAATGAGCTCGTCAAGAGTGTCAACAAGATCATCGAGTGGAAAGAACGCACTGACCAGCGCATCGCTCAGATGGAACAGCGCTTTGTCGAGATTGAGAAGAACTTCAACAGCCTTCACCACGGAGTCCTCGGCAAGATCGGAGAATACGACCAGAACATCGTCAACCTCGGGGCAGATATCAAGGCCATGGAACAGGTCTTCCAAAAAATTCTTCCAGAACTCACGGAAAACGTCTCAGAGCTTGGAAGGATAACTACTTCTCTTAAAAAACCAAAAAAACCTTAGTTATTAGAACCTCCTGCCAGGGTCATGATGGTGAAGACACCGATAAGCAAGATGACGATCATCCCTAATACTTTAGGATGGACGATGGTCGCCCAGAATGCGCCTGAACCCGTACTGCCAACATCCCCTGTCTGAATCCTGCTCGTGTTCGTGATGTCTGTGGTATCCCCCCCATCCGTAGCGGTGAAGAACACCTGGCCGATGCTGCCGAGGAATATCAGGATGCCGATGACGAGAACCCAATAGACTATCGTCTTGTTGCCTTTCAGCACATTCGAGAGGTCTGAATCTGTCGCCCCAAAAAGCTTGTAACCCATGAGAATGAAGATCACAAAGATAAAAAAGACCACAAACCAGGGAAGCATGGTCGAGACGAGGTTATTCAGGGCAGGAATGAAAGCGAGGGTCAACGCGATCAGCACTGAGATGACCGCATAGATGCTCTTGTTCTCGCCAAAGATCTTGGTATAAGAAAACATGCCGTACGCTAATGCAGCAACGAGAACAATAGACAATATCGGCTTGAAATATCCTAATAGCCCGAGATCCAGGACAGATGCCATTGCTTAGTGGCCGCCACCGCCGCCGCCAAAGACTTTTTTCATGTCCTCGCCGAGGCGATGGAAGGTCGTCCTTTCTTCGCCCTCGTTATCGCTCGTGATAAATCCTATGATGATGCCGAAGACAAGGATGATGATGATGAGCGCTATCGCTTCCTGCCCAAATATATCATTGAACCAATCCCATCCGTTCCACCAGCCTGCTGATGCACCAAATACAAGGACGATCAAGATAAAGGAGATGAAGGCAATCCACCCATTGAGGGCAATGCCGAGGAGCTGTGCTTCCCCGCCGAAGATGCCGATCAAGATGAGCATCATGATGATGGCCACAATAATGATCGAAACAGTGGGCAATGCCTTATTGATGATCAGCACCGGATCCAAGTTTTCGTTAGAGAATGCCCCTGTCACGTGGGGAATCACGACGCTCAGGCCAATAACCAGGGAGACGATCAGGTTGTAATTCTTCCTGCCCTCGCCAAGGACTCGCGATTTCTGCAGGATCGCGAATACAATAGTGAATATCAATAAGAACGGCAGGGCTACGTCTGTCAAACCCCAAGATTCAATGATTTCGACGAAGCGTGTAAGATTCCAAGCATCGGTTGCCATGGTAAAACCTCCTTTTCTCTAATCTGAGCATTTCTCCTATATTAATCTATTCATCAGCTACTCATGTTTTTTCTTCTTGGACAGATTGCTTTTTTGGCGGTCCGCCTTGTTCCTTGGTGATGTAAAACATGAGGACAATGATGATCACCAAGAGGATGATGGCCCCTACCCAATTGGTATCCCAATGGTCGACAAGCCATTCCCAGCCCGTATCAAGCCAGCCGCCGACGCCGAGGAAGGTCAAGGTAACTCCGATGAACATAAGGATCATGAAGACTTTACGCCATGTTCCATGAAGGAAGACATCTTCGCTCTCCTTGTAGAAACTCCCGATGAGCAAGAGGAAGGATACAGTGATGAGGAGAAGCAGGACAATGATGGCCAATGACTCGTTGATCAGGGAGACAATCTTGGTTGAGGCGACGACGAGGAAGCCGAGGACGAATGCCGTCATGGCATTGAGGTTTTTCTTGGTATAACGCTTTCCATCTATCTCCTCAGTGCCGAGGATCTTGGTTTTTTCAAGAATGGCAAAAACGATCGTAAAGACGAGCAAGAAGGGAAGCACGACATCATAGATACCGATCTTGTCAAAGAAGGTTATGATTCCTCTGAACACAGATTCTTCTTCTGCCATACTAGTATAGAAAATTCACAAATACCTATATAAATGTTTTGTTTCTTACTCTCCTCAGCTTCAAAGTACTCATCCAACTCCTCAGATGCATTCAGCTGCTCGGTCTTACCATCTCCTTCTCTTGAACGAGGAAGTCAATCACCTGGGCTCTTTTCCCAGCAAAAACCTTTTTATATGAAACGCATTTCATTGATATCATGGACGATTTTGCCCGAATGCACAAGGAGATGGAACAGTACGATGCAACAAGAGAACTGCTCATCAAGCAGGGACGGGATGTCTTGAAGGCTGCAAAGAAAATGATCTATGCACTGCATCGTAACGAGACCATTTCAATAGCGAAACTTCTTTCTGCAAAGAAAGCGTTGGATGCCATTGCAAAAAAGCATGAAGGGCTTCGTTATGAAGGCAGCTACTCGAGCGCATTGGAAGAATTCGTCGAAGCCATGTGCTATCACGCATTCGTCCATCATAAACCACTCCCTCCTGCCATTGAACTGGGTGTCAACGCGGAAGTCTATCTCATGGGCATCTGTGACCTCACCGGGGAGCTGTCCCGCCGTGCCGTAAGGTCAGCGACTGCTAAAAATCTCAATGAAGTAAAACGGATCGCCTCTTTCCTCGATGACCTCGAAGGAGAGCTCATCCGCTTTGATTTCCGCAACGGCAACCTCCGGAAGAAGTATGATGCAGTAAAATGGAACCTCAAGAAAGTGGAAGAGATACTCTATGATACCCAATGATTGACTTCATCTTTGAACTCGGACAACTAAAGCGGGTAAAGCGATCAGGCTGGTGGCTAGCGCATGTCGACAATCCAGAGAGTGTTGCAGACCACTCTTTTCGTGCTGCGATGATCGCCTATTTGTTGGCAATGGAAGAGGGCGTGAATCCAGAGAAAGCGGCAGTCATATGCCTGCTCCAAGATATACCTGAGACCAGATTGAACGATCTCCATAAGATCGGCCATCGATATATTGACTTCAGACGAGCTGAAGCAAAGGTGTTCAAAGAGCAGATGGATACGCTCCCCAAGCCTATTGCAGATCGATTGACTCCCCTCTTTTCTGGATATCACCAAGATGGCTCTAAAGAGGGCATTGTAGCGAGAGATGCTGATCTTCTTGAATGCGCTGTCCAGGCCAAGGAATATATTGAACACGGGCATCCAGAATGTCAGGAATGGATTGACAATACTGAGAAGCTCCTCCACACGTCAACAGCCAAAAAAATACTGAAAGAACTGAGAAACACGGCGAGCAACCAATGGAGCAAAGGATTGAAAAAGATACAACGGTGATCACGAATGAACATAGAAGGCGTCGAACTTCATTGGCTCGGGCATGCGGGTTTTCGGATACGCAGCAGAAAAATCATCTACATCGACCCATTCCAAATTGAAGAGGGGCCGCCAGCAGACATCATTCTCATCACCCATCAGCATTATGACCATTGCAGCATTGAGGATCTCAAGAAGATATCAACGCCCGAAACATTGATCTTTGCTCCAGCGGATTGCCAGTCTAAACTCAGCGATGTCCTGGCGAAGAATATAACCGTTCTTGAGCCTGGGCAAAAGCTCCAGGTGAACGGCATGATCATCGAGACGGTCAAGGCGTACAACACTGATAAGGGCTTCCATCCCGAGGAAAATGGTTGGCTTGGGTATATCCTAACCCTCAATGGAAAGCGGATCTATCATGCAGGGGACACTGATCTCATCGATGAGATGGGTCACATTCACGTTGATGTGGCGTTGCTTCCTGTTTCAGGGACATATGTCATGACAGCAGAGGAGGCAGCCGAAGCGGTGAAGCGCATCAAACCGAAAGCATCTATACCCATGCATTGGGGTGCCATAGTCGGCTCTCGAGAGGATGCTGAACGCTTTAAAGAGCTCGTCGGGGACAGTGTACATATCCCTGAAAAGCACACTTAACTCCTTTCGAAAATGATATATATTACCTTTTATATCCTAATTTACTATGAAGAAGTTAATCATCTGCCTTATCATCCTTTTCACTGTTCCACATGTGATCGCTCTTGAATGCGGCGAGATCCTTGACCATCCAGTTAATCTTACACAGGACCTTGATGGCTGTGGTGAAGCAGGGTTGGTATTCATCACCGGAGGAAGCCTTCAATGCAACGGCCATGCTATCCAAGGCGTCGATGCTGGGGCAAGCGTCGCCATCCGAGTCATCGGCAACGATGTGTCAATCCAAAATTGTGAGGTAGCAGGATTTAAGCTCGGCATTCTTGCCCAAGGCTCTCATGATCTTTTCGTGGACCAATTTTCAATGGAAGGAGGCGAAGCAGGCATCTTCCTCAACAAGGCAGTGCAGGGCTCGCTTCAACATCTCAACCTCCAGGACATGAAAGACGGGATATATCTCTTCCAATCCCAAGATATCACCATCGAAGATGCTCAGATCAAGGCATCAGAGCATGGACTGAACTTAGAGGGATCATCCACTATCGGTGTTTCAGCTCTCACCTCAGACTCTGCTTTTATCGGCGTCTCATCCGAGGATTCGACGAACGTCATCATGGATGAGCTTACTCTTGTCGATAACCGGTTCTGTATCAGATCCACTGACGATATTGATCTCACGGTCGGCACTTCAGATATCTCCCATTGCAGTATAGGCGTCCAAGTCAGGCGTTCAACGGGTACAGTCATAGATGCTAATCATATCCATGCAAATGATCGGGGAATCAGTGTTGAATCTGCTGATTCCACATTCATCCAACACAATCTCATCGAGCAAAACAACAACTTCGGCATTGAACTCTCCGGAGAGCCGACGCTCACACTGATCGACAACAACACCCTTGTCCAATCAGGCAATGCAAATCTTCTTCTCGGAAAGAGTGATCTCACGGTTGTCTCAGAGAATACCATCAAGGACAGTCCTTACGGGGTATTTTCACAGCGGAGCAGCCGCCAGATCCTCATGAACAATGTCATCACAAACCACCGGAATGGCATATGGCTCGATGTGGACGGAAGGATCATCATCATGAATAATTTCTTCTTGGGAAACCAAGAGGACATCGGCGGAAGAAAGGCAATCGGTCTGGTGTTCAACAACTATATCCTCTCTGCCATTCCCATCGGGAAGTCCCCTGAAAGCCTTCTCTTTTTCCTGAATACTTTTTCTGAACGACTCACCACACTTCTAGCGTAAACCTTAAAAAGCCCCTTCAGTCTCCTCTGCCCATGCTCCGCACACACACCTGCGGCGAACTCCGCAAGGAACACGAAGACAAGAATGCAGTCTTATGCGGCTGGGCGCACAGCATCCGGAACTTCGGCGGCATGGTCTTCATAGACCTTCGAGACCGCTATGGCATCACCCAAATAGTGGCTGCTCAAGACCAATGCAACGGGATTACCCCTGAAACCGTTCTTAGAATAGAAGGGAAGGTGAAAAGACGGAAAGCAGGGGAAGAAAACAAGGAACGGGCAACCGGAGATGTCGAACTTGAAGCCTCATCTCTCACGATCCTCAGCAATGCTGCAAAGCTTCCTATTGTCGTCGCTGAAGAGAGCAACATGACAGAAGAGACAAGACTTAAATTCAGATTTCTTGACCTCCGCCGGGATGTCATGAGAAAAAACATCCTCATGAGGAATCTGATCAACGTGGCTGTCCGGGAGTATCTCGCCAAGGAGGGCTTTCTAGACATTGAGACACCGATGCTTACCAAGTCAACGCCCGAGGGTGCGAGGGACTATCTCGTGCCCAGCAGGGTGCATAAGCACCATTTTTTCGCATTACCTCAGAGCCCCCAGATCTTCAAGCAGCTCTTCATGATCTCGGGCTTTGATAAGTATTATCAGATTGTCAGATGCTTCAGGGATGAGGACCTGCGCGCGGACAGGCAGCCAGAGTTCACCCAGATAGACATCGAGATGTCCTTTGTTGAGGAGGAAGACATCTATAGGCTCAATGAGGGCATGATGAAATTCCTCTGGAAGAAAGTGAAACAAGTGGAGGTCATCACGCCTTTTCCTCGATTGACCTACAAGGAGGCCATGTCCTGTTATGGCTCGGACAAGCCGGATGTCCGCTTCGGGCTTGAGCTCAAGGATTTGAGCAAGGCTTGCAAGGGCACTGAGTTCAAGGTCGTGAATAGTGTCATTGAATCCGGGGGAGTGGTCAAAGGCATTGTTGTTGACAAGAGCTTTTCCAGGAAGGAGATTGACGAGCTCACTGAGGTGGCCAAGACCTATGGGGCGAAGGGCCTTCTCGCGCTCTCTTTAGGGGATGAGCTTGAGGGGCAGGCTGCCAAGTTTTTTATAGATAAGAGCAAAGAGATCATCTCTGCTTCTGGGATGAAGAAAGGAGATTCTCTCCTTGCGGTCGCTTCTGATTTCAACACTGCATGCACAGCGATGGGTGCCATACGATTGTTCCTGGGGAAGAAATATGAGCTCATAGATACCAAGAAAGATGCCTTTTTGTGGATAACAGAGTTCCCCCTCTTCGAGTGGAGTGAAGAGGAAAAAAGGCATGTTGCCATGCATCACCCGTTTACCTCGCCGCATCCGGATGATGTCTCTCTGCTTGATAGAGCGCCTGAGAAGGCTCGATCACGCGGGTATGACCTGACACTCAATGGCGTTGAGATTGCCGGCGGCTCTATCAGGATACACGATAATGCATTGCAGAAGAAGATGTTTTCCCTGCTGCAGATCAGCGACGAGGAGGCGCAGGAGAAGTTCGGGTTTTTATTGGAGGCCATGAGGTTCGGCGCTCCTCCCCACGGCGGGATCGCGTACGGCTTTGACCGGCTGGTGGCGATCATGGCCGGGCATGAGAGCATTAGAGAAGTCATCGCTTTTCCGAAGAACAAGCACTGCCAGTCGTTGATGGACGGGGCGCCCGGCACGGTGACGAAAGAGCAGCTGGATGAGCTGCATCTGGCGCTGAAATAATCAGTTGTTCTTTTATATAACACCTGGTAAACGAAGTTCTGAGCGAAGCGGAAGAAATTTTGGAAAAATCCGAGCTGAGGATTTTTCCTCTTAATCGCTGTTAAACGTCCCGACGAGCAAAGCGAGGAGAGTGCAACGTGGTCGAGCGGAAAGAAGTGGAGCCAAGAAGTAAAATTTCCATTTCCTATTAATTCGACCGTAGGGAGTGTATATGTGCGAAGCACCGAGGGAGTTCCGTTCCATAAAGCTCGGAGAGCTTTCAAGAACATACATTAAGGGGACAATTTTAATACAATAATTATTTCTTTGTTTCGAAATATGGAAACATTTATATATTGCCTATTTGTATATTACGGTATGCCAGATGAAAAACTTGCAAGAGCATTAGGATCAAGAATAAGAAGAGACATTCTTCATTCATTGATAATAAAAGAATCATCAGTTCATCAGATAGCAGAGCAATTTGATTTGTCTGAAGTGAATGCCTCTAAACATCTAAAAAAACTATATGATCTTGGATTGCTAAATACAAAAAATGAAGGTAGAGAAAGATTTTATTCCATCAAGATTCCAGAAATCAAGTTCTTGATTAAAGAATATGATAAAGTAGCTGCGAAGATAGGTGGTTTAAATAATGTCAAATAATCCAAGAGAAGAACAAGCCGAGTTATTGTCTCAAGAATACGAGATTGAGAAACTTACTGCAAAAGATGCAATGATAAAGCCTGTTTTCCTGTTTCCAGATGAAAGTTCAGAAGCTATACTAAAAAAATTGAAAAAAGAGC
>JBDRLS010000043.1:0-3983 GCA_043812875.1 Nanobdellota archaeon
GCAGGGACAATGTCGCCGCGTCGACATGCGTCATCAAGGTGAGGAACAGAAAAAAATTCATCTGTATGTGGTATCATCTAGAACAGCTCTACAACTCGCTCATGCGGCTGATCATGGCCAAAGTAAATGCAAACATCGTGACGCCGGGTCCATTGAGTGTCTACCGCAAGGATGCGCTCGAAGCCATCGGCGGATTTAGCACTGAGGGTTTTGCAGAGGATGTGGATATCACCATCCGGCTTGTTCGCAAGGGCTATAAAACCTCATTTGCAGAGGGGGCTGTCTCAGAGACGAACCTCCCCCATGATATCAAGGGAATCATTCGTCAACGGACACGGTTTGCCAGGGGCATCATCAACATCCTCAAGAGGCATTTAAGCGTCAATAGGGCGCTCATCGATCTTTACACGCTTCCCTTGCTGCTCTTTGCCTATGCCCAGGCAGTGATCATGGGCGCAATCACCCTCTACCAAATCTTTTCAGGCTATGCCCAATGGTATGTCTCTCAGGGGGTGTATTTCAATGGTGCCGTGCTCAACTATTTTGTCAATTGGGCAACCCTCATCGGCTTTTTTAAATGGATGGGCGGCATCTTCACCGGAGCAACGCCGCTGACAATCATCTCGATCATGGGTATTATCACAGGACTGCTTTCCTACCCCCTTTACCTCTATGTCATTGCGAAATATGACCGCCGCTTTGACTGGAGGCATGGCTTTGCATTGTTCTTCATGATGCCTTTTTGGTGGTTCATCATGGTCATCTATATATTCATGCTTCCTGAAATCTTCAGGAAACAGCAGTATAATATCTGGAAAAAGAATGAATGACCATGGTTTCCTCTCGTCATAAAAAAATGAACTTCGCAAAACGTGTGGGTTTCATAGTAGGATATATGTTCTTCACAGGAGTCCTTTTTATCCTCCTCACCCTTCTGAAGAAAATCCCTTCCACATGGAACATCATCCACCTTATCATACTAACCTCAATCCTCACCCTTGTCGGTAGCATCTTAAGGAGGTGGCTGTCATGACCATTCGTGCATGGTTCTCTGATCTTGGATCAGGCTTTCGATCATTCGGGGAAACGATCATGGTGATTGTTAATACACTGCTCTTATCAGTGGTGTACTTATTCGGTGTGGGCATAACCTCCCTGATAGCGCGATTATCCGGAAAACAGTTCTTAGCGCTGAAAACCGACGAAAAGGAAAAGAGTTACTACGAAGTTCCACCATCGAAGAAAAAATCAACGGAGGACTCCTATCGGCAGTTTTGACCATGAATATCTTAGGCATCAGCTGTTATTATCATGACGCTTCCGCCGTCTTGCTAAAGGACGGTGTTCCTGTTGCGGGCGCCCAAGAGGAACGATTCACGAGAAAGAAGCACGACACCTCTTTTCCCCGCCGTGCTATCCAATACTGCTTGCGCAGCCAACACCTTTCCATAGATGATATTGATCGCATCGCATTCTATGAGAAACCCTTCTTGAAGTTCGAGCGGGTGTTATACCAGCATCTGCAATCTTTTCCCAAGAGTTGGAAGGTCTTCCTCAGTTCAATGCCCTCATGGCTGAATGAAAAGTTGAGGGTGATGCGTGCCATCAGAAAGCTGGAATACAAGGGCGATGTTTCCTTCATCCCCCATCATCTCGCTCATGCGGCATCCGCGTTTCTCATTTCCCCCTATCAGAAAGCAGCCATTCTCACTGTCGACGGAGTGGGAGAATGGGAAACCACCACCCTTGGCATGGGGGAAGACACCGACATCCGCCTTTTGAAGGGGATCCGCTTCCCGGCATCGATCGGTCTATTGTATTCAACCATCACTGCATATCTCGGCTTCAGCGTGAACAACTCTGAATACAAGGTCATGGGATTGAGTCCTTATGGCATCATGGATCGGAAGAAAAACCCCTATTATGAAAAACTCCTTAAGGTTGTCGATGTGAAGGATGACGGAAGCTACCGCCTGGACATGTCTTATTTTCTCTTTCATTATGCTGATCGCATGCCCTCAAAAAAACTTTGCACACTTCTAGGAAGCCCTGTGAACAAACCTGAACAAGCCCCTACCCAGAGACACAAGGACATCGCAGCCGCTCTTCAGATGGTGACTGAGGACATCATGGCAAACATGCTTATCCATCTCCATCATCTCACCGAATGCACAGACCTGGTCATGGCCGGCGGCGTCGCGTTGAACAGCGTCTTTAACGGAAAGATCCTGGGGAACACGCCCTTCAAGCGGATATGGATCCAGCCTGATGCAGGCGATGGGGGCGCGAGCCTCGGAGCGGCATCCTATGTCTATCACTCCCTGGAAAGGCACAAGCGGAACTATCACATGATTCATGCCTATCTCGGCCCATCATATTCATCAAAGCAAATTGAAGCCTATTTTAAACGGAAGCACATCCATTATACGACCTTCAAAGACGAGGCAGCACTTATTACAGAAACTGCCAAGCTCCTCTATGACAATAAGGTAATCGGCTGGTTTCATGGGGGCATGGAATGGGGGCCTCGCGCTTTAGGGGCGAGGAGCATTCTTGCAAATCCCTGCAATCCCGAAGCGAAAGCCTTATTGAATGCGAAGGTGAAACACCGTGAGAAGTTCCGGCCGTTCGCCCCCGTCGTCTGTGTGGAGGACGCCGCGACCTATTTTGAATGCGACGAACCGCTTCCAGAGCCGACGGACTTCATGCTCATGGTCTATCCTGTGAGGAAGGAATGGCAAACCAAGATCCCCTCTGTCACCCATGTCGATGGATCAGGGAGATTGCAGACCATCAGAAGACACCAAAATCCTTTGTATTATGATGTCATCAAGGAATTTGGGAAATTGTCAAGCATCCCTATCCTTATCAACACCTCCTTTAATATTCGTGGAGAGCCCATTGTCTGCACCCCTCATGACGCGTACAGGTGCATGATGGGCACGGGGATAGACGTTCTTGTTATCGATCGATTCATGGTGGAGAGGGACAAGAACCCACAAGACCAATGGGACAGTGAAGACATTGCCAAAGACTAACTTTTCCATCCATAGAAAAGAAAAGGAAATCCTCCTTTTGCTGGTTGTCACTGTTCTTTGCGTCATTCTCCTCGAGGCTGTTTTCCGATTCACGCATCCCCTGCCAGAAATCCATCCCTATGGATGGTATCCCCCCGAAAACAGCAGCATCTTCGAATTCATCCATGATCATCCCGGTGTCGACAGAAATGTGACCGTGACCTATTACGACAACGGTTTCAAGCGATGGGGAAATCCCCGAACAAACAAGACCAAGATCCTTGTCATCGGCGATTCCTTCACCGAGATGAAATTCACCAACAATGGAGAGGAATGGTATGCTCAGCTTGAGCAAGCCTTTCCCCAAACTGAGTTTTTCGTGTTTGGAGCGGGGGGCTACGGCACCCTGCAAGAATATTTCATCATCTTCGATTATTTCGACGAGATACATCCTGATATCATCATTTGGCAGATGTATTTCAACGACTTTATCAATGATGTGTTCATTTTTGATCGTCAAGAATACCCCTTGAACAACCATGGTTACCGGCCCTATCTCGAGGAGGGGACCATTGTCTATCGCTATCCTGCTCCCCTTTCCTCATTACGCGGATTCGCAACAATCTCCACGGCCCTGAACTGGTATGATAACCGACAATGGAACGCATTGATGCAGAACAGCACCAAAAAGGACCTCTTTTACCACAAGATATACGGGGAACGATTCTGGGAAAAAGAGTTCACCGAATCACGTATATGGCAAGGCCGATTCAGTGATGCCTATGATACCTCCCTCGCTGTCGTATTGAAGGGGAAGGAGAAAGCCGGGAACACGCCGATCTTCCTCTTCAGCGGCGATGATAAGCTTGAGGCCTCGATCGAACAGTTGAGTGAGGATGCAGGCCTTTTGTTCATTCCTGGCATAAGCGAAGCCCTTAACCAGCAAGAAGCGCTCGGCATCCCTGT
>JBDRLS010000044.1:0-2101 GCA_043812875.1 Nanobdellota archaeon
ATACTATGAACAGGATATAACTTAGGATGTAAAACCATATGGGCGCCTCTGCTGACCAGCCATAACGTCCTGTGTCCAATACCGCCACAAAAATAGTTCCAAAAGAAAGCGGTATCATGAAACCATAATAGATTTTATCCCACCATTTTGTGCCCGGGCCAGGTCTCAACCGTTCCTTTGCGAGATCCTCTTTGTCTCTGAATATGATGCCTTTTACAATGGAATAAAGGATCATGACTCCCCCGAAGAGCCATGCTTGCCAATAATCAGTCCTTCCCGCAAGCCATAGCAGGAGGCCGACAATGATTGCGATCCCGAACACGCTCCCGATGATTGCGCGGAAAATGAAATGTTTACTCTCTTTTTTTTGTGCCATGCTGGTCACCTCTTTTCTGCTGGGATATTCGTTCATTTTAATCATTTATAAAGCTTAACCAAACATATTAAAACTTGCTTCAATTCCCCTCTTTATGGAAGAGCAAGATAACGTATTTGTCGTCATCCTTCCCGATGATGCAAAGGATTCTATTGGCGCAGATATTGTTGGGAGAGTAAACAGAATACTTCAAGAAAAGGGGGGCCTGGCAGAGCCAATTCCAAGCCTGCTGAAGCATCTTCCTGAACCCCACCCGCAACAGACAGGGTACAACACCAAACTCCAACAATATTCTCCTGAGGGGGAACTGCAGGTGACACGCGGCGGCGACCGGGATGAATTAGAGAAGTACGCTGATATCTACACTGAGGTCGAGGAAGCCCCTTACTATATCTGTACGACTCAAAAGAAATTTAGTCGTGTAAGACGTGCATTTGAAGAGCTTGATTGTTTTGTCCAAAAGGTTGGATAGATCAGGTATGAGAAGGATTCAATCCTTATTTCTATTCAAAGATGAATATTTCATCGATCGTCGTCTTCAGCGCTTCCGCTACATCATGCGCAAGCTGGAGGGAGGGATTGTACTTCCCTTTCTCGAGAAAGACGATCGTCTCACGCCTGACCCCTACTTTCTTTGCGAGATCCTCTTGCGTGAGATCGTGCCGTGCTCTTAGTTCTTTGATTCGTGTTTTCATCTTACAGCTCTTTCTTGTTAAAGTATGCCCAGCAGGCAGCGAACAGCAGTGCCATCATGCCGACCGTGATGCCCGTCGCCTGACTTACGTCCCTGAATGAAATGATATCATCTGATAAAAAGCCGACCAACAATAAAAGATACAGTGAGAAATAAAACGCCTTTGAGCTCGCTTTCTCTATTACTCTCTGGCTTCTCTCGTCGTGGAGCGGAAATCCATTTTTCAAGTCGCTGTTGCCTCTTGTATATACGATCAGGGCAAAGGAGACTATGATCAGGGCGATGATGATCCCAAGTATTCCTCCTCCGATCTCGTTGTTCATGAATGATTTGACAGAGAACAGCGTCCCTGTCACAATAACCAAAATGCTGAGGAAGAGTATGGCTGTCAATCTTGCTTTATCTATGCTCTTTTTCGGTTCGTCCTTTTGTTTTCGTGTCTTCTTCATTCAGATCGTCCCCCTTTCCAGTTTGATATTTGTCAAGGATTTCGCAATGACTCCTCCGAACAGAGCCGCGACCAAAAACCAATCAAATGTCGGGACTCCCTGGATGCTGCTTGTAATGACTTGATAGGCCACTCCTAAAGAGATGATTAGCATCATTGCCCATGCAGCGTTTCTCTCTGCTAAAGCTTCAATCTTCTTCTCACGCTCATCTTTCTTCAACGCCACCATGATGTGGATGACATCTAACATCAGAAATGCGATCCAGACTCCTGTTACGATCATCCTTGTCTGAGTGTCTCCTTGGAAGAGCGCGTTGAATATGGCAAACGGGATGAGGACGATTGCGAGATAGACATAGCCCTGCCACGTCTTAGGGCGGATCCCCCAGCCCCCATACTTCCTCCGTGTGAACCATTCTGGTTTTCCAATCATATTGATCACCTGTGAGTTATTTATCACATAATGTTATGTTGTTTTAACATAATGTTAGATATATATAACATAATTGATATTTAAATGTTTCGGTGAGAATTCTTGTTGTGTTATCCGGTTATTATTTCCCTTCGATAGCTTTTTTGGTGT
>JBDRLS010000045.1:0-17775 GCA_043812875.1 Nanobdellota archaeon
AACGCACAAAGCGAAGGCTTCAACAACAAAATCAACATCATCAAAAGAAGAGCCTACGGCTTCCGAGACCTAGACTATTTCAAGTACAAAATACTCCAAAACTGCGGCCTAAACCATCAGAACAAACCTTGAAGAGCCAAATTTTTGTCAGCCAAGAAATAATCCCCAACTAGTAGTTACAAAAGCGAAATATTTATAAATAGGAGACTATGACAAATAACCATGACTAAGCAAACAGACTGGCATTTCTTATGCCTCGTGAGCGAAACTGAGATGACAGAAGAATTTCTCAATGAACAGAGAGAGCGCTTTCTTGAAATAAAGGTAAAAGACGCTTCTTATGGTGACTGTTCAGGAGAGAACTATTATTCGATAGAAGTGCAGGCACACCCAGAGATCCCTGCAGAACTTGTTCCAGGAGGAGGATTTATTCAGTTTGGCCGCAGAAAACCAGAAGAAGCAATTAATAATGACTATTTACATGTCTGTAGAAGGAAATTTAAACAAATAAATGGAATAGATGTGACCTCAGTAGTGGTTCTGCCTGGCCCATATTACCACCAATCCGCTATTGTTCCAGGACAATTCGAAAAGATCTCTAGTTATGATAAGATCGTGTGGATGCGCTGATTCTTGAGATAAGAGCAAAATCTGAAGAAAGTATAATATAACATGATAGGACAGATTACGTGATGAGCACCATACTAAATACCCTGATCCCTGTTCTATTGATCATGCCTTTAGGCTACCTCCTGAAAAGAGTCGGCCTGTTCAAGACAGACGACACGAAGATCCTCAACAAGATCATATTGAATGTGCTGCTGCCTGCAATTGTGTTCAGTGCATTTCTTCAGTTAGAGTTGAAGAAAGAGTTATTGCTCCTCCCCCTGAGCGGTTTCATCATAATCCTTTCCCTCTTTTTTATCAGCATCATCATCGGCAGGACATTCAGCTGGGAGCGTAGACTCAAAGGGTCATTCACCATGCTCTTTGCGTCCATGGAAGGGGGACTTATCGCATACCCTTTATTTCTCATCTTATTCAAAGAAGAAGGATTAGCAACTATAGCCTTGTGGGACATAGCCAATACCATTGTCGTGTTCACTCTTCTCTACTTCTGGGCGTGTAAATGTGGAGGCTCAAGAAAAGGACAAGCAAAGGATGCATTTAAGAAAGTGGTCACCTGTCCGATCCCCATCGCAATGGTATTGGGATTGATGTTTAACACATTACATATCAATCTTGACTTCTTGAACAGCATCATCTCCTATCTTGGCAATGCCACGCCCGCAATCATCATGTTGACTTTGGGTATTGCAATGGAACCCTCTTTAAAGACCATGAAACTGCCTTTAATAACGATAATCTCAAAGACGATCATAGGAGGCTTACTAGGCCTTCTCGTCTCATCCTTGTTCCATTTTACTGGTCTCTGGCGACTTGTCACCATCGTTGCGGCCACATTGCCTGCGCCTGCAGTCATGTATGTGTTCGCTTCTGAGCAAAAATTAGATAAGAGATTCGTGGCTAATTATTTATCGTTAGCGCTCCCCATTGGAGTGATTGTCGCAAGCATCATACTCATGTTTCTCTAAGAGAAGGCGCTCAACCTAGACCGAACTGCTTCAGCACATGCTCCCGATCCTTATGGAAGGCGTTCAATATCTTGCTCACATCCCTGAAGTTGAAGATGCCTTTTTTATGGAGCTCTTCGAGTAGCCTTGCCCTGATCATGAGTTCTTTCTGCAGATGATCCGGAGAGATGCCTGTGATCCTGGAGATGCGCTGCAGTACGAGGGAATTCCCGTGGCTCCGGATGGTGTCATTGACAGGGTTCCACTCGAACAGCACATTATAGTTCACCTTGCCTAGCTCCTGGGATACTTCTCGCATCTCGTTGACGGATTTTAAACGCCTGATGCTCTGTTCACGGGCTTTGACATGAGTGGTGACGCAGATGATGTCCAGGCTCTCCACGAGGGAAGAGGGGAGGTTGATGGGAGGGGTCTGCAGTCTTCTGACCAGGGTCTCGACAGATGCTGCATGGAATGTCCCGAAGCTCGGATGCCCTGAGGCCATGCCCTGGAAGAGGACATATGCCTCATTCCCCCTTATCTCGCCGACGATGACATAGTCAGGGTTCTGGCGGAATATCTCCTTCAAGAGGTCGAACAGCGTGATCTCTCCTGGTTTCTCTCCTGTTGCTGAGGGGATGCCGAAGCCGCTTCTCGTGACGGCAGGAAGCCAGTTGTCATGCGCCAGATTCAACTCCCGGGTATCTTCGATGGAACATACACGGGCTTCTGGGGGGACGAAGTAGAGCAGAGAGTTCAAGAATGTTGTTTTCCCGGCAGCGGTCTCCCCGATGACCATGACGTTGAACTTGTACTCCACTGCCATCCAGAGGAAGGCGAACACCTCAGGGGTCGCCGTGCCGTGGTCGATCAGATGGATCGGCGTCCAGGGATCCTTGGTGAACTTTCGGATGGTGAATGTGGGGCCGCGGGTCGTGATGTCCTCGGTATAGGTGGCATTGACCCTGCTCCCATCAGGCAAGGTACCGTCGAGGATGGGCCTCGCATAGGAGACATATCTCCCTGCCTTCTGCGCGAGCTTCTCGACAAAGTCTATAAGCTGCTGGTCATCCTTGAAGATCACATTCGTGCGCATGTTCTCGTACTTGCGGTGGACGATGTACAGGGGAAAGCCAGTTCCGTTGCACTCGATGTCTTCAATGTAGTAGTCGTACATCAGCGGTTCGATCTCATTCAAGCCAGCGGCGTCACGATAGACATAATACATCAGTTTCTGGTAGGTCTGCCGGCTCACCTTGACGCCGAGCTCGACGATGATGGACTGCACATTCCGTTCCAGGTAATCGAGCAGGACATTGAGCTTGGCCGCCCTGATATAAGATACGTTGATCATCTCTTCAAGACCGATCTGGATGAGCTTGAGGATCTCTTTCTCAGCTGAGTTCAGCACCGGCTCTTCCACATGATAGACAAGTTCATTGCTTTCCGGATCCCAGAATATATGCGCCAGTGCAAAGGGCGAGATGAGCGGATATCTCACATCGATATTTTTCTTGTCTTCAAGCTCGGGCAGGGAGACGAATTTTGGCCGGATGTCGAGGTAGAAGGTCCTCTCTGTCACATCAAGAGGAGGCATGGGCTGCTTCACTGCCCTGGAAAGAGGAGGGGCTTCCTGTATCGTTGCCGGCCCCTCATCCATGATCCGAGTTTTCGGGGCCTTGCTCTTATTCTCCGGGGGAAGCTCAGGTATGATATATTCCTCTTTTTTAGCCATTGTGCATCTCGATGTCCATATCTTTAAATATGTTTCAGTTCGGTTCTAAGTTTTCGACTGTGATGGTGAGGTAATCGGCCTTGCTCTCTAATGCGAAGACCAGGTCAAAGTCATAATTGGTCGTCTGCATGTGGGCGATGACTTTGCCCAATGCGACATCGGTGCTGTTGCCCGCTGGCTTGATCTCTGTCCAGCCGGTCCCGCTCTGCGTCGTGGCATCAGCAGCGATCACGAAATCAAAGGTTCCAGCGATCTGTTCATCGCTCCCTTTGTAGGTGATCCAGTTGAGTATCTGTGAGATGTCTATCGTCGTGAGGGAAGAAGCATTGCCATAGGTGGTAAGATTGGCCTTCAGGTAGGTGTTCTCCATGACCACATGATCATCTGTTTCGGTGATGATGACATCGATATCCGAGCTGATGATCAGATTGCCGAGCTGCTGTCTCGACCCTGCATCGATGAGGTTTGCTGAGGTCTCCATCTCCCAGGTGAGCTTGTCGCCCTCGATGATCAATTTCCCCCTGCGGACATCGATGGGGATGACCCGCTGGCTTCCCGGCCCTTCCGAGGCGACGGCCTCGATCTGCTTGTCGATGGCAAAAAAGGTGTCTCTCATCTCATAGAATGCGCTCCGGTCCCTCATCCGCTCAACGATCGGCTTCCCTGTCCCTAAAAGCAGTGCGACGACCACGGCCATGATGAGGAAATACAGCAGCACTGATACCCAGATCTGGCCTTTCATGGGAAGGGATATACCTCCTGATAGATCTCGCATCCCGTGGGGTAGATAGACACATTCGCCGCCCTTTCAATCGGTATGGAAAAGGTGTGCGTGTAGCCGATGGGCACCTGTTTCTCGATCATTATTTTCTCCTTATCGGTCTTCACGGTGAGGGAGCCTATGTCTTCAGTGGAATAGCTTTCGCTCTCGATGGTGAAGGTGAGCTCTCCATTGTCATAGGAGAGGCCGTCGATGGAATAGATCAGGCCGATGCAGTTTATTGCCGGCATCTGTGTGGTGTTGATCTGGTCTTTCGCAGCGAGAAAATGGGCATATCCCCAGGTGCCGATCAGGACAGCGATGCCTGTCGCTAACACATAGATGAAGATATTAAAAGGGAGGGATTTGTCTTCCATCTCATCTTAGTCGCATGCCTGCGGGCTGACTTGGACAAGCGCCTGGCCTGAACAGATGACCCGGTTGCCATTGATGTCTACCGTGGGGTAGATGTTGATCTGCCGGACAGCGCCATAGGTCGCGTTGTCATAGCTGATGTTGAATCGCTTGATGTCTGCCTTCGCAAATGTCTGGTTGAGGATGCTTTCGTTGGTGAAGACGTCCTTGTCGCCGTCGATGATGAGGCGGAGGTCGACGATATCCTTCACCGGCCCGTTCTCGATCATGAACCAGACGAAGCCGTCGCCGAAGCATACCTGTTTTGTCCGTGATCGTTCATACCAATCAAGGCGAACATCTGTTGTGCAGGTGATATCCCGGTCAGAGCTTTCTGATACGCCTTTTGCTTGCTCGTTCACATATCCCCTTCCCCAGCTCATGACGACTGCGCCGAGGGCGACAGCAAATGCGATGAGCAAGACAGTGGCAATGAGTGGTGATACGCCTCGTTTATTTTGCATGGGAAAAATCCCCTCCTTTGAGGGCATCGATGATTTGGCTCAGATGCTTCTCCTCTTTGTACATGGTATTGATGTATGGCACCGTGCCGATTGCGAGCACGAAGAGCCCCATCAGGATAAGGATATTGAGAAATGCGCGGTTGAGGTAGCCGTTGATGAAGCCGATGACTCCGACGAAAAGAAAGGTGAAGTATAGGAACATGCTTTTGTTCAGGACGAGCATTGACTTCTCCCGGTTGAGCCGTGATTTCTCAACCTCGACGTCGATGATCTTATTGTCTACATCTGAGAGTCTTTTCATGCTTTGCCTCTTTTTCAACACACGGTGATGTCTGTTAGGGTTATCATGCTCTTGCGGCAGACCACCGCATTATGTTCTGTGTACACGACAGGGATCAATTCGAGCTGCTGCGTCATGCCGAGCTTGAGCACTTTAACTGTTTGAGTTTCCTCAGGCTTGATCGTGAGGTTCAGGTCTTTGGTCTCGACCTCATAATAACTGTCGAAGATCCGGAATATGATGTTATGGATCGGCAACTCTCTGATATTGGTGGTGTTGATATATAAAGTTTGTGTATTTTGGCATGCCTTCGCTTTGATGGCCACAGCGTCGCAGTCATCGCTGTCTGTGATGCGTATGAGATGCTGTCTCTGGCCTTCCACATACCCTGAGATCCAATTGTACATGATGGTGCTGAGAAGGACTGCGAACAATACGAGAAGCACCCAATTCAGCCATTGCGAAACGCCTCGTTTATTGAAAAACTTGCCTTTCAAGATTCTCACGGGTTTGAATGCGTTTTCCTTCGGGGCAAGGTTTTCAATTCCGAAAACCGAATGATCAATACTTCGTTTAGATCGAGGAGGTGTTCGGTTTTCGTTATCCAAGGGTTCCCACCTCCACATTGCCTTGGCTTCCCGCGCGGAAGACCGCGGCGACAGCATAGCGCTGGGGCAGGGAAAGCGAGTAGGATGTGCCGTTTGCCTCAAAGGACCAGGAATCATTATCCGCCATGAAATAGGTGCCTGATGGATCAATTGCTGTTCCATCGCCCAGCGTGATCTGAAAGGCGAGGTTGTTGCCTATGAACACCCCATGATCTCGCAATGCATAGGCCATGCCGAAGCTTTTATCCCTGTTTTGGGCATAGCTGACAAAGGCGCCGGTAAAGCCTATGAACGCTTGTGTTGCATTGCTTTCGTTTGCGAGCGCCGCATTGATGACCCGAGGCGATTCTGCAGCAAAATTGTTCTTGAGGTCGCTGAGCACTGTCCTCGGCGCCTTGATATCGACTCCCCTCGGCACCAAGGTCGCGATTGCCCCGATGAGGAGGATGGCGGTGAAGAGGTAGAACTGCCCTTTTTTGAAAAGGCGAGGGCTGCCTTGCGTGTCGCGTTCACAAGAAACAACCCTCCCTTTGATCATGATGCCACCTCGATGATGGTCTTGCCGAATTCTGTGGTTGCATGCTTGATGATGAGGTTATACGTCCCGGGCCCGAGTTCCCTGCTGGTGAGGCCTTCCGGCCGGATGATGATGTCGCCGTAGCCTAGCCTTGCCTGGATTAAGCTTTCTGTTTCCTCGAGTTGATAGCCGAAGCTCGGCCTGATCAGCTCATCGAAGAGTTGGTTCTTGAAAAGGTCATCCCTTGCCAGGACATTCGCCTGAGGCTTTGTTGCGAAGATGTAGATCTTGCCGTCCGCGGCATTTGCCGTGAGCTCAAGACCGGTGCTGGTGCTCGCAATGCTTACCGAAGGACTATCGCTTCCGATGCCGAACGTCGTGTTTTCAAGGTCGGTGAACGTGGTATGCGTGCCATTCCGGGAATTGACCCCGCCTATATTCCCGACATTGACCTGCAGGCTGAGATCGGATATCTCAGCGGTGGTCGTCTCGGTGATGTCGCTGACATTCATGGTGAGGGTGTAATTTCCCGCGGTCTCCGGGGCCCTGAAGGAGATGATGTAGGCGCCTTCTCCGCGGTCATTGAGCGTGTAGTCGGGATGATAGCTGTCCAGGGTCAGGGAGGTATAATCTTTCTTGACCTCGCCGAGCCCTGTTCCGGAATTGGACACCGTGATGTTGAAATTGATGATGTTGTCTGTGAAGCCGGAGACATCGGTGTCGATCGTGACGCTGTCCGGGGAAAGGGCGGTGACCGTGAATGCGGTCGTGGTCGAATTTTCATTCCCGACCGTGTCTGCGCATCTGAAGGTGTAGTTGAAATCCGTCGTGTTGAGTGAGGTCATCCTGCTTTCATGCAATGTGCTTCCAGTGAAGCTGAAATTGGCAAATATGCCGGGGGGGGTGGTCATCGCATACTGGCAGGTCGCATCCTCATCAGTTTCGACGACGAACAGCACTGATGTCGATACGACGGTCCCTCGGGGTTTGAAGAACAGGATCGTTGGAGGTGTCGTATCCAAGATGGTTGAGGTGGTGTCGGAGTAGGAGCTGTTGATGCCTGCGCCGTTCTGGGCGAGGACTCTTGCATAATAGACTCCTGGTCCGGGGATGGTGATGGTCTTGTTGGTCTCATTGCCGACCCAATCATTGTGGATTGTCGTGTTGAATGCAGAGTCATTGCTGACCTGGAAATGGTAGTTGCTCACTCCTGACTGCAGGTCGGCTGCCCGAGTCCAGTTGAAGTCCGCATCGGAGTCATTGATGTATGTGCCGAGCTCTCCCATCTGCGGGGTCGAGGGCCCGGAGGCGTCGATGTTGACCCTGAAATGCCTTGCTGATCCCCAGTTGCCTGCCTTGTCTCTGGCGTGGATGTGGAAGTAGAGTGTCCCGTCGCCTAGGCCTGAGTATGAGGTGTTGAGCTCGTCCTCTAACTGCCCGGGTGCTCCCTCCGGGATCTGGTCAGGGGCAGTGTCGTTTGCCGTGTCGATGAGGTAGCTGTAGGCGCCTATGCCTGAGAGAGGGTCTGATGCGTTCCACGAGAGCAGGACTGAGTTGGCGGTGTACCAGGCGCTTTCATTGGCGTGCGTGCTGCTGTTCACGACCGGTGCTCCCGGGCTGTCATGGTCCACGATGATGCCGTCGCTGTATGAGGTGTTGCTCCTCAGGCCGACGCTGTTGATCGCTCTCACCTCGAAGGTGTAGTTCGAGGCATTCGTGAGTGTGAGGCTTGTCACCGATACTTCTGTTAGAGTGGTGTTCGTCCAGGAGGTGTTGACGTAGGCACTTCCGTTCTTGAGGATGCGGTATTCATAGCTGAGGGGGATATGCAATAGTTCTGATTCATAATCTGATGCATTGTTCCACCATGCATGCAGGGTGTTCTGGCTGTTTGTCCAGTTGCCGTCATCATAGACCTTTGGTCCAGTCGGAGGGGTGATGTCAAGGCCCGCACCGCTCTTGCTTAAGGTTATGGTGTCATTGGTCTCATTGATGTTGCCTGCTGTATCTCTCACTTGGTAGATGACAGTCTTTAAGCCGTCGTCTTCTGATATGATGAATGTTCGCTGGGGGATGCAGTTCTCCCAATCAGTCCATGCGGTCTCATAATACCTGCATTTGTCGATGCTGTTGAGGTCTGCATAGGTCGTGTTCAAGATGACCGTGGTCGATCCGGTGTATTCACTGCTTTGGTTCTCCCATCCTGGTTGTGAGATGGGCAGGATCTGTATGGTTGCCGAAGGATTGGTGTTGTCCAATGTGATGATAGTGTCGACGAGCCAGCTGTTCGTGCTGAAGTCGGTGATGTTGAGCTCGATGGTCTTGTTGCCATCTGTGATTGTGTTGTCTTCTGATATTAGGTAGCTGCCAGTGTAGATGGCGTCATTCGCGTCTTCATCTGGGGTGTTGCCGTCATCGAGGAGGTTCACGTTGGTACCGCTGTCGTCTAGTGTTTGGAGCGAAGTGTTGGTGATGTAGACTGTGCTTCCGATATTATAGCCGTTGTAGGCGAAGGTGATTGTTGTGTTGTCATTGACAATAGCAGGGGTTCCGCCAAACGTTCCTCTGGGCGTGGGGGGAGCGCCTCCGCAGATCGATGATAATGGGTAGGGTCCGTAGTATATTGTGCCGTCATAGGTTACCTGTCCTGAGATGAGCATGTCTCCCCTGATGACGGCATCATAGAGCTCCATGTTGGCGCAGAGCACTGCGTTCTCGACTCTGGAATAGAATGCGGTTGTGTTTGGCAAGGTGCTGTTCACGATGATCGAGTCGATGAGAGAGCTGGGGTCGATGATGGAATTTCTCACCACAGTTGATGTAAGGTTAGAATCATCGATGTCAGAGAACTCGATGTGGCAGTTGTTGGTGAAAGAAGCATTGTATCTCAATATGCTGTTGTTGATATCTGATTCAGTGATCGTGCATCCTGAGATGGTTGCATTGGTGAGGTTGCTCTTGGAGATGACTGATCCGCCGCTGATGTTGGTATAGTTCGCAGTGGTGCTGTTTATGGTCGAGCCCATGGCAATGAAGAGTGGTGCGGTGAGGTCTCCTTCGAGGTTGCGGACATTGTCTACGCTTCGGTATTTGAGTGTGTATAGGCAGGCGCTGTTTGCTGAGCAAGGTATCCGGGCAACGCCGCTTGTCGTGAGGTTTTGGTATGTGCAGTCTGCTGTCGGCGCTTCATAGACACACCAGTCCGTGCGGTTGTAGCCTGCATCGTTGTCTGTTACTGTAAAGAGGATGATCGCGTCATCATCATACCATTCATTGGTGAATGGATTGCTGATATTGTCTACTGTAGAAGGATCTGTGTTGTCCATCCACCAGTGCACGGTTGCTGTGTCATTCAACCCGGCTTTGTTCTTCACATATACTTCTGTTGTCTGGTCTGTTTCGTCCTGCTCAATGGTGTAAGAGAATGTAAGGCTTACTGCATCACTGTCGTTCATCGGCGTGTCGCCGAATGTCGTGCTTCCTCCGGCGCTGTCTGGATAAGAGGAATTCATGATGAGGTTTATCGTTGCAGTCTGGTCAGCGCCTCGCTGATGAGTGAGTTGAAATAGAGCCACATGCTCTCATTTGATTCATTGAGCAGGAAGAAATAGTCGCTGCTCGATGTTGCGTTCATGCTTAAGAGTTCAGGAGGTGAAAGGTCGACGTAGACAGTGTGGTTCATGATGTAGAAGTTGCCATTGCCTAAGGTGTCGTTGCAATAGACATTCCAGTAATATTTACCCTCTCCCAGTGTTATGGCGGTGAAGTTATGGTTCACATCTGTTATCCAGGGCATGGTCTGGTTGATCTCCCAGCTGCCAGAGAAGTTGCCGTAGAGCGAGCAGAGTTCTGGGTTGGTGTCTTCAGCAGTGAAGTTAAAGATAACAATCGTTGTTCCGATTCCAGTTTCATCTGCGGGAAGGAGTTCGGTAACAATAGGACTACCCATGCTCAAGGTGATTTTCCTTGTTGAAGTGCTGTTCTTGTTGTTTGCGTAGTCTTCTGCCGTAACGTTGTAGTAATAGACTCCTTCTGATCTGTTGGTGAAGTTGATTGCATAAGAACCTGCGCTGAATGTTGTTGTGTTAAAGATGACTTTTGCTGCATTGGCGAGAGTGAAGGTGATATTGGCTTCATAGATGTCAGATACCGTGACATTCACGTCAATGTGGTTTTGGTTGACTGTTGAATCATCTGCTTGCGTTAACGTGTCATAGGCAATGGTTGGCGGCTGTGTGTCTATGATGATGCTGAAGTTCCCTGATGTCGCGCTGTTCTGCGCCGAGTCATTGCACCAGACTTGCCATATGATGGTGTTGTCCAGGATATTTTTCACAGCGAATGCATGTTGAAGCGCACTGGTTATGCTGTTGTTCGTTGCATTTATTTCCCAGTCTTCGCTGAAGTTTGTGTAGAGAGAGCAGCTATCTGGATTCGTTTCCGTGAGGTTGAAGATGAATGTCTGGTTTTCTGTGTTTGAGTAGGAATTGTTCTTTGGATTTTCCAGGAGGATTACAGGTGCTGTTGTGTCTAATGTGAGTATTCTTGTCTCTGTTGTTGCTGAGTTCCCTGCGCCGTCCCAAACTGTAGCATTGTACTCGTATTGTTCATTGCTGTCTAAACTGGTGAAATTGATGCTGGTGTTGCCGAATCCTAATGCTGTTGTGTTGACAATGCCAGAGGTGTTGAAGAGGTAAAATGTGACATTCGTCGGGTTGGTGTCGTTTATGGAGAGGTTTAAGTAGATGAAATCTCGGTTGAAGTAGGTGTTGTTCTCTTCTGTGTTGATGCCAAAGCCGATCTCTGGAGTGGAGGCATCTAAGGTTATGGTTCTTGTCGATGTTGAGTTCTCGTTGCTTACACGGTCCCGAATAGTGACGTTATACCAGTATTGTTTGTCTGCGTCGAGAGAGGTGAAGTTCCAGCTCCGGTTGCCCGCTCCCCGGGTCATGTTTGCCACTAATCCTGAGCTATTGTAGAGGTAGAAGGTGATATTGCTCTCTGTTGCGTCATACGCCGAGACATTCATGTACACCCAATCCTGCGCCGTGAAGGTATTGTTCGGGTGGGTGGGCGGGGAGTAGATGATGTTGGGGATGAGATCTGTCAACGTTACATACAACACTTTGCTGTCTGTGATGTTGACGCTCTTTGTGGTGTTGACATAGCCGTTGTGCGTTACGTTCAAGGTGTAGTTTGTTCTATACACTGTTGCCGTGCTGTTGATGACATATTCTGTTACATTTCTTCGGTATGTCCTTCCGGAAGCGTTTGTCGTCAGGACATAGATGCTGTCATTGGTGTTGTTGTACACTTCGACAGATGCTGATTCGACTGCATTGCCTGCACTGTCATTGATGTAGACATCGAGATACCATTGCACTTCGAAGGTTTGGTTGCCGCTAGGATGGAAAGTGATGCTGCTGAATGAGGTGTTGATTAAGGTTTCGTGGCCGATTCCATGTCCATTTCCTGCTGATCCGGCATAGACTGCTCCACCAATCTGGTCAATGATTGTATTCTCCCCAGGAGTCTGGAAATTCATGCCATACGTCCCTCCAGTGCAATTGTTGAAGATGAATGTGTTGTTGCCCGTATCACCCCAAAATACACAGCCGTATATTGCTAATGATGTAAACGAGTTATGTCCAAAGAAACTTGATTTGAGCGAATTGACATTGAGGGCAGCTCCGCCTCCCCCTCCTTCAACAGTGTTGTTGACAAAGGTCAAGTTTTCGACATAGGATGGTGCAAATCCGTAATCACCACCTTCGTAAAAACTGTTGTTGATGACTGTGAGATTCTTCGAAGAAGTGATTGCGAACTGGACATTGTTGGAGTTATTCACAAAGTTATCTCGTATGACGCAGAAATCTGATTGGACGTCGATGACTGCAGACTGAGGACTACTGAGGATAGAGATGCCGTAGAGATAGTTCCCTTTGATTGTGTTGTTGCCGATGTCTGTTGCTGCACTCTGCACTAGGATGCCGATGCCGTCATTGCCTAATGTTGAAGAAATGTTGATAAGCCTGTTTTCGCTGATGACGTTATGGCTGCCGACGACCGCAATGCCGCGAAAGTCCATACCGCCTAAAGAAGAGTTCATCTTTGTTATGTTGTTCCCGTGGATGATGCTTGCATTGCCATTCATCTGGATGCCGTAGAACGTTGATTCGTTCTCAAACCCTTCATAATTTCCCAATGTGTTGTAGCTGATGTTGTTGTAATTGCTGGGAAAGTCAACACCGAAGTACAGCCCTTCTGAAGTGAAGTTGTGGAAGAGGAGGTTGCTGTAGGTGATGTTGTTGTTAGAGGAGTCTACCCTCATGTATTTCATTCCAGTGATGTTGGAGTGATCGATTGAGAGAGAGCCGTTGGAGTAGAAGTATTTTGTCTCGTTTATTACACTATTAATCATGATTAATGAGCTTCCGGTGGTGATACGGGTGGCGTTGAGGAAGTCATTCACAGAGGCATTTTCAATTGGATTTATTTGGCTAGAGTTTAAAAATAAGAGGCCTATTTCAATATAAATCTCAACCAAATTAGAATCAGTAACTCGCATCATAATAGTCGAATTATCAAGAAACAAAGACCCATTGACAATGTTCAAATCAGCAACATTGGCAGTAGTGAGCGTCCGATCCTCAATCGTGCAGCTCGTGTCAGTAATATTCCAATCTCCTTCAGTGGATGGAATACAAGGATTGACGTAGAAGGTGTAGTTATCTGATGCCCATGATTCATTCGTGTCATTCTGCACTGCTAAAGCGTTGAAGATGAATGTGCCGTTCGGGATTCCAGTTACATTGAACAGAACTGAAACACTGGTCTCTTCTTGGGTGAAATACGCTGTTTGGTTTGCTTTCCAGGTGCCAGACATGTTTGTGTAGAGCGTTACGTTGTGTAAACCAAAGACTGATGATACTGTAAAATTGAATGTGATGCCCCGATAAGAATAGTTGCTAGCATTATTTTCCGCATGAGTTACTGTTGGCGGGAAATTTCCAAGATAGAGGCGGACTGCATGATGATTATAACTAGAGTTCCCCTCTTGGGTGTTGTTGTCCTGCGCTGAGCAGAGAAGGTAATGATATCCATCAGCTTTAGGAAGGATATTAGTGAAATTGAATGTGACATTAGTGCGCACGCCGAGATCATAGCTTTCTTCTCCATCCACATCAAGAGTTTGGTTTATTTCTTCCGTGCCGCTGAAGTTTGCCCAGATGGAGGCATTGACGATATTGAAATCATCCGTGATTTCGCACATGATTGAAAAGTCCCCTGATTGCACGTAATAATCGAAGGCAGTTGGAATAAGGACATCAACATCTGGGGAATCATCATGGTTTGCCCTAAAGGTCCAGTTGTTGTACCCCCATGCAGATTCTGAGATGTTATTGTAAGCTAAACAATTCCAGAGAACATGAGTATCGTCCTCAGGAATTTTGATCTTGAAAGTTGCGTTGCCTGTCCATTGATAGCCGATTTCCCCGCCAATGTCTTCTCTAGTCGAGTTCAGCTTCCAGGTGCCAGAATGATTTGTGTATAATGAGACATTTTTGATTGCATTGTCGATGTCAACGCCATTGCAGCGCAAGGTGAAGAACGAATCATTTCGGTAATAGGTTGCCTCGTCAGACGGCGAGATCAGGTCTGTACGCAATCCTCCTAAAGGAACACACGCTTCTGGATATCCGCGTAGCGTATAATTCTGTCCCTGGAAGAGCTGCGTGCCATCCTCCCTAAAGCAGCCTACAAAAGATGGATGACTGCCATAACATTGAGTTACTGTAAAGTTCAGGCAATCCAGGTCAAAGCTGTTGTTGAAGGTGAGGTTGAAGGTGATGTAATCGCCGCCAGTACCAGCAGTGTAATCATTTAAGCAGATTGTTTGGTTGGTGGTGACGTTGGCGTTTGAACATTTATTGGGATCTGAATAAGGGCCACAATCACAAGAACTTGTTAATGGATTACAAAAAAAATCATCATCAGTATTACAATCTGTAATGACTCCATTATCCATTGAATAACAACAATCATAAATAATAGTGTCCGCCCCCCAATAAGTCTCCCCACTGAGATTTATTACACTATCAGACCATTGGCTGTCTGCCCCATAGAAATCAAAGGCTAATTCAAATGTGTCAGGAATGGAATCCTGGAAAATCTGCAATTCGAGAGTTGTGTATTCTGGACAGTTATACGCACCACAAACACGGAAAAATGATCTTTCAACTCCTAGTACTATAACATCTGAACAATCATCGACGTCTGAAGCACTGGTGCATCCACCCCCTATTGCAGCATCTACCAAGGGAACGACAAAAAGCAACAGAATAGGTAAAAGCTTCCACCCTCCCAAAGGGAGGGCAGAAGCGTGTCGCGTGAAGAATGATTGAAGATAGAAATAGATCGATTGGAGTAAGAAAACTGGAGTGTGACCTCTTTTAAACTCTTTTTTCATGAACGCGACACGCTTCTATTGAATAATGATCAGGATTTCATGTACTTTTTGAGAGTCGTGTCTTTAATAGCTTCACGCATCATAAGTTCGACTTTTGTAGACATTTTCATGCCGTTTTGTTCACAGAATGCTTTGAAGTCATTAAAGACATCCTCATCAATGGTCATGGATATTTTTCGTTTTACCACTTCTCTCACCCATATTCGTATATATTCCTATGTCGAGAGTATATAAAGGTTGTGGTTTTCCCATTTAAAAAAAAGATGAAATGTAACTAATGTGTAGTGACAAACCGAAAAGTTTAAATACTTAAAAAGCTAGGAGAGTATTGGTGAGGTACTATGACAACTCAATATAATCCAAAAAGAATCATAACACTTGATGATGCTGCATTGATTAGATCTGCAAAAGGACATGTGGGCAATCCAGGATTATATACAAATCCCAAATCTGGGATTATTGCAGTTGCTGACAAACCACCTTCTGATGTTACACCTGAATATGAAACACCCAGTACGCCTGAAGAAGAAGTTTTACAGGCAGAATGGCGAAGACTCACCGGAAACCCTGAGGCTAGAGTGAATTTTCATAATCAACAATTAGATGTAGAAGAAAGAAAGGGAGTAAGCCATATTGAAGGATATGATCCAGAAATTCAAGAAGAAAAAACAGAGTCTGAAAAAGCTGTCACTGTTAACGCCCTTAATAGAATTATGAATTATGTTAAACAACAAGTTGGGAGCGATGCCTTCGAAAAAAACTCACCTATTGCAGCAGGGGTAGGCGCAGCGGGAGTTTATTTTTTACTATCTGGAGGCATTAATAAAGCTGAAGCGACGACTTTTTATGTCGAAGCGGGTATTACTACTATTCAAGAGGCCGTCGATGGAGCTTCAAGCGGAGATAGTGTGAAAGTTGGTCATGGCACATATACTGGTTTTGATGTGATGAATAAAAAATTAACAATATATTCAGAAGAAGGCCCAGACAATACACACATAGTAGCGACTGGTCCTGATCAAACTCAATGGTTAGTGGCAATTGGATACGCTGATTCAACAAAATTAGAGGGTTTTACTTTTAATGGTCAATCATATGTTGATGGTGCAGTTGTTTATGTTATTGAATCGCCAGCAACAATTGATAATTCAGTGATACGAGGTGGAAACCACGGTTATAGATCCACAGGTGCTCACTTTGCTGAAATAAATGATAGTTATTTGTCAGGATGGCTCCGCGCATTCGTTTCTCATGATGATACTCTTAAAGTAAGAAATGTGACATTGGGACAAGAAGCTGAACCAGCTACTGGAAGATTACTACAAGATTTTAGTTTTTGGGGAGCTGCCGATCAACATGGTAATGTTGATGCAGAAAATATTAACTATGAGCAAGGAATTCAAAATGGAGAAAATAGTATGCAGAATGTCTATTTTGTATCGAATTTTTCACCTAACATGCAGCTTGCCAATCATGGATCGATGGTCAATTATCTTCCTGAACAAGCAGCTGAAATTGAGTGGGTAATGGAGAATATCCCCCCTTCAGAATGGGGAGCTTACCCATTGTCCTGGTTAAATGAGAGTTCAGGTGAAATATGGCCGTTTCCGATGGATCCATCAAGTGTTCAAGACATATCAAACTCTTACAAACAGGTGTTGAGGATTGGCAATCCTGCCCATTATGGCAAGCTTCATTTATTTGATTTAGATCCTATGAAACGCACTGCCATCGAGATATATGATGCTAACGGAAGACAGCAAGCACAAACCCAAACACAAGGTCTTGAGAATCTTGTCTGGCAAGTTGGTGAATTACCTTCAGGAATATTATTCATCAAAGCGATGACTGAAGGTGAAGTCAGAACAGGGAAAGTTATTAACTTAAAATAATTTTTTCCCCAAAGAGGTGGTAGTTGATACAGATGGACGACCACCTCGATGATATAGTAGAACAGTATCTTCAAGAAGTTATTAGTGCACCGTCTAATCGTAGGACAGCCATCCCCCACCCATTCAATAGAGATAATCCACTCACTATTAACGAATTATTTGCATTCTATAAAGAAGTTGATAGGTATTTACGCATCCATCCAGAAATAGGTAATAATTCACGAGAAAGACATAATATTGAAGCTTATGTATTACAACATTTTCGAATTAAAGAAAAAAGGGTGGCAGAAGAGTTCTACAGTAAAATTCTTGAATTTGATAAAGAGAATTTGCCCTTTAAAATTTCCCTTGCTAGATGTTTGTCCCAGCAAGATAACTATTTTAGAGCTTGGAACTTGATGGTGGAAGTTTTAAGTAAGGCTCATGAATACCCAGATGTGATATCTTTCAGTGCTGAAAGAGATGCATATCTTGCCTGGCATTTATTTCAGGTAGGTGAACCTGTTGAAAAAGTGCATGCAATCGCAAAAAGAGCTATTGAAGGACCTTCGAGAAAAGAGGGAGTATTTTTTGCTGAACGTCTAGTAGGATGGTGTTATTTTACAACTGATAGATTCGAATCTGCCGAAATCTATTTTGAGAGTGCCCTCAATAAACATGAAACCACTGATATATTACTCGATCTAGCACAAATAAAGACAAAATTAGATAAATTTGATGAAGCTCATAAATACCTTAATAGAGTTAAACCTGAAGACAGAAAATTTACTCGATATGAAACAACTCAAGCAATCCTTAAAATCAAACTAAAAAAATATCGAGATGCGAAAGATCATCTATTAACAGCAATGAGATTTAATGATTGTTTCCAGGGATTGTACTATGGTTTAGCTTATGTTAATGCCCACTTGGGTAATTTTGAAGAAGCAATAACAAATTTTTCAAAATACGAATCATTTAGGAGGAAGGAAGAAGAATGGGGAAGCCCGTTCATGAAAGAAATTATCTGCGGCCCTTCTTTGATTAGTGTATTAGAAGAAAAATTTGGAGATGCATACATC
>JBDRLS010000046.1:0-2867 GCA_043812875.1 Nanobdellota archaeon
CAGCCGAAAAATTCTTAAGCATCAAATCCCGACGCTTCCTATACGAACAATTTTGTTTCATGGGGGGGAGGCCTCCTAACCACCCCCCTTTGAAACACCTCAAATCTCATTCTCATAAAAGAAGTAAACACACCAAACATACATACTTCACTATTTATTCGAAAAACTCGGCCCCAGGGATACATTTATAAAGAAAATAATCACGAGTAGATATCCGAAAAGAGGTTTCCCATGAATAAATGGCTGCTTATAGGCATCATTGTGGTTTCCATGCTTCTTGTCTCAGGAGCATTGGTCTACTTTATTTTCATTAGGGAATTGCCGACCGAGCCGCCATTGGTCTTTCCAGTTGAAAATGACACTGAAGAGGCTTCTCCTGGAAATGAGACTGTTGTCAATGAGACGACTGAGACCAACCTCACCCCAGAAATCCTTCCCCTCAATCTCTCGAAATATTATAATATAAGCGAATGGCATCACGATCAGATCATCCAGGCAATTGACAAAAAGATTCCAGGCTTTCTATACGAGTTGTCTTTTCCAATAGTCTATCTGGTTGATGATGAGCAACATTATAGATACGACACTGGCAGGATCCCAAAGATTTATGAAGACCCCTTCTGGATCATCCGCAGCCGGTATGAATCGGGTGTCTTAGCCTATCCAAACCGAAGTGATTTTCGCATGGGTGTTCCCGTCACCTCAAGGGCATTTCAGCAAGAGATCGCTCGCAAGAAGCAGGATGTCAACTTAAAATCAATCTATCCGAAGACACATGCTGAATGGGTGTTATTAGACTGCTACCAGATAGAGAGCTGCAGGGATATTTATGCAGTTCAATGCTTGAAGAAGACTCTCATCAACATCACCGTTTGGAATAACATAACCCTCCCATCAAATGAATCGAATGTTTCCATCAACGCTCCGAACAGCACAGAAGAATCGACATATCTCACTGAAGCAGTCCAAGAGCAAGTTGAATACACTTATGTGATGTATATGTGGACTCCTGAAGATGCTGAAAAACAACGATACTTCAATTTTCCCTTTACTATGCAATCTGATACAAGAGATATGCTCGATGTCTTCGAAGATTTCTATTGTTCACCAATAGAGTGATCATCGTTTGTTTTTATCTCGTATTTCAGGACGCGGGGCATTTCGGTTGAAGCGGAGGAATTTCCCGATGCTAGCCTCATCGGCTTGCCGCTGCTTCTGCTGCTCTGGAGTGAGATCAGGAGGGGTGAGATCAATTACTGTCGGCTTTTCTTTCCGGAATTTTGCGTATTTCTCCTTCTTCGCACTTACCTTTTTCTGTTTCTTGTCCTTTTTCTTGCTCTTCTTGCCCATTGTTTCCACCTATGCGTTTCGAAGCGGGGAGAGGCAATAAAAATCAGGGATTTTCTGGCCTCACCCCCTGTTCGCTTTGCTCACAGCGGGGAGAGGGATTTGAACCCCCGAATAATCGCTCTGCAGGCGACCGCCTTAGACCGCTTGGCCACCCCCGCGTATTCTATGGGCAAATCCCCGCGCTTTATAAAGGTTTCTTGCAAAATATGACGTGACCTTTATAAGGACAAAGATTATACATCAGTTTATGGCCTCCCCTTACACACCAATTGTTGATTCATTTACCTATCATAAAGGTCCTTCTCGTTTTCAGAATCTTCTTACACGCGATGAACCGGTGCAGATCTTCATCGAAAAAGGTAGGGGGAAGCTGTTTGGCATGCGTCATAATGACGACTCATTCCACATGGAGCCCATTGGGGATGCGGAAAACCTCACGCTTGCGAGTGTCGCCGAATATGTCGGGCATTGCTTAGGCATCGAGATTAATCGCAATGAGCTGCCCATACCTAGTAATCTCGAGAAAGAGCTGCTTCATGACCGACAGGTTAAGGCATTGCATCGTGCAATCAAGCGCGGATTACAAAAGATATCCTAATCTAGCATCCAACACCGATCTCTTCCTTCAATCGATCCGCATCCTTCAGTCCAAAAGGCAGCATCCGCGTTGTTTGGTCTTCACAGACGAGCACAATAGGAACCTGGAGCCCATCAAGACCATCTCCGCCGAAATCCTCAGAGAGGGAGCGTTTGACCTCATCTGAAGGCACAGCGAACAGCCAGTCAAAGCCATGCTCGTTGAGATAATCGCTCACACTGCCCTCCTGTTCATTATTTTCCGTATCGAACGAGATGACAATGAGCTCCCTATACTGTTCTTTAAGCTTCTCAAGTTCTCGGTGCTGCTCATCGCATATCTGACACCGGGCAGCGAAGCTCTCGACGAGCACGATCCTTCCCTTGAATTCATCAACAGTGAAGAAATGCTGTGTCCTGACATCCTTCAGCTGGGCAGTCATCCAGGAGACAGCCTGCTCTTTAGGGACTGCCTCATCGAGAACCACATTCCCTGTCAGGGTGCAGGATGATACAAATGCAATGATCAGACCAAGGAATACAAGAATATGTTTCATAAGGTTCACCCTTATCCTCTTACATAATGAACGATTATAAACCTTTCGATTGATGATCAAAGCTTTCCTTATACTGAAATGATGTTAACGAGAATTATCAGTTGCTATCTAGTGCAAATATTTATTAATTCCTCATCTCTCTTTTTATCTATGGTAACAACTGATGTGCAGATTCCCTTATATTTGATCACTCTCCGTCTGGAAGATGATGGAAAACATGTTCCCCTTGCAATTACTGGTCGAGAGACGATTACAGACATTTTTGATCCAAATGAATGGTTTTCTGAAATACCTGATGAGATGCCAAACATCGCACCTCTCACTCCATCTTTTGATGCAACCTATATTGTACATGTGGAAATACTGAGAGGAATATAATTATCT
>JBDRLS010000047.1:0-3594 GCA_043812875.1 Nanobdellota archaeon
GTTTAAGCGGCAGATGACAAGGTGAGTGATCAGAAAAGCACGCCGCCAGGATCAAAAAGAACCAGGTTTTCTACGCGGCCGTTCTAAGAGAAGATTTAAATAGCTTGGACAGAACCAAAAGTGAATGGAAGACATTGAGAAATGGATAAGAGCAGGGAAGATAACTGCACAGGCAAGGGAATACGCAAAGGCAATAGCAAAGCCAGGCATCTCCTATGTAGAGCTCGCAGACAAGATCGAGGCTAAGATCAAAGAGCTCGGCGCAAAGCCTGCATTTCCAGTAAACTTATCTGCTGATGCCACTGCTGCTCATGACACTGCTTTCCCTGAAGACGACCGCATCCTCAAAGACCAGCTTCTCAAGATCGATATCGGCGCCCAGATCGATGGCTGCTGCGGCGACACTGCGGTAACTGTTGACCTCTCTGGAAAATATGGCAGGCTCATCGAGGCAGCAGAGAAAGCGCTTGAAGAGGCGATAGAGGTCGTCAACCAAGAGGGCACCTTAGGAGAGATCGGCGCGGTCATCGAGAAAACAATTACCTCATTCGGATATCAGCCAGTGAGAAACCTCTCAGGGCATGGCATAAAGCCGTATGAAGTCCACAGCAAACCCACCATTCCTAATTTCAACACCGGCGAGAAGACAAAGCTTTCCCGGTCGCAGGTCATCGCCATCGAACCGTTTGCGACAACCGGCGCTGGCATGATCCAGGAGAAAGGCGACGCATCCATCTTCTCGCAGAGCGGCAATGCTGCTGGAAGGACAATGTCTGCACGTCAGATTGTGAAAGCTGCCCAGCTGTACAATAAGCTGCCTTTCGCCTCTCGCTGGCTCCCGTTCTCCAAGGGAGTGCTAGCATTAGGAATAAGAGACTTGAAACGCTTGAGGACCCTGCGTGCCTATCCTCCCCTCGTCGAGGTTGACAACGGCATGGTTGCGCAGGCAGAGCATACATTGATCCTTACAGAAGACGAGATTATTGTTTCGACGAAGTGAGCTTCTCGACAACCTCTTCCTTCTTCAGGAAGACTTCCTCTCCGGAGTTCATGTCTCGCAATTTAAAATCCCCCTTCTTCAGTTCGTCCTCGCCTACGAAGACAACAAAGGGAATGCCTTTGGCATTCACATAATTGAGATTCTTTGAGATTCCTCTCCCGACAACATCGAGGTCAGTGTTGATGCCTTTCTCTCGGAAGAAGGAGGCAAGCTTCATGCTCTCCTTGACTGTCCCAATAGGGATGACAAAGAGCTGCGTCGTCGTCTTCTGAGTAGCGGATGGCAAGGCGTCCGCGAGAACATCTAAGCCAAAGCTAATTCCAAGCGCGGGAAAAGGAAGCTTGCTTCCGAGGAGTTGCCCGATCATATTGTCATATCGCCCGCCTGCAGCAACCGAGCTTTTAATAGGGCTTTTCTTCAAATAGACTTCATACACTGTTCCAGTATAATATGCAAGGCCGCGTGCAAGTGAGACATCGAAGACACATGCCTTATCGCCAAGATAACTGAAGAGCTCTTCGAGCTCAGCTAAACCTTCCTTTCCTTCATCATCGGTAATGAGTATTTTGAGTTTAGCAAGATCACTCACCATGAACAAGAACAATTTCTTTACTGCGTCACCACCAATGCCTTTCCCATTCAATTCTTTCACAACTGCGTCCTTGCCAAACTTCTCGAGTTTGTCCAACGAAAGGATCGCGCCTTCGACATCTTTGATGCCGGCTTGCTTCATGATTCCATTCAACAACTTACGATTGTTGATCTTGATTTCAATAGCAAAACCAAGTTCTTTGAAAGCGTAAAGCGCGAGTAGAATAATATCTGCGTCCGCGCGCATGCTCTTACTGCCTACCATATCCGCGTCGCACTGCCAGAACTCACGGTATCGGCCGAGTTTTATCGGCCCATCCCTGAACACTTTGCCCATGGCGTAGCGCTTGAACGGCATCTTCAGCTCAGGATTCATGCTGATATAGCGACAAAAGGGGACAGTCAGGTCATATCGTAATCCTAACTCTCGTTTTCCCTGATCTTTTAGGGTGAACATCTCTTTGAGTATCTCTTCGCCGCCGGCGTATTTTGAGGAAAGCGTCTCAGAGCGCTCAATGATAGGCGTCTCTAAGGGAACATAGCCGAAGCGCTCAAACACGGCAACGAGAGTGTTCACTACCTTGTTCAGTTGGAGCTTCTGCTCCGGCGCAATATCCCGGGTTCCTTTTGCGAGCTGCATTTATAAAAGAAAAATCTGAGGCTTTAAATAGGTTATGGAGAATTAACTCTTTTTATAGTTGAAGACCTTTTCATATTCTCGGTGATTATAAATATCCAAGATTAATGCCAAGACATCAACTTCTGAACCCCGTATGGTGTAAATCATTCTCCAGGCGCCAGAAAGATTTACTTTCCACAAATTATTTACATCATAGTTAATAATATATTTCTGTGGAATGACGTTCTTCTGGATATGTATGCCATATTGAGGATTTTCCCGCAAGAATTCAATTTTCTGTTTAATGGAAAGAAGCAAGGTTTGATGATCACTCCTTATGATCCCCTTTGCCTTTTCTTCTCCAACCGTTTTATTGAGTAAACTAAAAGCCTCTTTTGCATCCCCGGTGATCTTTACTATAACTTGTTTCCCTAGAAAACTCATAGTTCAATACCTTCATTTATTGCCTTATCAAGCTTTGGACTTTGATTGTGAATCCATAAGATTCCTTTTCTTCCATCCAATATTTTCCCCCCTTCCTCAAGGTACTTAAGGATGATATTAAGGGTTTGATGCATGACTTTCTTGGGAAGTCTTTTCTTCAACTCTTCCCGTGATAATAAGGTGTTAGCCTGCTTTAAAGTTACTTCTACCATAAGCACGGTTTTTAAGCTTGGATAGTGTATGACCTCTTGTTGCATGTTACATACCTCCGTGGGATATACACTTCTCCTCCTTGTATCTTCCAAGGGCAAAGACTTTTTTATATGTAATTATATATTTAAGTATATGAACTTATATAAATATTTTCCGATTATAAAATAGAAAATCTATGCCAGTATACGTTTTTAGTAAAATTTAAATAGACAGAAGTCTTTTTGAAGAAAAACAGAGGTGAGTCTCTTGGGAAAATCAAAGGAAAAGAACTTCAAGACTTATCTTCTTATCATGGGCTTTACCCTAACATTAGCATTCGGCGTCTCCGCAGGCTATCTCATGTCCGGCGGCAAGAACTTCGCAAACATCGCTGGGGAGAGGTCATTGGTTTATGAGATGGATCCCAACAGCCCGCTTTTTACGAACGCAAATGAATGCACGAAAGATAACACTTGTGAAATGAATTCAGCGGAAATTGGAGGAATATTATCAGTTGGTCCTCTAGGAAATCCATTCTTTACTGTTGGAGCCGGTGCTCCAGCAAAATTCTATACAGAAATATACGCATATGAGGAACTACATGTAATGGGAGGCGAAGCAACTTTCGAAGAAGAAGTTTCCATAGATGGATATCTCACTATTCGTGAATGGCTTGAAGTTATGGAAAGAGCCCATTTCGACGAGGGCATTACTGTCGGCCCAAGCATTGAAGGTTCAAGATTTATTG
>JBDRLS010000048.1:0-2723 GCA_043812875.1 Nanobdellota archaeon
GTTCGTTCTTGAGCTGACGAGGGGAAAATCTGAACCTGAACTCCAGTTCATATTCAGTCGAATTGATCAAAGGACTATCCAACTTGGAGATTTTGACCGTTTTTCTTCTGCATATGATGCTGATTATTCTCCAGCTGATGAAGTCGATCCAGAAATTCGAGAGATTTTCGATGAAGCACAGGCTCTCGTGCCAGATCTTGAGACACGAGCTGTTGCGCATATGACTGCTCATGGCTCTACTAAAGGACGACGCATACCTAATTCCTTCGGACCATTGGCAAACATGGTGTATGGTCTCGTGGGTGAAGATAAGGATGGTATCTCAAAGGATCAACTCTCGTTCAGAACACCTTGGCAAGATTACATGTCCTTCGTGAATGACCACAGGGAAGCTTAAGTAATCTTCCTCCACCGAACACCATCTTTGGTGTCATCTACCTGGAAGCCTTTCTTTCTTATCTCTTCTCTTAATCTGTCAGAAGTTGCGAAGTCTTTCTTCTTTCTTGCCTCCTCGCGCTTGTCGATGAGGGCTTTCACCGCTTTGGGAAGTTCTTCATCTTCCACATCAAACAATCCTAGCACCTCGTCGAGGTCCATCATGAAGTCATGGATGGCTTGGTAGTCCCCTGCAGAGAGCTTTCCATCATTGTCTTTGCTGTTCATCTCAGTGGTGAACTCTTGGACTGCTGCCAAGGCCTCGCTGATGTTCAGATCATCATCCATGGCTTTCTCAAAGGCTTTCCTGGCTCTGTCGATGTCCTTGGCGATAGCTGTTTTCCCCTCTCCAGCTTTCTTCTTCATCCTCGCAACGAAATCCTGGAGCTTTGAAACCGTGTTCTTGGCATATTCGAGGCCGTCCATGGTGAAGTTGAGCTGCTGGCGGTAATGGGTCGCGAGCAAGAGAAAGCGGATAGCCATGGGATCATAGCCTTTCTTGATGAGATCCTCTAATGTGTAGAAGTTGCCGAGGCTTTTCGCCATCTTCTTACCATCGACGAGGAGATGCTCGCAATGCGTCCAGTACTTGACAAAGGGCTTTCCTGTCGTGGCCTCGCTCTGGGCGATCTCGTTCTCGTGGTGGGGGAAGATGAGGTCGACGCCGCCAGTGTGGAGGTCAAAGCTCTCGCCGAGCAGTGCTGTTGACATGACACTGCATTCGATGTGCCAGCCTGGCCGTCCTTTGCCGAAAGGCGCTTCCCAGAACACATCGCCGTCTTCCTTGCTGTGCGCCTTCCACAACGCGAAGTCATTAGCATGCTGCTTGTCATAATCATCCTGGGCGACTCTCGCGCCTGCCTTCAGTTCAGTTTTTTCAAGATGAGCAAGCTTTCCATAATTCTTGAATTCCTTGATGGCAAAATAGATCGATCCGTCATCACCCTTATAAGCGATGCCTTTGTCAAGGAGCGTGGTGATCATGTCCATCATCTTGGTGATAAAGTCTGTCGCTCTCGGATATTCATCCGCGGGCATGATATTAAGGAGTTCGAGGTCGTCAAAGAACATCTTGGCGTATTTCTCAGTGAAGTCTTTAAGGGAGAGCTTGTGCTGTCTTGCGCCTTTGATGGTCTTGTCATCGACATCAGTAAGGTTCATGACCTGTTTGACACTGTATCCTTTCCTGATAAGGTATCTCTTCAGGATGTCAGCGAAAATGAAAGAGCGCCAATTCCCGATATGGGGAACATTGTAGACTGTAGGGCCGCAGCTGTACATCTTGAGGGGTCCTTTTATTAGTGATTCCTTCTTCCGGGTAAGTGTATTGTAGAGCCGCATCCTTCCTTTAGAGATCACAGGTTATTTAACTCTACCGCAAGGTTTTTAAATCCCTTATAGTCTATCCATGGTGGGAAATACCATGGTCGATATGGCAACAATACAAATCTGGATGGGGTATGAGTTCTTTGGCAACCTGGTAAAGGACTGGATACTCTTTGCAGCGATCATTATCGCCATTGTCATCGGTTTCAAGCTGTTCACCTACAGCATCATCGGCTATCTTCATCATCTCTCCAAAAAGACAAAAACTGAGTTTGATGATCACTTGATCACAGTCCTCAAATCGCTTCCCTGGTATTTCTTTGCACTCATCGGTGTTGTCCTCACTGCAGAACGCCTCGTTTTACCTGATCTTGTCCATATGATCTTCAAATATGTACTCATCTTTGCATTTGTTTGGTATGGCACCAAATCCTTCTTCATGACTATTGATTATTTTGTTCAAAAACAACTGGACAAAAGAAAACAGGAAAAGGTGGAGAAGGGAAGTTCCATTGTCCGCCTCATGGGTCTTTTCGGAAAAATCATCCTCGTTGCTGTTGCTGTCTTGGTTTTACTTGACAATTTCGGCATCGAGATCACGCCCCTCATCGCCGGCCTCGGTGTCGGCGGCATCGCCATCGCCTTCGCGCTCCAGAACGTCCTCCAGGATCTCTTCAGCTCATTCTCCATCTACTTCGACAAACCCTTTGAAGAAGGTGATTATATCGTCATCGGTACTGACAAGGGGACTGTCAAACACATCGGACTGAAAACTACCCGGATCAACACCCTCCAAGGAGAGGAACTTGTGGTCTCCAACAGAGAGCTCACTGCAACCAGAATCAATAACTTCAAAAAGATGAAACAGCGGCGTATCGTGTTCGCTTTAGGTGTTGAGTACGGAACGAGCCTCGTAAAGCTCAAGCGTATCAACGAGATCGTCACCAAGATCATCAAGGATG
>JBDRLS010000049.1:0-6932 GCA_043812875.1 Nanobdellota archaeon
GCCAACCAACTCCGCAATGTGCTGTTGCTTTTTGCCTTCATGCTTCCATTTCAGAACGAGTTCCCGAGTTTGTAAGTTTATCATGACATAACTAAAACATAACCCCTATATAAATTATGCGTTATTATTGTCCTCAACTAAATAATAAATAAGTTGAAAAAGAGGCGATGCACGTGATAACAAAGTATTTCATTGCAATTCTGGCACTCATCATTTTGATTACAGGCTGTGCAAGCCAGCAGCAAGAGCTGGAAGACATCACCCTCAAGCTGAAGTGGGTGCATCAGGCGCAATTTGCCGGCAACTATATTGCCAAGGAGAAAGGTTTCTATGAGGAGGAAGGTTTGCATGTAGCTATTGACCCGTTCACCTTTGAGACTCCTACGATCCCTGCTGTCGTGGAGGGAAAGGCCATGTTCGGCATCACCGGCGCTGATGAATTGATCATCGCTCGATCCAAAGGAGTGCCGATCAAGGCGATAGCAGTCATCTACAAGGTGAATCCTGTCTGCGCATACGCATTAGCGGAAAGCGGCATCACCAGTCCATCTGATTTCGTTGGAAAAACAGTGGGTATCGAGAGGGCTTCTGACGGCACTGATATCAACATTGGAATATTATATATGGCGATGATGAACAAGCTCGGCATCGACCGGGAACAGATAAATGAGATAACTATCGGCTATGATGCCACTGAACTCCTGAATGGGGAAACCGATGTGTCAACAGGCTACATCATTAACGAGCCTCATATGGCAATTGAGGCAGGTCATGAGGTCAACACCATCCTAATGGCGGACTATGGGGTCAACATGTATGCAGATGTCTTGGTAGCGACAGATGATACGATCAACAATCATCCTGAATTGGTCACCAAGTTCTTGAGAGCAACGTTGAAAGGGTGGCAGTACGCCATCGAGAATGAGGAAGAGGCTGTTGACATCATCCTGACCTATGCTCCTGACCGGACGAGGAGCCATGAATTGTACATGCTTCAAAGATCCATACCCCTCATCCACACCGGCGATTCTCAGCTCGGGATCATGGACCTGCAAAAATGGAATGATGTCCAGGATATCCTCCTAGCGCAGGGCGTCCTTGAGAATCCCATCTCTATTGACGAAGCTTACACCACCAAATTTCTAGACGAGGTCTATAGCGTATAAAAGTGAAAATCGGCATTCAATTGATGGGGCTTTTTGCTGTGATATCTTTGCTAGTGGTATCCTTCAGCTCGGTTTATTTTCTGATGAATGGGCGCGATGTAATAGACGCACGGCTTGATTCTCATTTAGAAAGCATCCTTGTTCTGAAAGAGCAACAGCTGAATGACTTCATTGAGGAAGAGAGTGAAGACATTGAGAACCTACTGGCTGACTCTTCCTTTATAGGCTGTTTGACTGAAAATGCCACTTTTTCATGCGGCGAAGAAGTCATTGATCGTATTCATGCGCGCGACTTATTGATCATGAATCTTCGGAAAGACCCGGATTTTATAGAATTCTTCATTTTGGACTTGGAGGGAAAGGTTGTCTTATCGACAGATGAATCCCAAGAGAACAAGGTGAAGCAGGATAGGCCTTATTTTAAGGAAGGGCAAAAGGGCCTCTTTGTGCAGAATGTCTATTATAGCACGTCAATGCAGGCGCCATCACTGATGATTGCAGCGCCAATAAATGATATCAACGGAGAGGTCATCGGTGTTTTTGCCGGGAGAATCAATATCAATCAGATCAGTAAGATCATGGCCGAGCACTCCGGACTCGGCAGGACAGGGGAGACCTATCTCGTGAACAAGTACAACTCATTGATTACTGATATCCGATCGGCGTCCGGTTCTGCTTTCAAAAAGAGCATATACACATTCGCGGTCAAGAATTGTCTGCAGGGTCAAAGCGGGAGTGGTCATTATGAAAACTCTTTAGGTGTTACGGTGCATGGTGCGTATAAATGGATTCCAAAAAGAGATGTCTGTTTAATTGTTGAGATAGACACCTCAGAGGCGCTTGAGCCTGTTCAAAAATTGACTAAAACAATATTCCTCATGAGTCTGGTGATCACCCTCTTGGCCATCCTATTAGGCTTTTACTTCTCAAGAATCATCACCCGACCACTATCAAAACTCACTGCAAAAGTTGATGAGGTTTCAAAGGGCAATTTCAATGTTCAATTGGACCATAGTAATACTGGTGAGATCCAAAGCTTGACTGATTCTTTGAACAGGGTTTTGGCAAGCATGAAATTGGCGGTCCTTCGGACAGAGGAAAAAAGCAAAAAGAAAGAGCTTGACGAGATTACAAAGAAGAAATGAACCAAACATTTTTTATATTCCCTTCCATTCCCTTTTTCCATGTCCAAAACAATTATGCTCAGATGTCCTTATTATCATAACGGAGGGCGATATCAGGACAGCGGATTGTGCGGTCTCGCAGCAGAAGTCGTCGGATGCCGGTCCCAGCCTGATCAATGTCCTCTTCCTCAAGTGTATGGGGGGAGGGGTGCAAGGGAATTTTTTTATGCGCTCTTGCGTCAAGATGGAGTTCCCAACGAAGTCATCCTCTTATCACCTGATGCGCGGACTGCACTTGATGAAGTGACTAGCCGTTTGATACAAGGTATGCAAGAACATACAGAACCAGTTCTTCAACAATAGCCACTCCCCACTGGACATTCACGCGTGAGCTTTTTCTACTAACTCTCATCATGCTTATGAAAGCGTAATATTTAAATATACCTAGGTATACCAAGGTATACGGTGAACCCTATGAGCGCAACAACCATAAAAATCCATGAAGACACAAAGACACAATTAGACCAATTTAAAGAATATAAAAATGAAAGCTATGATGAAGTAATAAAAAAAATGGTCTACATTGCAAAAAATATCAAGACCAAGCCTCAGCTGAGCAAGGAAACCATCATTGCCATTGAGAAGGCGAGGCAGAGAATAAAAGCAGGACACTTCATCACAGAAGCGGCCGCGAAAAAAAGGTTAGGATTTTAGATGTATGAACTCATATTTGATCCTGAAGCATTAGAATTCCTGGAGAAACTGGAAAAACCTATTGCGAGAAGGATTTGGAATAAGATCATGGCTACAAAAACCAATCCATTTCATTTCTTTGAACGACTTTCCGGCAGAAAGGACTATAAATTGCGCATAGGCGACTATAGAATCATTGCAGATATTTTTCAGAGAGACAAAACGATTGCCATCACCACGATCGGGCGCAGAAAAGACGTTTATAAGAATCCCTAGCCACTCCCCACTGGACATCCACGCGTAAGCGATTTAAAGCCCCTTCTCCAGAATTTAGTTAGAGGTGATGAAAATGTTAGAACTTATTGAACGCCATCGAAGCTACCATCCGGGGCTCCTGAATGATATCAAGATCACAGACTTGGTCCAGTCTAAGGGCTTTGAGGCAAGACGCCTGCACCACATGGACACCGATGTCAAGACTGAGCTCAGAAGACTGAAGTCATTCACCTCTTTCAATGTCTCTATGCACGGCATCCTCTGGGCAGTGATCGACTGCCAGAACAACATCGAAGAGATGCTTGTCTCATATTATCTCCAGAAATTTCCAGGCTTTGCCATTGTCCTTGAGACAGCAAAGGGCACGTTCTACGGGGAAAAGCCGACATCCATCACCCACAGCACAAAAAGTGCAATCACCATCGTGTCCCGGCTTGAGAAGACTCGCGCTCTTACAAAGCAGAAGCCGACGCCCATAAAAAACCGTCGATATTACTTCCGCAATGATCAGAAATAGTTTCATCATCCTTCCTCATGTGGGCATAACGAAGGAAAAACGGCTTTGGCAGCAGGGCATCTCTGGTTGGGATGCCTTTCTGCGAAGTCAGAAGGTCAAAGGATTAAGCAATCGCCAAAAAGCACGCCATGACCGCTCGCTGGAGACCGCCGCTGAACACCTCTTTGCAGCCAACACCTCCTATTTTTCCCAATGTCTTCCGCGAGCGGAACACTGGCGCCTCTACGACCTCTTCAAGGATGAAGCTGTCTATCTCGACATCGAGACCTCCTTAGCCGGCGATATCACCATCGTCGGCCTCTTCGACGGCTTCGAGACCAAGACCATGGTCAAAGGCATCAATCTCGACGCGAAATCACTCAGGGAACACCTCCGACAGTACAAACTCATCCTCACCTTCAACGGTTCAAGCTTTGACCTGCCGATCCTCAACAGATACTATCCTGGATGCATCCCTCAGCTCCCTCATATCGATCTGCGCCATGCCTGTGCGCGGATCGGCCTTTCCGGTGGCCTGAAAAAGATCGAGAAGGACATCGGCATCAAGCGTGATGAGGAAGTGGTCTCCGTCGTCGGCAATGATGCCCCTTTCCTCTGGCGGTACTGGAAGGCGACTGGAAATGAAGATTATCTTCGGCTTCTCATCAAGTACAATGATGAGGACACCATCAACCTGAAGCCGCTGGCTGAGCATGCTGTTTCTCACCTCAAAGAAGCTCTTTCCGAAAGCTATAAATACCTTCCTTCTTAAAGATGGGTTTAAGAGGTGCCCGATGAAAACCATGATCTTTTTTGCATTATTCTTGCTTCTTTTTTCAGCCTGCGCAAAGACAGTCCCTGATGAGATCGTTCCTCCAATAGCTCCGCCTTCTCCAGAGTCAGCGCCCGACCAAAAACCAGAAGAAGAAGCCTGGCAGGGGATCACAGAAATGAAACTCACCTCATCCGCATTTGAATATGGTGGATCAATACCTGAACAATACACCTGCGATGGGAGGAACATCAATCCCCCGCTGAAGATGGATGACTTCCCTTCTGAAACACGAAGCTTCGCTCTCATCATGGAAGACCCTGATGCCCCTGTCGGCACATTTGTCCATTGGATAGTGTGGGATCTCTCTCCTGAATCTCGGGGAATCCCAGAAAAAGCTCAGCTCCTCAATCAGGGCATGACCAGCTTCAACACTCCTGGCTATGGCGGCCCATGTCCTCCCTCTGGCACGCACAGATACTTCTTCAAGGTCTATGCTCTCGACACACAACTCAATCTGCCGTCAGTGACGAGAAAGAACCACCTCGAACAAGCCATGCAAGGCCACATCCTCGCCGAGGCAGAGCTCATGGGGACGTATGAAAGAGGATCATGACAAGCTTTAAATAATTGTTATCCTTTCCTTGTTTTATGAATACACTCCTCGAAGCTCATGGATATGCTTCCTCACCAGCTGCTCCTCCGAAGGCAGCGTGGCTCAGCCAATATTATGTTCTTGACAAGGGAGTCCTCAAATTAAATACTGATATCATGTCGCCTGAAACACTCGATACTTATATAACAAAATTTAATAACGAAGATACACATATTTTTAAAGACATTTTTTACTTTGATATCCCCCCCGGCGAAAAAAATCTTGGTGGCATAGCCATTCGGGGCGTGAACCAAGCTGAAGCAGTTTCTTTTAGCGAACAAGGCTTACCGCGCACCCTTCCGAAAAACTCATTGCTCCACACATTGGTCGACCTCATTGCTGGTGATAGTAATGTCGAAGCCTTTCAAGATGCTATTGATGATCCATATGGCCGAGGCTATAGGGGTCTAAATTTTATTGCTTATCAACATGGCCAACTCGTCGCAATAGCAAAAACAAGAGGGGCGATGGAACAGCTACTCAGGAATGATTCCGCGAATACTTTTGTTGTCGATGCTAGCTGGCCTAGAACTGGTGCATGGCATGTTAAAAAAGGAAATTGGAAACTGCATTGGTGGGCAGCTGAAGAACTTGAGCGTAGAGAAGCGCAGAGTAAGATTCCCTTTTACAAGAAACGCCATTTCAACGAACTTTTGAATTGTTAGGAAGGTTTGATGTCAATTCTTCCTTATCCGTCTTCAGCACCTTGCCGTCACAGACGACCTTATTGTCCTGCACAGTGATCGACAGCGTCTGGAACTCTTTGAAACTGATGGTCTTCTCTGCGGGCGCAACGCCCTCGACATACACTTGGTCGCCGGGCTCGCTCTTCTCAGATATGAGCACCTTGACCTATTCCCCGTCGTCAGCGGCGAGCAGCATGCCCTCACTCTTCTCCCCCCTTAATCTCGCATGCTCGAGATTCGTGATGACATAGACGCTCTTGCCCAACAGATCCTCTTTCGGGTGATATGGCTTTAGTCCAGCGACGATCTGCCGCTCCTCTTCGCCGATCCTCACTTTCAGCACATAGAGCTTCTCTGCGTCCGGATGATCTTCAACAGAAAGCACAGAACCCACCTTAATGTTTAGTTTGCTGAATGGAGAGACGACCTCAAATAGGTTCGCATCCTCCAACTTCTTCACAAGCGCTTTGGCCTGGCCGACTTCATGCGCACCCAAAGAAAAACCGAGGTCCTTCCATTTCAGATCCTTGAGATTGAGCTGTGCTTCAAGTTCAGCCGTTTTTTTGGGGAGTATCGGTTTAAGCAAGATACAGAGGTTTTTCACGATGTTCACGCTTAGGCTGAGCACCTCATGGGTCGCCTCCTTATCATCCTTAATCAGCACCCAGGGCTCGTTCTCCTGGAAGTATTTGTTGCCGATGCTGCTATAATGGAGGATTTTCTTGTACGCTTCCTTGAAATCAACCTGTTCAAAGTCCCTTTCGATATCGCTATGAAGCTGGTCAAGCTCAACTGTTATGGCATTCTGCTGTACCGCGATGATCTTCGAGTCGAAGTTCTTGTTCAGGAATGACAGGACACGATAAGCGAAGTTTGCAATATTGCCGACGAGCTCATTGTTTATCCTTCCGATGAAATCCTTTTCATCCAGATCTATGTCAACCAATTTCTTCCCAAGATTTGCAGAATAATAAAGCCTGAGGAACTCAGGATCAACCTTGTCCAAGTACTGCCTTGCCGTCAAGAACGTCCCCCTGCTCTTCGACATCTTCTCCCCGTTCACC
>JBDRLS010000050.1:0-6596 GCA_043812875.1 Nanobdellota archaeon
CTCGGTTCCAAATATCAATTATTGGTATGGTGACTTATTCATAACCTTCCAGGAATTTGATGAGGATATTGATTACATCTTGAACGTCGGCCATTATCTCACCTCAGTTGATTTCAGAGAACCTGAAAACAGAGATGTAACTGTTGAAGGAACTCACCTTCACGAGATCCAAACTAACTCCTTTGATTTTGCTAGACAGCTCGGAATGGAAAGCCCTTATGTCTCTTTTCGCATCCTTTCAGGTGATACGTCTATCGACAGTTTGAGTATTGAGGAGCTGTTCTATGCAGAGTGGCCTGAAGATTTTCCAATAGATTATCCTCGAATTGACAATCATTACTTCATCGGTGTCGCTTCAAGTGATTTGACTGACTACCGCCTTGATATTTTTAACCATTTTGTGGGGGGGACTGTTGAAGAAAGGGCCACCATGTCTATGCATTGGGATTCGCTACATTTTCCCTGGGAACATCCAGAGTTCTTAGTTGATGAAGAATTTTTCTACAGCTCTACCTATTCACTTCGTGATTCTTTTGAACCAGACATCTTAAATGCGTTTTTTTTCAATGGGGATAATATTCCGACAGCACATCTTCCGATGTCATTCACCCATTATTCATCAAAGAATAAAGGTCTTGAGGAGAATATTGTGGTCACTGTCTACGATACTCAACTGTATCCTGAAAGTGAGTATGGGGGCAGGTTAAGGCAGCCTATCCATTTCGTCCCTGACCTTGAATCATCTTTTGTGATAAATAAACCGTACACTCTCAGGATAGATAACGCTTTCAAGGCAAGTGTCGGTAAAATTGACTATATTCTGAACGGAGATTTGATCAATGAAGAGATGAACGCATTACTTCCTTTTGAAATAAACCTAGGTGGCTTCACTGATCATAGCAGTATAAAAGTCGGCTCTGTCTGCATCATCAAACCGAATCTTGAAGAACATTGCTCAGTGGGACATGGCTCCACTTGGAGCCTTCCCTGTGATGAGAATGATCAGTCTTTTAGTCCATATTTTCCCTCTTTTGGAGAGTGTCTTGAAGGCAGATACAGCGTCGAATGGGACTTGCCGGATATCATACATGATGTGGATTTTTTCCTCTCTGGGAACTTTGACTACTCTCAACACAAATTCAGCAATTTTATCTATGATGTCCATGTGGAAGGCGGTCCATCGCCACCTTTGTGCCAAGATGGAACTCAGAGTGGAAGATGCGCGGACAACAAGGAATTTTTCTGTTCCAATGGTAAACACGTATCATATTGTGAACGTTGCGGATGTCCATCCGGGAAGATTTGCAGAGAAGAAGGCATCTTCGGAACGTGCAAGAAAAAAACGACAGAAGAACCGCTTCCATACAACAGGAGATGATTGCCGGGAGAAATTCATCCCTCATCGTGCCAAAAATATTTTCTGATTGTTTACGATCATCGGTATCAACACGATGAATAAACAACAGGCCTATATGATAGCACAACCTTTTTAAACGGAATGAGGTTGTCAGGCCATGAGGTGTGCATGATGAAGATTTTCCTTGACAGTGCGGATATTGACGAGATCAAACAGTTCTATGAATGGGGTATTGCAGATGGCATCACTACTAATCCTAGTCTTCTCAAAAAAGCAGTGGCTCGGCATAAGGGCCTTGACATGAAAGGCTATCTCACTGAGATCCTTACCATTGCAAAAGGGACTCCTGTGAGCCTCGAGGTGACGGAAATCTCTGCTGAGGGTATGATAGCAGAAGGGAAGAAGCTCTACAAGATGTTCAACCCTGTTGCAGGCAACGTGGTCATCAAGATCCCTGTGAATTCTGCAACAAAAGAGGATGACAAGGAACAATTTGCGGGCATCGAGGCCATCAAAGCCCTTGCGGGAGAAGGAATCCCTATCAACTGCACACTGATATTCACGCCAGAGCAAGCGCTCCTCGCTGCGAAGGCTGGAGCCGCTTATGTCTCTCCGTTCGCCGGGCGCGTCGATGACCTTTTGCGGAGCAATGCAAAGATTAAGTTCGAGAAGACTGATTATTTCGATATGGACGGCATTGACAAGAATGGCGAAGGATTAGACGATCAGGGCATAGTCTCCGGCGTCGACCTGGTTGCAGAATGCGTAGACATCATCGAGCACTACGGGTATAAGACTGAGGTGTTGGCAGCGTCGCTGCGCAACCCGCGGCAGGTCCGTGAATGCGCCTTGGTCGGTGCTCATGTCGCAACCTTGCCCTTCGACGTGGTGAAAGACATGCTCAAGCATGAGAAGACGTTTGAGGGGATGCGAAACTTCATGAAGGATGTTGTCAAGGAATATGCTGAGCTGAAATAAAGGTCCTATCCATTCAACAATGTTTCTATCGGGGGGAGAAGCAACACCATCACAAGATATGTTGCCATTGCGATCAATGAAATGATCTTCCATCTCATCTTCTTCAGTCTCGTCAGGAGGACAGTAATCATGATGATGAGCGGCCACGCAAGCGGCGACACGATCAACAATAAGAAGACTTTCTCAACCACTAAGCCATAGTATTTTCCTAAAAATCCTAAACCTATTATAATGAAGAAACTACCCAATGCTGAACTGACTATGAGCCAACGGATGACGACATGCCAAAATACTTCCCATGTATCAGGATCCATCACCCACTGCATGAACGGATTCGTGTATTCTTTTGTTGACGGCGTTATCGTAACAAGGCCTCTATTTACACATTGACGCTTCATGAAGTACAGGATGAGACATCCGAGGAACGGAAAAAACCATAGGAACGGCACCAAGGCATCAAGGAGCATATCAGGGGGGATAAAAGACTGCGGGAAAAAATAATAGGGGAGCTCGGCACTCAGCAGGTAATACAAAAGGATGCCAGGGATGATCATGAGATAATAATATGCACTCTTCAGCCGCTCGATCGACAGGGAGATGAACGTGAGGAAAAACCACCAATACACGATAGGGAGGAAGCCGAGATAGAACGGTTCATGGTATAGGATGAACACAGTTGATGGTGAGATGATGAAGAAGAGGACCGCTGCTTGAAGGGTGATGAGCAGCAACACGAGGAATCTCTTCATACGCTCTCTTTATATCACTCGTTTTTAAATATTTCTAGAAATTGAACATAAAGATTTTAATATTATCACCATCATCTAACTTCTGAAGGTATCATGGCAGAACAAGAAATTACACAGATCATATCAAGAATTTTTGGATATATACTTGTAGCTTTCATGACCTATATGCTTTTCAAGTTTTATTCAAGAAAGAAAATGAGCAAGCATAATAAAATGGGTTCTTGGGTCATTGGAACGGTGATGGTGCTCATTGGTTTAGGGGGTCTGTTCATATCATTCTTCTTGTTCTCTAATCAAGCCACTCCTCTTTTTTGGAAAATTGTTCTTCCTCTCTTTTCTTTAGCCTTTGTGATATCTGGTATCTTAGTGATATTGGTGGGTGAAGGCAAGATAAACAGAAAGATATGATTGGTGAACTGAAGATCTAGGTCCTATACACCTCACACGCCAGGCACTTTTTCATATTACACGTATCTCCTCCCAAATCCTTAAATACCAGCAATAGCACCTTTTAAGGCATGGATGCCAAGAAGATTGCGCTGGGACTGCATGCACTTGAGCGAAAGGTGCTCCCTCTCCTCAAGAAGTACAGTTCAGTCCCTGATCTCATGCGGGAGAGCAAGCTCAAGGATGTAGAGGTCGTGCGGGCACTACAATGGCTCGAAAATAAGGAGCTTATCACTCTCACTATATCTAAGAAGGATGAGGTTCGGCTCTCTCAAAATGGTCAAGAATATCTTGACAAAGGCTTGCCGGAGAAACGATTTCTTTCTGTATTAGAAAAAGGAGGGAAAGGCCTCTCTTCTATTCAAGGTGGCGCAGCGCTCAGCAAGGAGGAAGTCAACATCTGCCTTGGTATGCTGCGAAGGAAAAACTTGATCTCAATGGAGAAACACGATGGGCAGTTATTGCTTAGCATCACTGATTCTGGGAAGGATGCGTTAAAAAAGGAATCACAAGAAGAACAATTCCTCAAGAAAGAATTCCCGCTTTTACCTTCGTCATTACAGCCAGAGGAAAATCATGCACTAGAAGAGCTACGAAAAAGAGGCATTGTCCTCGTGAAAGAGGCAAAGGAAAAATCAGCTAAGCTTACAGCATTAGGAAAAGAAGTCGCCTCCCAGAAGATGGACAATGACGCTGCAGACCGTCTGACGAGTGCGATGCTCAAAACCGGATCATGGAAGAAACAACACTTTCGCCCCTATGACATCTCTATCAATGTCCCTGCGAAACACTTCGGGAGGAGACATTTTGTCCGCGAGGCCACCCACTATGCACGACAAATATGGCTTGAACTTGGATTTGAGGAGATGAATGGGTCACTCGTGCAAACTGGTTTTTGGAACTTTGATGCACTTTTTACCCCTCAGGATCATCCTGTCAGGGATATGCAGGACACGTTTTACCTCAAAGATGCTCACGTTCCCCTAAAGGAAAGTCCTGTGATCAAACGCGTCAAGGAGACACACGAGAACGGCTGGACAACAGGGAGCACAGGCTGGGGAGGGAAATGGAGCGTTGAAGAAGCAAAAAGAAACGTTCTTCGAACGCACACAACCGTGCTTTCTGCACAGACCATTGCCCAGCTCAAAGAATCTGAATTGCCAAAGCGGTATTTTTCCGTCGGGTCATGTTTTCGGAATGAGACATTAGATTGGAGCCACCTCTTCGAGTTCCACCAAAGCGAGGGCATTGTCGTCGACCCAGACGGTAATCTGAAACAGCTCATCGGCTATCTTCGGACGTTCTTTGCGAAGATGGGCTTTCCAAAAGTTCGCGCACGGCCAGCATACTTTCCTTATACTGAACCTTCAGTTGAAGTTGATGTCTTCGATCCACTGCATAAAGAATGGCTCGAGCTCGGAGGAGCTGGAATATTCCGGCCAGAGGTCGTCAAGCCATTGCTCGGCAAGGAGATCCCTGTTCTAGCATGGGGGCTTGGTTTAGCCAGGTTAATTCCCCGTTATTATGGGATCAAGGATATTCGAGAACTGCATACCAATGATCTTAGACAGCTTCGTGAAATCAAAGCGTGGATGATGTAAATGCCAACCGTGACCCTCAACAGGAAAACATTCGAGAAGCTCCTCGGCAAGAAACTGCCGACAGAGAAGCTGAAAGATAGGATCAGTTATCTCGGGACAGACCTTGAATCAGTCACTGATAGTGAGATTGTGGTTGAGATCTTTCCTAATCGGCCAGACATGCTTTCTGAGCAGGGCCTTGCGCGTGCCATGAAGAGTTTTCTCGGCATCAAGACTGGATTGGTTCCTTACACTGTAACGAAAGGGAAAGGAGAGGTCATCATTGAGAAAGCTGTTGAGCATGTCCGTCCTTACACTGCTTGCGCGATTGTGCGCGGCATGAAGTTTGACGACGAGAAGATCCGAGAGTTAATCCAGATACAGGAGAAATTGCACATAACCCATTGTCGAAACAGAAGGAAAGCAGCGATCGGGATATATCCCCTGGAAAAGATTGCGTTGCCAATCCGTTACACTGCAAAAAAGGCAGAGGACATCGTCTTTCGGCCTCTTGAATCTGCTAAACGGATGAATGCAAAGCAGATGCTCACTCTGCACCCTGCAGGAAGAGACTATGGGTATCTTCTGGAAGGCATGGCAATGTTTCCTGTCTTCATCGATGAGAATGATGAAGTGCTGTCTGTACCGCCGATCATCAATTCCCACCAGACTGGCAAGGTTTCCGCGACGACAACTGATGTATTTGTCGAATGCTCTGGATTTGATCATGATGTATTGCATACACTCCTTGTCATCATTCTGACTGCAATGGCAGACATGGGGGGGAAGATTGAGGAGATGACGCTTCGGTATCCGACTAAGAAGGTCATCTGTCCAGACTTTACTCCGAAAAAGATGAAGCTCGATGCGGAAGCAGTGAATAAACTTCTTGGTTTGTCTTTAAGCGAATCTGAGATTCATGGTCATCTCAAGCAGATGGGCTATGGTGTTGAAAAAGGATATGTGTTGATTCCTCGCTACCGCGCAGACATCCAGCATCCCTGGGACCTTATCGAGGACATCGCGATCGCCTACGGCTACGAGAACATCGAGGAGTCGCCTCCTGGTTTCTTTACTGCCGCGGAAGAGGATCCTTTCGTAAAGTTCGTCAACAAGGTGGCAGGAGTGCTCGTCGGATATGGGCTTTTAGAAGTGAATGCCTATCATCTCTCGAGCAAGAAAGTGCAGGCCACTGACATGATGGTCAATGATAGGAGCATTCATCTTGAAGGCTCCCTCAATGCAGAGTATGATGTCCTGCGCGCATGGCTCATCCCTCAGCTGCTCGAGATCCTTTCAAAGAATAAGCACCACGAGAGCCCTCAGCACATCTTTGATGTCGGGGTCACCTTTTCTCAGAAGGGGGAGATGACCCGCGTTGCCGTAGCGCTATGCAACCATGATGCTGATTTCACGCTCATCAAACAGCATTTCGATGGATTAATGCGAGCACTCGATTTGAAATATGAGCTTGCTGAGGTTGAG
>JBDRLS010000051.1:0-5945 GCA_043812875.1 Nanobdellota archaeon
AAGAAGAAGAATTGATCATCCCGAACGTGTTGTTCTTGAATCTTGAGTATAAGATCACAAAAAAATAGTGACTACATTCTCAGATAACAAAAACTCGCCACTCGGAGCTATCCCCGATCTAAAGATCGGGGTATTACGCTCCTCGTATCGATAGGCGAGTTTTTGGAACAAGGAAATCGAAGATTTCCTGTTCAAGAAATGCAAAGCATTTCTTTGAATTGAAAATCTCGCCCTAAAGGACGGGGTACAACAAAATCTTAGATTTTGTGTACAAGAAATGCAAAGCATTTCTTTGTATTAAACCCATTAAAATCTCGCAAGGCGAGATTTTCAATAATTAAAGCTGCACCAACGCTTCCTTTATCTCGCGTATCGTCTTTCCCCAAATATAGCCGTCTTTGACTGTCTGCCGCGCTGCCTTTCCGATCGATTCACGCACATAACTATTCTTCAACAGCCAATCCAATTTCAAAGACAACACCAGCGCATTCCCCTTCGGGAACAGGTAGCCGTTCTTCTTGTCCTTCAGATACTTTTTGATGGAACCGACAGGTGTTGCAATCACCGCACAACCACAAGCCATCGCCTCAAGCGTGGCAAGACTCGTCGTCTCTGTGAGGGAAGGGAGACAGAAGATGTCCATTGCCTGCAGATAAGGCACGACGTCTTGCTGCATGCCAGCAAGGGTCACATGCAGATTATCCTTCATCTTGTTCTTGATCTCATCGAGTCCGTCTCCGACAATGAGCAGATGCACACGCTTATGCTTTACCCTCACCCGTTCAAAAGCATCATACAGTGTCAAGAGATCCTTTTCCCTGGCGATCCTTCCGATGAAGCCGATCACCTTCTCCTGAGGGTCTATGCCGATTCTCTTCTTCGCCTCGTCCTTGTTCTCCGGCGGGAAAAACCTCTGGGTGTCGATGCCCAATGGCACAACATGCTTTTTCGTCCAGATTTCCTGCAGCGCTAATATCTCCGCAACCTCCAACGAGGGCACCATGAGCAGGGTACAACGGTTGTACACCCATCGGGCAAAGATCTGTGTAAAAAAATGAGCCAACCAGCCTCCCCAGCCGATGCTTCTCGAAAAGAGCTCCCATTCAAGGGAATGGATGAAGGCAGCAACAGGTTTTTTCTGCTGTCTTGCCGCCATGATCGTCAGAAAACCTATAGGCCCGATTGTCTGCGTCCAGATGAGGTCAGCTTCCTTAACATGGTGCCTGATCAACCGATAGCTCGGCTTCGCGAGGATGAAATCACCGAATCCTCTCTTGCTCAGAGGAAAGCGGAGCACATGGACGCCTTCATGGGTAAAGTCCTCAACAGACCATTGAGGCGCAATGATTGTGATCTCATATTCCTTTTTGAGCCGTGGAAGCACTTCTGCGAGGAAGCTGGCGATGCCATCCCAGCGGGGGAGGAAGCTGTCGGTTGCTATGAGGAGCTTTTTCATCGTACTTTGAGGAAGACCTCGGCATATCTTGTCCCGTGCGCTAACCCATTGGCAATGGCACTGATGAATACTGATGGGGCTAGGATATAATAGCTGAGCCTTTGGCTCTTGAAGAGCTGTAATGCCTTGATTTTTTTCGTATATGTTTTTGATATGTCGACCACGAGCCGTGGATTTTTCCTGCCGCGAAACTTGAGGGGATTCCAGATGTCAAAGCTGTAGACATCGCATCCGTTCTCCATGCCGTCGACAGCATCAAGGACAACTCGGAGCACTGCCCGGTGATGGGGATGAAGGTCGCTGTTGGAGTGGGTAAAGAGGGTAGTGATCCCTTTTTCATCAATCATCTTTTTCAGAGTTTCAACAACCTTCCTGCTCCCGATTTCCTTGTTGAAATGCGCTTCTTTTATGCCAAGGAAAGTGACCCCTTTCCCCCCTATGAATGCATCTGCTTCCTGGGATTCCCTGACCCTCGTCTCGGCTGTGATTTTTGACTTTATCAATGGATGGGATGCTTCCCCGAATGAAAAGATGACTGTGTAGATATCCCTGCCTTCCTGAGCATATTTGGATAGGGTACCCCCTACTCCAAAGATCTGGTCATCTGAGTGGGCGCCGATGACCATGACAGCATCTTTCATGGCTCTCGTCCTCATTTAGAAGTATATAAATGTATAGAAAAGCACCCTATCAGTTTGTAGGGTCCTTGCTTTTCATCCTTTCTTTGAAGAGAAATGAACAGGAGCGAAAGCCTTTCTTGCGAACTTTTATCGCATCAATCTCAATATAACGATCTGGCAGCTCGAGAAACATGCGCTCATCAGAAAGAAGCTTCTCGATCTCTTTTTGGGTCATCTTCCCATGGATGAAGAACAGGCGGAGGACATCTTCCACAAAGGAATCATAGGTCTTTACGATCTCGCGGGTGAGTTTTTGAGGAAGGTCCTCTTTCTTTTTTATCATGTACATTGTTTACTATCGATTATTTAATAAATTTTCCTTTTTACTTATGAGTATATCGAAACGAAAGTGCCTTAGGATCGTCTCGTCTGCAAAATCCGAACCGTTCAAATTGGATGACCTGCCCCTCTTTGACTTTTTTGATGGTGAGCTCGGCTTTGCCCGTGATTTCTGAACAGTCGGGCATCATGATTGTTGCATCGACACATTCCTCTTGAGGGAGCCAATGGAAGATGCCTCGCCCACCGATACGATATTCCTCAATACCGCCAGGCAATGATTGAAAATTCCCCCCTTCTTTGGAGAAATTGCAGCATTCCATGAGCCTATAGAGCGCATGATCATTCATCGCACCGATGTCATTTTTATCCAGGAAGAATAAGGGAGTCACCGTGAACTTCCGTTCCCCTTTTTTCAAACGTGGATGCACTGGCAATAAAACAGTTTTTGATTCAACACCTTCGATCTGGATGGGTATTGGATCTGCGATAAAGAAATATCTGTCAGCCTCCTCGTCGAGAAGGCGTTTGTTGTGCTTTATGAGGTCATCCCACGTCAAGGTCGCCTCAGCTTTTGACAAGCCAGTGCTCAATGCGAAATCTTTGATGGCCTTTGCCTGGAAGCCTCGCCGCCTCAGCGCCACCAAGGTGGTCAATCGTGGATCATCCCACCCAGTGAACTCCCCTTTCTCGATCTTCTCGCGGATAAGACGCCCGCTGCTTTCGACCCCCTTGAGGTTGAACCGGGCAAACTCATAGATCTTGGTTTCAGGCAATCCGAGAAGTCTTTGCAGGTAACGCTGCAGCTCATTCCTCATCTCGAATTCCTTTGACCGAAGGCGGTGAGTTATCTTCTGCACACCGTCCATCACTGCATTCTCTAAGTCATATGTGGGCCAAAGACGATACTTTTTCCCCAGACGGGGATGGTCATGGTCGATGATGCGCATGAGCGCAGGGTCCCTCATTGTTGAGTTCTTATGCTTCAAGTCGATCTTAGCGAGGATGACCATGCTTCCCGGCTCGGCTGTTTTCATTTCCTCAACGCGGGCGAGCTGTGCTTCTGGAGATTCATTGCGCTCAGCGACAGCGATTCCCTTCTGTCGCATGGTCTTGATCTCATCCTGAGAAGCCTTGGTCACATATGCATGACCTTCCTTGAGAAGATGGATGATTTTTTCATTGAACGTGTCCATGAAATCAGAGGCATAGCTTATCTTATCCGGCTTGACGCCCAGCCATGCATAGTTTTCAAGGTGGATATCATAGAATTCTTTCTTGACCAATTCTGGATTCGTGTCCTCGAAGCGGAGGATGAACTTGCCTTTATGCTGCTTTGCTAATTCATAATTGACGAGAATTGATTTCGCGTGCCCGATGTGCGGATATTTGCTCGGCTCAGGGGGGAACGCGGTGATGACTTTTTCTCCTTTCTTGATATGGAGGAAGCCGAAGAGGTCATGCTCTTGCTTTTTCTTCTCGAGCATCTTCGGTGCGAGCTTCTTCAGTCTTGTCCCTTGCTCCTCCACTGAGAGATTATTGACCGCAGCGACTATGTCATGGACCTCTTTCTTGAAGGAAGGGATGTCGCTCCTTTCGACTTTCAGCTCTGCGATTAGCCGTCCGAGGATCGCTCCCTCGTTCGCCTTGCCATTGTAGCGGATAGCATTCTGCAGGGCAAATGCCTTGATTTTGGTCTTTCGATCCATGGCAGTGCTCTGATGGGCTGGTATTTATAGTTATTCATTGAAAACTGAAGGTGTATAACTTACTTCTTCCAATAATGACGTTCATAACTGTCGCGATACTTGAAATATCAACAGTTTACCCCCGAAAGCTATTTATACAAGTTGATGCCATTCCCAGTAGAAAAGGAGGGGTGTTCCTATGCCGAAACAGACCAGTACGATCCCAAAAGCGCCGTTGGCGCGCATATTGATGAATGCAGGCGCCAAGCGCGTTTCAGTTGATGCTCTTGTGGCGTTTTCCGAGCTTCTTGAACAGAAGACCAATGAGATTGCCGAGCAGGCAGCGAAGATCGCGAAGCATTCCGGCAGGAAGACCGTGCAGTCAGGAGATATCCTGCTAGCGGCGAAACGATAGGATGCCTGTGAAATATCCACTTCAAGGGAATGTTGAACAGGGGAATATACGAGTATTCAAAGCTATAGGCCTCTCAATCCTAGCTACCCTCTTCACTAACATAATCCAAGTGATAAGTTTCATGTATCCCCTGTTCTTGGTCACCTTAGTGCCGTGGTTGGTATTTTATTTTGCTCTGGCGATGTGGGGATATAAGATACGAGGGTGGATCTATTATAGCTTAGCACTTCCGGCACTTTTCGCTGCAGCATACCTTACACAACCTATGATGAGCCTTCTTATGCCAGGGATGCTCGGAGGAGTCTCGGAGGAACGAATACATTCGATCTGGATTGTGATTCAGATGTTTCCCTACCTCCTCTTGAGTCTAGGATCGCTATATACTATTCGTCATATGACAAAAGCAGGAAAATTTCCTCAAAAAGAGCACCCAAATCAAGGCAAGAAAATGATCCCGATCGGAGGTCCTGGAGGGAACACCTTTTCTCATTGGATAAAAGAGAATCAAACATGGAAGTTTTTTTGGATCACGGTCGGCATTTGGGCAGGAATCTCAGTCTTTGTTTTATTTGGGATCATCGCAGTGATTGCCTTAGTTAGTAGCGGAGGAGTTTATTTTCAGGAACCTGTGTTTATGGTTATCGGGACTTTTTGCGGGCTGATCAGCATTCTGCTGCCAACAGGTTGGATTCTCCCGTTCATTGTTACCTGGGCATGTACATTCCCGTTCAGAAAAAAGAATACACGATGGATCATCATCACTGCCTATTTTCTGTTTATCCTGTTGATGTCAATCATCCTTGCTGCGGTATGGAACAGGTGAGGGAGACAGCGAATTGTTCAGATTAGCTTGTCCGATCGCTTGCTTATTATGCCCCGTGCCTGGAGAAGTCCGGTCTTTGTCGCGATCGATGCGCTGATCCTCTGATGGGAGCCTGGGGTGAACACCTTCTCGAGAATGCTGATGTTGTGAAAATGGCGGATGATCGTGTCCAGATCGCCGGCTGCCCGCTCATGCTCCATGTTTGCGAAATGGGAGAGGAATTGCCGTTCAGCCTCGGCGATCTCCAGGAGATGCCCGTCCCGGTCTTGGGTGTAGGTGATGAGCGCATTCGATTCTTCACGCGTCAGGTTGATGGGCAATGAGGAACTGAGAAGGACGTCCATCAGGGGGCGGCCGGCAAGGGCTGCTTTGAGCCGGACGATTTTATCCGTGTCCATAAGGAATACGAAAAGGTTCGCCCCCTTAAATACGTTCCGTAAACCCTAGAGAAGGATCAAACTTTCTTCTTCAAAGAGATATAAGGCGGCTTCCGCATCTCCTGCAGCCACATGAGTCCGACACGGATCATCTCCTTGTTGAACTTGTCGGAGATCTTGTAGGATTTGGAGTATAGATTGTAGTCAATCAAGCCCATGCTCTTCAT
>JBDRLS010000052.1:0-2391 GCA_043812875.1 Nanobdellota archaeon
ATGCCGGGGATGGACGGGCTCACCCTGCTCAGGCATATCAGGGAAGAATACGTGAGCGTTGAGGTGATTATTATGACAGGTTACCGTGAAGAGCAGACCGTAATCAAGGCCATGCGCCTCCTTGCAGGAAACTACATTACCAAGCCCATCTCCCTTGAGAAACTCAATGCAATAATATCAGATTTGAACAAGACCATAGTTGATATGAATGATATCAACAAAGAATATCGTATTCTGGTGGTGGATGATGAAAAAGATCTGTGCAGGCGCATCAAGCGCGAGCTGGAAAAAGAAGGATACCAGACAGCGGTCACCTATACGGGAAATGGGTGCATTGATTATTTCAAGAAGAACAGGGTCGATGTCCTGATTGCAGACGTCAGAATGCCGGGGATGAACGGTCTTGATATGCTTGCGCGGTGCAGAGAGATTACAGACGATTTTGTTGCCATTATTATCACCGGTCACGGCGATTACAACACCGCCATCGCGGCATTGAAACTGCAAGCCTTCGACTATTTGAAAAAGCCGATATCATTGGATGGACTCCTTGCCTCGGTAAAGAAAGGGGTTGAGCGGCTCAATATTGTGCGGGCTACTCGTTCCGGGTCAAAGGAGAGGAGTGAAAATGAGAGTACTCATTGTTGATGATGAAGTTGGAATCTGCCAGCTCCTGCAGCGTGAACTGCACAAGGAAGGACATGATGTTGACTACGAAACTTCACCCGTTGGAGTCCTGGAGAAGCTAAGGAATGCCAAAAAGGGCACAGGGCCTTACGAGCTGCTGCTTCTTGACATCCGAATGCCACAGATAGATGGCCTCAGCCTGTTGCAGGAGATTCAAGAGGCGCAAATTGATCTGGATGTCATCATTATCACCGGGCATGGTGATGAGGATAAGGCGATAGAGGCAATTCGCCTGGGTGCGGTTGATTATCTGCGCAAGCCGATTTCCTTGGAAGAGCTCCATACCGCCATCTTCCGCGTTCGGCAAAAAAAGGCTGAAGATGCAAAAAGTGTTTTGGAGCACAGGATCCTGGTGGTGGATGATGAGAAAGAGCTGTGCGCACGCCTCAAGAGCGAGCTGAAAAAGGAAGGGTATCGGGTAGCCGTCGCTTACGACGGGGATGAAGGCCTGGAGTACTTTAAAAACAACCGGGTAGATCTAGCGCTTGTGGACATCAAAATGCCCCGGATGAGCGGCCTGGAGATGCTGAAGAGATGTCAGATAATTACGGATGATTTTGTCTCCATTATCATCACTGGCCACGGAGACCATGAGGCCGCCATCGAGGCATTAAGATTGGGCGTTTTCAGCTATTTGAAAAAACCCCTGCCACTGGATGAGCTGGTTACTTCAGTCAATAAGGGCATTGATCTGCTCCTTCTTCGCAGGAGTCTTTCCGCCCGCCGACGGGAATTAGAGATCGAAACGGCTTTGAAAGAGCAGTATGCGAAAAACCTTGAAAAGATGGTTAAGGAGAGGACAAAGGAACTTACTCAAATACTGGAAACTGCCGCTGATGGCATATGCATCATTGATAAAGATTTCAATATCACTCGAGCAAACGAGACTTTTGTCAGGATGACGGGTCTTAATAAAGAGGATGTCTTAGGAAACAAATGCTATGAAGTGTTTAGTGGCGAGAATTGTAACACAGAGAACTGTACCTTAACACAGATAGGAAAGGGGCACGTTTGTATCGAGGATGAAATTGAGAAGAAACGTATTGACGGCTCAAAGGTTTGGTGCCTGCTCGTTGCAAGACCGTATCTGAGCCTGGGTGGGGAACTGCTCGGCATCATTGAGGACGTCAGGGACATCACCGAGCGCAAGCGGGCCGAGACGGCCCTTAAGGAAAGTGAAAAACGCTTTCGTATGCTGGTCGAGACAATGAACGACGGCTTGAAAATGAACGACGAAAAAGGTGTGCTTAATTATGTGAATAATGCCTTTTGTAAGATGTTAGGATATACACAAGATGAAGTTGTTGGGCGTTCGGTGACCAACTTCCTTGATGAACCTAATCAAGAAATTCATGCTAAAGAATTTGAATCCCGCAAACAGGGGCAAAACATCAGTTACGAGCTGGTATGGACCAACAAAACAGGGGCGAAGGTTCACACAGTTGTGTCACCGCAACTATTTCTTGATAATGAAGGCCACTTTATGGGCAGCTTTGCTGTCGTGACCGACATTACCGAGCGCATGAAGGCTGAAAAACATATCAAGACATCACTTGAAGAAAAAGAAGTGCTTCTGAAAGAGATTCATCACCGGGTGAAGAACAACATGCAGGTCATTTCCAGTTTTCTCAATCTTCAGTCAAGATATATCAAGTCCACCCATGATCGCGCGCCCTCAGGCGAGGAGGACCCGGACAAAAAGGC
>JBDRLS010000053.1:0-12127 GCA_043812875.1 Nanobdellota archaeon
GGACTTCAACCTGCCTCCTCCGGTGCCGATGCCCAAGATTGATGTCAACAAATAAGGCGTTTGGGAACAAAGCAATGATCTCATGTGGTAGCTATGGCTGAGAAGACTATTAAACTTAAGGTTGCAGAAGCGATCCAGGACGATGTGAATAAGGGCATAGTCCGCGTAGATTCTTCTTTCATGCATGAGATAGGCGTCAAGCCAGGCGACATCGTCGAGATCAAAGGCAGCAGGCCTACTGTCGGTATTGTCGACCGGGCGTATCCCGGGGACATCGGCTTGAATATCATCCGGATGGATGGGTTGATCCGTAGGAATGCCCAAACAGGGATCGGAGAGCCTGTGGAAGTAAGCAAAGCTGACGTGAAGGAAGCAAAGAAGATCATCATCGCCCCTGCGACCAAGGGAATACGTGTCGGCTTGCCCTCAGAATTGACAAAACAAGGATTTCTCGGCAGGGCGGTCGTCAAAGGAGACCTCATCTCTCTCGGAGGCACGAGGAAAAGGCGCTCAACAATGTCTCATAGCCCTTTTCTTTGAGGAAATATTCAACATGCTCGATGAGGGCACATTGGGCTTCGGATTCGGGGACCTGAAGTTCATCGTGGCAGACACTAATCCCAAAAAAGCAGTCATCATAACCGAGATGACTGAAGTCGAGTTGAACCCTGAAGCCGTCGAGCTCAAGGAAGAGAAAACCATGGATGTAACCTATGAGGACATCGGCGGCCTCGAGGAAGAGATAAAGAAAATCAGGGAGATGGTCGAGCTTCCGTTGAAGCATCCTGAGTTGTTTGAACGACTTGGTATTGAAGCGCCGAAAGGGGTGTTATTGCACGGGCCTCCTGGGACAGGAAAGACCCTTTTAGCCAAGGCAGTGGCCAATGAGACCCAGTCTCATTTCATTGTCATCAATGGCCCGGAAATCATGAGCAAGTTTTACGGACAGAGCGAGGAGAATCTCCGAAACAAGTTCGAGGAGGCTGAAAAGAACGCCCCTTCTATCATTTTCATCGATGAGATCGATGCCATCGCCTCAAAGCGGGAAGAGGCGCATGGTGAGGTCGAAAGAAGGGTTGTTGCCCAAATGCTCGCGCTCATGGACGGCCTGAAGAGCAGAGGAAAAGTCGTGGTCATTGCCGCGACCAATATCCCCAACTCATTGGATCCGGCTCTCCGTCGGCCGGGACGATTTGATCGAGAAGTGGAGATCGGGGTGCCAAGCAAACTCGGAAGACTAAATGTTCTTAAGATCCACACAAGAAACATGCCCTTGAGTCCGCCTCTCGACATAAACAATATCCGAAGTGAATTGAAGAACGAGATAGACGATATAGAGCGACTGATCACTGAGCGAAGGGGCCATCTCTCCGTCAGCACCCAGAAGGAAAAAATCCAGGAAGAAATCCAGGAGCTTGAACAAAAATTAGCAGACTTGTCAGCGTTAAAGGCGAAATTGAAAGGCATTAACACCCACAAGGACCTTCAAGGACTGCTCTCATCCGGCGCACTCGACGATAAGATCACTGACCTCGCCCACGGGCTTCTCCACAAATCCATGCTCAGCGGCTTCGCAAATTCCACCCATGGCTTTGTAGGGGCGGATCTAGCTTCTCTTGCTAAAGAAGCGGCAATGAACGTCTTGCGAAGGCTATATCCCTATCTTCGGTTCCAAGAGGAGGAACCGCTTTCTAAAGACGACCTAGAAAAACTCAAGATCACAAAACAGGATTTTATCGAGGCCCTTAAGGTCGTTCGGCCGAGTGCACTCAGAGAAGTGCTCATTGAAAAGCCTAATGTCAAATGGAAGGACATAGGTGGCCTGCAAGAGATAAAACAGCAGTTGAAGGAGGCTGTTGACTGGCCGCTGAAAAACCCAGATGTCTTTAAACGCATGGGCGTCAAGCCTCCAAAAGGGGTGTTGCTGTATGGTGCGCCCGGGACCGGAAAGACGCTGCTTGCGAAGGCGGTCGCAAATGAGGCTGAAGCCAACTTCATCTTGATCAAGGGTCCTGAGTTGATCAGTAAATGGGTCGGGGAATCTGAGAAAGGAATCAGGCAAATCTTTCATAAGGCACGGCAGACATCACCCACCATCATCTTCTTCGATGAAATCGATTCCATCGCTCAAAGACGAGGATCTTCAGGGGATAACCATTCAACTGAAAGGGTTGTCAATCAGTTGTTGACAGAGATGGATGGCTTAGAGTCATTGAATGACGTGCTTATCATGGCCGCGACGAATCGTCCTGATATCATCGACACTGCGCTCTTGCGGCCTGGACGTTTTGATAGGATCATCCACACCCCTGCACCTGACGAACTAGCTCGTTTCGAAATACTCAAAGTCCATACTTATGGAATGCCTCTCGAGGCAGACAAAAAAAGAATCAAGGATTCACATAACGCAAAACAAAAAAATCTCGCATCTAACATGGCGGGGGGCGAACCTCATACTGAGTCTGAATCATCCTCATCCAAGAAACATAAGGAACCGGCAATAAATCCAACTAAATTGTCTGACAGGGAAACGCTATTATTCTCCATTGCAAAAAAAACAGAGGGTTATGCCGGCGCAGACATTGAAGCCGTATGCCGGGAAGCGGCAATCACGGCACTCCGTGAAGACATCAAGGCAACGGTTGTCCTAGAGAAGCACTTTGATGATGCCTTGGAGAGAGTCAGGCCTTCTATCACCAAAGAGATTGAAGATGCCTACAAGAGCCTACAGGACTTCTTCCGCTCTGCCAAGGGCAAGGAGATGAAGGAAGAGAAACCCTCCTACATGGGCTAAGAAACGAGTTTCTGGAGCGTTCTGATCTTGTGCGCTTCCTGTAACGCTGCCTGAAATGTTTGTTCCTGGAAGCCGAGAATCTTCTTTGGTCGCATAGGGAACAGGAAGCTGTTTAGAGATATTAAATGAGCTGAAAAGATTTATAAAGCGAGAAAACGCCCTTTGTCATATGATCGATGTCGTACTCTTCAAGGACACGGAAAACGCGATTGTCCTATCTAAGCAGTTAGGCTGGTCTGGTCTGGTCGTCTCCCACAATCTCTTCCAGGTGAAGGCATTTTCTCCTAAATCAAGGACACTCATCGATCGCGGTCAAGTCGATTGCGTCTATGGCTTTGAGACCGTGGCTTATAAGGACGGGTTGCATCAGCGCAATGCAGGCCTTGATCATATCCTCGCCAAGGTCATGAAATCGAAACAAGTCGCCTATGGTGTTCCCTTTCATCTGGTGTTAGGGACCACCGGGGTGAAACGCGCACAGATCATCGGGCGGATAAAGCAGAACATTAGGCTTGCACGGAAGTTCAAGGTTGACATCTGCCTTGCCTCTTTTGCCGAGAAATCAAGTCGGATGCGCGGCCTGGGTGATGTGCTGGCTTTCGGCGTGAGCATGGGCATGCGTCCTGAGGAAGCGAAAAAGGGGCTGCGCTTTGCTGCTGTGCGCATTGAGATCAACAAGAAGAAACGTGAAGGGGGATATGTTTCAGAGAAGCTTTATACTATCTGATACGGCTGTGGTATAGTGGTATTACTCGACCCTCCCATGTCAGCGGCGAGAGGTCGCTACCCGGGTTCAAATCCCGGCAGCCGTATTGTTCATTCATCATTTTCTTTTTAATGGAATGAATATATCTTGAAGTCCGGCTCCTGATATAATCTCAGTAAGATATGATGCGCGTTCGTTCGCTGTTGCATCTTGCACACTAAATGTATACATTCCTTGAACAACTTGTCTCAGTTCCAGCTGATCCTTTAGATGGGGATACTGCCTTTCTAGGGACTCCCTGAACTTTTTCTCTTCCTCATCAGACATGTCATGAATAATATCCCACTCATTTTCTGGTATGTAAAACCATGTTATCTCATTATCATTTCTTAGTGCGTCCTCTGCCCGGCGTTGGGCATTATACTTAATTCCCTGAAAAAGCCCATACCCTCCAAGTACCAAAACAGTTAAGCCGATCAGGAGATCCCATTTTTTTCTCCTGACCCAACCCACTTTAGATTCAAGCATGCCTGTCTAAATATCTTCTAATCTATTAATATTTATTTGCAAAACTCTTAATTCCGTGCCTTATCCAGTAGCTGTATTCATCTTTTTAGACAAAGTCGTCAGAAAGAAAAGGTTCCAGTACTTCTTGATGATTTCGGGGCTTCAACCCTCAAGTGCGCTTTCTTAGCCACGTCCTGGAAGAAATCATCAATCGATCCAGACTGTTCTCCCGTATACTGGAGTTGGAACGCGTCATTCCCTTTGGGAACCAGTCGAAGATTTTCATAGTCTTCCCTCTCAAGAACATTCCTGACTCTCCGCGCTTCAACATCATCCATGTTCGTTATGGACACGGCATTCCCCTCGGGAATGGCTGTAATCCTGAAGCTCGGGGTGTATTCGACAGCGACATACAACAGAAATGCAGCCATCAAGGCCAGAAGCGATCCTTCTCCAATCATCTTTTTATACAAGTTATTCATCATGCCCGAGAACCTGAACCTATTATTATGTCTTTTCCCTCTTTCCGAAACATTTATATATAAGTTATTACTATCCAGTAACTATTAATTGGTTGATACTATGCCTTTGCCCCACTACCTTGCCAAAACCGCGAACAGTGTTCTTAATGAAGGGTTAGCTCTCGTTGGACTATATAATTATGAACAAGAATTTCCATTTGATGCGGTCGCCAAGGATCTGACAGATCATCTTGATAATATGGGGATCCATACAAGGAGCCCTGAAGTGATTGCTCAACCAGGTTTCACTCAATCAGGTGAAAACCCAGCCACAATCAGGGAAGCTTTACTGAACGCCCTCTATGGAGTTGACAGTCCAATCTATAATGTTGTCAGGGAAGCGCAAGCTAGATATGCGTCTCTACGGCGCCATGGCAAGGGGAAAGAAGAAGCTTTAGAAGCTGTACAAAGTTATTTGCAGCCTGTCATCGGGACAGAAAATCCCGATGAGTTCATGGAATCACCTGTCTGGAAGGAAATCGAAGGACGAGTACTCAATCGATTGAAAGCTGTCCAAACAAAGGAAAACATGTTAGACAGGTGTCTCTGGCCGCGATAAGCATTCTTTTTAAGATTGTAATCAGCATTCTTATATCCATTACCTCACTACTTGGAGCAATAACTCTGGCTCATAATCTCTCAGTTGTTCAAAGATCGGGATTTCCCGTTGCTTTTCATAGGGCGTTGCCTGAAAGGTATAATCTACTTCATTCACTAACCTTGTTCTCTGATAGAATCTTGATCCCACTTCTTTGACAAGGCCTTTTTCAGTAAGTTCACCTTCCAACCAACCTCTCTTCATGTCAAACTCATCAATATCGAAAAAATCTATCCCTTCTTCAGGGATGTCAGCGAGAAAAACAGCGAGACCTGCACCTATGATCTTCAGCTCTTGTGCTCTTCCCATTCTATAGATGGAAAGATAGACTTTGCCTGGCTGCCTACTCATTAGGATGTCATGTTTGATATCTTGCAAATTACTCATATAAACAGAGAATGAAGAAGAGATTATTAACTTAACGGAAAGCTTAATAAAGGATTAATTAGGCATCTCGGGTTATGAAACGACTTTTATTTATCCTGGCACTCTTACTTGTAGCAAGCTGCACCACACAAATTAGGGAGGATGAACCAATGGCCAATCGACACGCACTCATCAAAACGAACATGGGCGAGATCGAGATCGAACTCTTCGAAGATAAAGCGCCCATAACAACAAAAAACTTCATTGACTTGGCAGAATCCGGGTTCTACAACGGCATCATCTTCCACCGCGTCATCCCTGATTTCATGATCCAAGGAGGCGACCCGACGGGAACCGGGACAGGAGGCTCTGAAAAGGCCATCCCGGACGAGTTCCATCCCGACCTGAAGCACGACACCCCAGGAATACTATCCATGGCAAACCGCGGGCCAAACACGGGAACAAGCCAATTCTTCATCACTGTTGCCGCTACACCTTGGTTGGACAGCAAACACGCGGTCTTCGCCAAGGTCGTGCGCGGGCAAGATGTCGTTGACAGCATTTCCGCAGTGCAGAGAAACGCCCAAGACAAGCCCCTTCAAGATGTGGTCATGGAATCGGTAAGCATTATCTAACTTTTTTTCAGAAAACGACGCATCTGGAGGAACCTCTGCAGGGATCCCAACATGGCTGCACCTGCGATGACCCAGGTCACTGTCTCCACAAGGGAAAAGCCTAATCTCGTGGGCAAGAACCCTGCTACGAACAATCCAAGGATAAGGATGGTCAAGCGATCCCCCCTTTCTCCAATCGCAGGCATGTCCCTGTTCCCTATCTTTGCGACCATGGCCGCCCTCGCCTTGGCATAACTTATAAGGGTGCTCCCTGAAATGGCGAAATACGCAGCAAGAGGATAGAGAAAAAATATTCCTGCAAATATGATGATCTCAACGACACGATCGATCATTGCATCAAGATATGATCCATACACCCCCTCTGATTTCTTCAGCCGCGCGATGGCCCCATCAAGGGCATCGACAATCGAAGCGATGAAGACGACAAGGCTTGCTGATAAGAACTGCTGTGTCGCGATAAGGTACGCCCCGAAGATCGCGAAGGGAATGGCGATCCCGCTAAGAATATTGGGCTTGGCGCCTAATCTCATAAGCACCTTGGCCACGCCATCGACCCATAACCTTGTCGCTTTCCTCAACGGACCATCAATCACGGATCTTCACCTCGAGTTCCTCTGGAGTAAGCGGATCGACGAGTTCTCCCATGGTCGAGAGACCTGTCTTAAGGGAATCGGGATCACAAATCTGCTGATGGGTATATGGATGAATGGTCCATCTGGTATCTCCTTTGGAAAAAGGGTTGATAAAGAACAGGGTAAGCTTCGGAAACTGGATGAATGTCTCCCACTCTTTGATCAGGATTTTTTTATTCTCGTCGTTATGAAGAGTCACGATCTGAATCCATCCCTGCGTGAGCTTGGGTATCGCCGTCTCAAGACGTGTCTCGATCATTGCCTGGACTTCCTTATCCTTCATATGGATGATTGTTTTTCCTTCCATTGTCTCAATTTTCTCGATCCGCCGGAGAATGAGGTCTTTGTGCTTGGTCCACTGGATAAACCAAGACCTAAGATAGTCCACGGCACCTGATACGGCTTTTGGTGAGCTAGGCGTCATTTCCATCTACTCCTTCCCTTTTTTCAAGGCTTTCAGCGCAGCCTCAAATGAACTTATGTCAGCAAATTGGCGATACACCGATGCAAACCGAATATAAGCGACATTATCGACGCGCTTCAGCTTCTGCATGATTTTCTTCCCGATCAAATCGGAAGGGATCTCGGCTTTTTCCATCGCCCGGAGCTCCGCTTCGATAGCATCGACAACCTTTTCAATCTTATCGTCGCTGATATGCCTCTTATGGCATGCCTTTTGGATGCCGATCTTTATCTTCTGGCGGTCAAACAACTCCCTTGATCCATCTTTCTTGACGACCATCATCTCAGCAAGGTCCACGCGCTCGTACGTGGTAAAGCGTTTTTGGCATTTGAGGCATTCCCTCCTCCGTCTCGTAGCTTCATCAGACTCGCGGCTATCCACCACTTTTGTCTCATCGTGTTGGCAGAACGGGCATTTCATCTGGCTATCGTACTATGTACCTCTCTGGCTTTTTTTAAAAGAAACCCCTATATTAAGGTTTTGAAAAGTTTCTTTTGACCAAGAGCGAAATATATTTAATAGAGGGGCGCTTCTCACTGCTGAGGTGATGGGATGAGCAAGGTTTTGATCATTGAAGATGAACCGCATATCGCGAAGGCAGAAGGCCTGATATTAGGAGATGAACATGATATCCATTTTGCCGAGGACGGTGAAATCGGGCTCAAGAAGGCGTACAAACTAAAGCCTGATGTCATCATTCTCGATTTGATGCTTCCCAAGCGAGGAGGCTATGATGTCTGCTTCAACATCAGGCAGAATCCTGAGCTTAAGCATACAAAGATTGTCATGGTCACGGCAAAGAACCAGCAGCTTGATGAAGACAAGGGCCTGTTCATCGGCGCAGATGACTATCTAACAAAACCTTTTGAGCCCAGCGAGCTCCGCCACATCGTTTCCCAAGTCTTAAAACGCGATTGAGGGGACTGCGGTGATCATTCCTCTCGCACACAATTTTTTTTTCTTCCTCGGCACTCCCTCGGGGGAGCTCCTGAAAAAATCATTCGAATTCCTGCTTTTCGTCATCATCTCCTACATGGTGACTTCTGAATATCTGCGTACCAGGAAACAGGAGCTTAAGCTCATGATCATTGCCTTCGGGACGCTCGCTGTGCAAAAGGCCATCATCTCCGCAGGATTTCTTATCCAAATCTTTATGAATCGCGATGTCGTCGTGTTCAAACCCTATTTTCCTATCTTGGAATTTGCTGTCGAAGGTGCAGCACTCATCCTGTTGACGATTGCCTTTCTCAGCCCGTTGTATTCTCGAGATAAGCTCAAGCGCCACCTCTTGCTCGCATTTTCTCTTCTGGGGATAGTGGTCGTCGTCACTGAGTTTTTTTATGTCCAGGCGCTCGCTCTCCAGCCACGGCTCCCCTTTGTTGACTTTTGGGGCCATCCTGCATACATGCTCACCCATATCATCATCCTCGCTGTCCCCCTTTTTATCTTTGCCCGGAACAAGCGCCGCATCAGATATCAAGCGAATGTCACCGCTGCGTTCCTTGTTTACATGATTGTCCCCCTCATCCATGTCGTGAACTTCTTGTTTTTTCAGAATCTCAATACCCGGCTCGCTGTTTTTGCGCATCCTTTCCCTTTCATCTCTGTCCTGGTATTCACCCACGTGGTGTATCTCCAATTGGTGGACAAGGCGAAGCTCTATTCCCGGCTCGAGCGATCTGAGCGGAGATATAATCTCGAGCGTGAGATCAACCGCATGAAAGACGAATTCATCTCAGTCGTTTCGCATGAACTCCGCACCCCCCTGACGTCCATGAAGCTTTATCTCTCCCTGCTCAAGGAGAAGCGTTTCGGTAAGACCACGATTGAGCAGGTTGAGGCCATCGACACCATCCAAGAGGAAAGTAATCGCCTCGCTCGGCTCATCGATGACCTTCTCGGCCTTTCGAAAATTGAGGCGGGAAAGATGAAACTCAATGTTGCATTGATTGATCTCTCCCCTATTCTCAATGATGTTTTTTTTTACAAACTTGCCCAAAAAAAGGGTATCGAAACAAAGGTGTTTGTCCCTAAGAAGTTCAAGGTCATGGTCGATAAAGAGCGCGTCACTCAAATTTTCATTAATCTTCTTTCCAATGCAACAAAATTTACTGAAAAAGGAGGGAAAATCACTGTCCGTGTTCGAAAAAGGATAAGCGATTGGCAACTCATTGTCTCTGATACCGGGAAGGGCATATCAAAAAAAGATCAAAAACAGCTCTTCTCAAAATTCTTCCAAGTCGAGGACCACATGACTCGGCGCACCGGCGGATTCGGTCTGGGATTGGCAATCGTGAAGAAGCTTGTTGATCTTCATAAAGGCAAGATCACTATCGATTCCACTGTCGGCAAAGGATCAGTCTTCACAGTCACGTTCCCAGCCATTGCCGCTTCAAACGCAGAAAAACCTTCTTCTTGATCGCTGCCCTCATCTCGCTCAACAGATTGAGCATGAAATGGATGTTATGAAAAGATAGAGCATGATAACCCAAATATTCCTTTACCTTGAAGAGATGATGGATGTATGCTCGTGAATAGGTCTTGCATATTTGGCAGGTGCAAGACGGGTCTATTGGCCTCGGGTCTGACCTGTATGCAGCTCTGGTGATGTTCAGACGGAATTTGTTTTCCTTCGTTCCCTTTGCTTTAGGGGAGATATGCGCATAGCCTGACCTCGCGATCCTCGTAGGGCCTACGCAGTCGAAGAGGTCAATGCCTCGTTCAACTGCCTCAAAACAGTCTTCTACCGTGCCGATGCCGAGGAGATGCCGCGGCTTTTTTTCAGGAAGATCCTTTATGACCCAATCCAGGATCTGATGCATGTCTTTCTTGGTCTTCCCTAAAGAGCCTCCTATTGCGATGCCTTCAAAGGGCATGCTTGTAATCGCTTCTGCACTCTTCTTTCTCAAGGATTTCCAATGGCCTCCTTGGATGATGCCGAACAAGGATTGATCGTTCCTCTCCTTGGCTTCGAGGGAGCGTTCTGCCCAGCGATGGGTCCGTTCCATGCTCTGTTTCGTGTAGTGTAATCCTGCATGGGGGTGGGTGCATTCATCAAAGGCAAGGATGAGGTCGGCGCCAAGCTGCGCCTGTATCTTCATTGAGGATTCAGGAGTCAACAGGATGGTTCTGTCTTCGTAGACTGATTTGAACACGACCCCTTCTTCGGTGATCTTGACGTTTTTTGGCAGTTCAATCCTCTTGGACTCTCCGGGGAAGATGTTGCCTATTTTTTTTTGACCTTGTTCTCTGCTGTAGCCTAGACTAAAGACTTGGAATCCTCCGCTGTCAGTCATCAATGCGCCGCCCCATGACATGAATCTGTGGAGGCCGCCGAGTTTCTTTATGAGATCCGCCCCCGGGCGAAGCATGAGGTGATAGGTGTTGGCCATGAGCAACGAGGGATTGAGGTTAAGAAGATCTTCTTGCGAGATTGACTTCACGCTGGCCTTGGTGGCGACGGGCATCCAGTAAGGAGTTTCTATTGTGCCATGGGGTGTCTTGAGGGTGCCTGCTCTTGCTGTGCCCTCCTTATCAGTTACTTTGAATTTCATAGTTCTTCAAAAATAATAGTTGTCTAAAAGACTATTGGCAGCTATCAACGACCTTCTTGAGCTTAGCCTCAACTTCAATCGCTATCTCCCTCAAGGAAGGATTCTTTACCATGCCCATCGCTACTGTCGGCATGATTGCAGAGACTATGCTCTTCCCCTCTTTCTCATAAATAATCACATTGCAAGGAAGCAAGAGGCCAATATCCAGCTCAGCTTGCAGGGCTTTATACGCAAACGGAGGATTACACGCACCAAGAATAACATACTTCTCAAATTCGACATCAAGTTTCTTCTTTAAAGTAGCTTTCACATCAATCTCTGTGAGAACGCCAAATCCTTCCTTAGCTAGAGTCTCTCTTACCTTTTGCACTGCCTCTTCGAAAGGAAGATTCAGGATTCGCTTATACCCAAAGCTTGGATTAGTCATTCTCGACGCGCGGCGCAAGCACAAAGCTCAAGAACAGCTTGTCGATCTCCTTGAAATCGAGCTTCAATGGATAGTCCTTGTTGAACTGGATGGTCACGTTATCTGCAAGTTTGCTGCCGAGAATCATCTTCTTGAGGTATTCAATTGAATATTTGGCCTTTGCCTTTTCCTTGGCAGTGATCTTGATGTTGTCATCTGCCTTGATCTCGATGGATGCCTTGCTCAAATCTCCCTCTGCTTCAATCAATAGCTTCATCGGCTCTGCAATGAATGACACGGATTCAGCGACGATGTCAACGTCTTCTATCGCTTCCGCAAGCACGGATGAGGGCGCATTGATCATCACGGGAAAGGTGAGATCCGGAACCTTCTGCTCCTTGGCTTCAAGATCAATGATCGCGAGAGAGAATGTCCTGGTGTTGGCGCCCTTCAAGATGATCTTGAGCTTATTCTCCTCTAATTCTAACGTGAGGACATCATTCTGTTTAGCCCGGCGGAGTATGGCCTTGAGATTGGATAGATTCAGCCCGATCTCCACATCCTTCTTGACATCATATTCCACAAATGAGGAACTTAAGAGCTTAAAGATGACCATGGCGACATTGGCCGGGTCCATGGCGACCATCTCAAGGCCCTGCTTGGTGACCTTGAAGCGGGCTTCGTTGACTAACTCAGAGATAATGGCGATGCTATCCTTAAGATATTTTGGTTCAGCTAACGTGATCTTCATTAGTATTCACCCCACAGGAGTTTTGTCTCCCCCCTATATATGTTTTATGGTGGATTAGTTGAGGACAATAATAACGCATAATTTATATAGGGGTTATGTTTTAGTTATGTCATGATAAACTTACAAACTCGGGAACTCGTTCTGAAATGGAAGCATGAAGGCAAAAAGCAACAGCACATTGCGGAGTTGGTTGG
>JBDRLS010000054.1:0-10303 GCA_043812875.1 Nanobdellota archaeon
GACAAGCAGAAGTATTCTAGCACGCATCAAAGGATGCTGAGTGCGTATTAATCTGTGAGGGGATCATGCCATCCGGTCTATTGACCGGTGGTTCCCCCGAACCATGAATTAATTGACATACTGGTGCTGATTTAACTCCCAAGAAGTATAATGATCCTTCCCTGAAACATTGCAGCGAGCATTTCTCGCATTTCGCATTTTTAATAGTCTTTACTTTTCCATGAATACTCCCCAACTTATCAGGCAGTGTCATGCATCTATATACATCTAAATGATTATCCAAATAAAACAGATTTTGACCCCCTTTACATGTACATTTTTGATTACTCTTTTTGTAATATTTCAGCATATCTCTCAAATGTTCATATTTATGAGCAATCTTATGGCCAAACGTTCTTTTTAGACCCAAGACGACTTGAATAGCATCACTTATCTGTTCATCACTAATTTGAGTAACATCATAATTCTTATTGCCTAACTTATAGGTTGATCCTGTAGATTTTACTGGCCAGCAAAAGTAGAGTTCATCAAAACCAATAGAAATCGCGTGTCTTGCTGTTTTTTCCAGATCATTGATGTTATACGTATTAATACCTATCCCTGCTTGTATTATCAGATCTGTTTTTTTCAATTCCTTGGCCATTCCACCGATCTTGGCGGACAACCCGGGGATTTGTCGATAATCATCCATGATTTTGTCATTCCAATGATCAATAGAAATAGCGAGCATGTTAAGGCCTGCAGAGCAAAGTTTCTTGATCACCTCATTATTTAATAAACTTCCATTTGTCATTAATTGGGTGATCATCCCCTTTTTGCTTGCTAGATGTATCAAGTCATAGACAAAGGGGTATGTCAGCGGTTCACCCCCTGTTATCTCTAGAAATCCACAATCCAGTTTAGAATGGATGACATCAACAATCTTTGGCAGATCCTTCTTTTTTGGAAATTTCGGATTTTTTGTTTCCCAAAAAGAGCACGATTTACAGCCTGCATTACAAAAATCAGTCACACAGAAGAAAACCACGTTGTGTTTTGTCATCTTAATAATGGGGAGCGCATCATTTAATAATGTTCACCATTTCTTAGAACAGAACTCTCCTAAACCCTTTTTTGGACTTGGAAGATTAAAAAAAGCCTCCGGAGGGAGTTGCACCCTCGACCTGCAGATGGCTTGCATTGATACAAGTCTGCCGCAATGGCTACTATGCTACGGAGGCGTAGTAGGCACTCTCAGAGTTCAAGAACGCCTTAAAAACCTTTCCCTAGATCCCCTGTTTAGGCCACCATATCTGCGGGCCGGCAGTGTGCTGGCGAATATCCAAAAATTGAGAAACATCAGTTCTCAGTTGATAGGCTACCTTATAGAGTTCATGCTTGTGTCTCTCCATGTCATGCCAGATGAACCGTTTCCAGAAGGTCTCCAGGAGATGCTTCAACAGCCAATGGCTCCGCCACTTACCTTGATAGTCCACCTCAAGCACCGCCTGGACAATGCACCAGAACTCTCCTGCCTGCAATTGGTGCTTTCTGCCATCCTTGACAATCTCTTGTTGCCGGGCCCCGAGCCAATGGAGATTTATGTTCAAGGCATAACGGTAGAATGGGTTATCTTCAGGTATGTATTTTGGCCGCCACCAGCACCAGATCTCCTTTCTCCCATCCTGCTGCCTGGACTCATAGTACATGGTTTCAGGAAAGCTGGTGTCTTTGTCGTCGATGCAGAACTCATGCTCGAGCATCCATTCATGAAGCATGACATACAATGCCTTATAGTCAAACGGGAGATTTTGGCTCTTTACCTCGTAGTTGGTAACATGGATGCCGAGGGGTTCGGTTCTTGTCATGGGAAATCCTTTGGAAGGAATGTATATAAACATTACTGAAAATCTCGCTGAATCGAAAGCCCCGCCCGCTCTTCAGAGCGGGATTTTCGTTACTCTTGACGGAACGTCTCAGGAAGGTCGATCATGTATTTGCCCTCATCAAGCTTGTACACCAACGGTTGTTTCCTGAAGAGGTTGACCAGGTCAATCTGGTATGATCCTGGCTTCAGGATGCGGATGCTCTCAAAATCCAAGACAATAGGATTATCCTTATTGATGTCTGCCCCGATGAGGTCGAAAGCATCTTTTTCTATCTCCAGTTTGTCCTTGTTTGAAAGGGATTGGGTTTCCTTCTTAAGTTCTTCAAGTGCATTCTTCTTCACATAGAAGAACAGTCGTCCGCCGCATCGGCATCCCTTAAGGATTTCCTCTGCCCCATCAGAAAAGAATGTGTTGCATCGAACGCATTGGTGTGGCATCAGTTATTCCTCCGCATGAGCAGCTGGATCTTGTGAGGGTCCTTTCTGATCTCTCTTTGACAATGGTCGCCGGTCCGATGATCGTTAGCCCTTGTCTATCACCGAGAAGAAAGCTGATGAATTTCGATCTGAGGCGTCTCATGAGCGCGGCATCCTGTTGGTCTGGATAAATGACTGATAACTCGATGCCCTTGAACCGTTGATTGATCTCTTCCATGGTCTTTCTGATAAGCTCAGCCTCTTCTTGTTTCGTGATCCTGCCTTCAAGAAGGACAATCTTGTTCGTCTTCGCAAGGTCAAGGAGCTTCTTGATGCGCTTGCTCGAGCTGATTCCTTCAATTTCACTATGTGGGATGAACTGGAGGGTTACCATCATGCACCTCTTTTATTGAACATTCGCGTTCAGAGCGTAATACCGCGGGCTTTAGCCCGTCGATAGCTCCGAGCAGCGAATGTTTGTTATTTGACAACTTCAAAGAGCGCTTCATAAAACTCCTCGATGTTGTCACCATACTTCGCGGAGATTCCGACGACTCTATACTGGGGGAATGCGCTCTCGACTCGGCGCATATTTGCTCGCTTGAGGTCAACCTTGTTCGCGACGAGGAGGACCGGGATGTTCCTCGCCTGAAGATTGCCTATGATAGTGATGTTGACCTGTGAATAGGGGTCTGCGGTCGCATCGAGGACGACGATGACCGAGTCCATATCATCGAGCCAGCGGATGGCATCGATCACTCCCTTTGTTGCTTCTTTTGCGCGGACCTTTGCTTCTTTTTCCTTCATTCCAGATTTTAGGAAATCTTCATAATCAATTTTTGTGGCAATGCCTGGAGTGTCAACCAAATTGAAACTAAGTTCCTTCCCTTTGTTCTTGATGTTGACCTGTTCCTTAATCTGGATTTCGCGGGTTTCATGTGCCACATTTGAGACGGACCCCATCTCCTCTCCAAGCCAGTCCTTGCATATACGATTAGCAAGGGTGGTCTTGCCTCCATTCGGCGGTCCATAGAGCCCGAGTTTGATATGCTTCTTCTTGTTGAAGAGTGTTCCGAAAAGATTGCCCAGGATTCGCTTTATGACGCTAATCATGAAGAGAAACTACGGGACAATAGTATATAAATGTTTTGGGAACCTAAAACAAAACATTTATCAATAAGTGTGAGCAAGATGCGAAGTAATGAATGTTGATGACCTCGCAGCATTGATGGGGAAGCCGCGTGCTGAAGTTGAGGCCATGCTCAAGGATCAGGATGAGATTGATCTTTTATTGACAGAAAAGGGTCCTCGGTGACCAAACATTTATAAATTCTCTATTCCTTTTACGGCCTATGGACGGGGTGGTTAGGCGTGATATTCTCAGGATAGGAAAAACGCTGCTGCGGGATTGCGCAAGGACTAAAGTATCCAGTGTGGCGTTAAAGGTCTTAAGCAATGACACCATTCGGAACGCATCCCTTTTCCAGGATGAAGATTCTCTTTCCATTGCCATTTTAACCTACTCTCTCTCAAAAATTGTCGACCGCCAAGGGTACCTCCCTAAAGGGATCCTTCCTTCATTGAAGGCTGCGGTTCATCACCTCGAGAAAAGAGATGAGGATTCTTACCGGAACGAGATCGCCAAAATATTTGATCGCGTAAAGGACGCAGACCACCATCTCCGCATGTATATCATCAAGATCATCAACCAAGCAGAGATAAAGAAAGGATCAAAGCTATACCAGCAAGGACTCTCTATTGCAAGGGCTGCAGCATTGCTCGGCATTTCACAGTGGGAGCTCATGGGATATGTCGGCAAGCTCCAAACACCCCTCTCGCCCAAGGAAAAAGTCACCATCCAGAAACGAATAGCCATGGCGTCATCGGCATTTGGATTATGAAATCCCTCATTTTTGATTCAGGGCCAATCATCAGTTTAGCGATGAATAATCTGCTCTGGCTCCTCAGTCCATTGAAAAAGCAGTTTCAGGGAAGCTTTGTTATCACGCCCGGCGTCAAAAATGAACTCATCGACCATCCTATGGAGATCAAACGTTTTGAGTTTGAGGCACTCCAGGTGCTCAAAGAGCTCAACGTCGGCACCCTTACTCTTTTTCAAGATGAACGATTAGCAGATGAGAAAGATCATCTTCTTGAATTGGCGAACAGGCTCTTTTGGGCCGGGAAACGGCCGATTCCACTCGTCCACAGTGGAGAGATGGAAACAGTCGCAGCAGCACTCATGGGGCAGGCCGGCATCGTGGTTGTTGATGAACGCACAACCCGGCTTCTCCTCGAACAGCCAAAGGCTCTATTGCCTATATTGCAGCATAAGATGCACGCCACCATTACCCTCAGGCAATCGGCCTTAAAGATATGGCAGGACAAGACAGCTCACCTCCAAGTCATCCGCTCACTCGAGTTGGTGCTCATGGCATATCGGATGGGCTTGCTCGATTCATACATATCCCAAGGCATCACAAAGAAAACCTTGCTTGACTCCTTGCTCTGGGGGTTGCGATTAAACGGCTGCAGTCTCCCCAATGAAGATCTTGACGATCTCTTGCAGGGGAATGTGGAGGGCTTTCCATGAATCCAGAAAAAGAGATTCTCAACTGGTGGTTGCACAGCAAAGGCTTCTTCACCATGAATAGCATCAGGGTGGCGAGAAACAAGGAGGTGGACACTTTCGCTATTCGCCTGGACGACGGCAAACTTAAGGAGGCAATCCATATTGAGACGGCTATTTCCATCACGGGCGGAGACACCTTTTCCCAAAAGGACTATGAGAGCAAGTTCCATGATGCGGCAGTGACAGCTAAAGTCAAGGAATTGATTGAGGACTTCGTGGGGGAGCGAGAGGAATACAAGAGGATACTCGTCCTCGGGAAGACAAGGACTCGGCCTCAGCTCAAAAGCATTGAGATCCTTGATTTTGAGCAGGTTCTCGCTGATGTGCTTCTCCATCTCGATAAGCAGAATTACCGTAATACGGTCATCCGTACTCTTCAGATACACAAGTACATTCTCATGGCCAATCCTGATATCCTCGCAGTCTTGCTGAAGGATAGCGGCAATCAAAAAATCCTGAAAACACGCACCAGAGAACGGTTTCTCAGTGCGCTTTTTGCAGAACAGAAGACGCAACGGATCATGGGCAAAGAAATACACGAAGATGCGATGGTGTCCATGCTCAAGACATCATCATTGACAAAACCAGAGCGCCTCGCGGATGCCCTGCTCACCAAGGTATTGACACCCCGCACCAGGAGGCGTTTTATCCAGATCCTCCTCGAGCATAAAGAATCGAAATCCATCGCGAAGCAGATAATGAAGCCTAAAGGGGTCAAGACATTGCAGTTCTTCTTGAAGAAGTAGTCTTTGTTTTCTTTATTGGTCTTTTATCTGTGCCTATCTTCTCAGCATGACGTTTAATCACTTTCTTTTTGGCACTGCGTCTTTCCATAGTGCTTTTTTTGCGGGGCCGGGAAACCAGCTTAGAAAGCTTCATCACTTCCCTATTGAACTCAGTATGGGCTGTGTTGATATCTCTCAAAGGAATATCTTCTTTCATCTCCTGCTCAAGGCGTCTGGCTTCAGCAAGGGCGTTCCTCTTTTTCGACCACCACATGCCTTTTTTATTCATCCCACGGTTTAAATACTTTTCTAAAGGTATTTGAGGAAGGAATACTAAGGCAGGTCATGCTTCCCAGATATCGCATCACCCGCTCGCTGAGCCTCTTGAGCACAGCAGCAATCATTCCCAGATGCAAGACCTTGGTCTTGAGCGATTTTCACATCGGCATTGAGCATGAGCTCCTCAGCCACGGCTTGCTTGTTCCAAAGACCCATTTCAAGCAATTGCTCGCTCAGCTAACGGCAATGATGGATGCGGCAAAACCGGAGCGGGTCATCATCACCGGGGACTTCAAGCATAGCTTTGGCGCAATCTCTGATCAGGAATGGAGAGATGGCGCAACCTTACTTGATGTGCTTACCAACAGCAGCGAATGCATCCTCATCAAGGGAAATCATGATCCCTTCCTTCCTCCAATCGCGAAAAAGCGAAATATCCGCATAGAAGACAGCTTCCGGATAGGGAATGCCCTTCTGGTTCATGGTGATGTTCTCCCCGCACCTGCCAAGCTCAAAGGCATCTCCCTGATCATCATCGGGCATGAGCATCCCGCATACCGCGTGCAATCCAACCTTCGAAGTGAAATATTCAAGTGCTTTATCTGGGGCAGATGGAAGAGACGGCGTTTACTGGTCCTCCCCTCCTCAAATCCGCTCTACGTGGGAACAGATATCCGGGAAGGCTCGTTCGGTCCCTTCATGAAGGATCTTACCAACCGAGAATACTTTGTCTTGGGAGACCGCTTTTATCTCTTTCCCGAACCAAAGGAATAGATACCTTTAAAAGGGATGCTTGCTGCCAAAAACAGGGGGATGACCGTTGAAAAGACTAATCCGAAAGGGGATCACCATCCTGGCCAATCCAGAAATGGGCTTTCAGCATCTTCAGCACGAAACCCTGGAACAGGCCATGAGCGACTACCTGAAGATGCTTCTCATGGTAGGAGGGGCTGCAGGAGTGATGAACCTATTGTTCCGTGTGGGAAGGGCGCTTTATCTGGATATGTTCCTTTCAACGGACATCGAATACGGCCGAATGCTCAACTATTCCCTAAGCCAGGCATCGGCGCTGTTCTTCTTCTTTGTTTTTGCTGGAACCTTCCTTTTTTTCTTCCTGAGCATCATCCTCAAGATGTTTTTTAGAAAGCTTGGCTATCCCCTCTTCCTCAAGCTTATGTTCTTCTCTGCAGCACCGCTTCTCTTGTTTGGCTGGATCCCACTCATGCCCTTTCCCTTATTCATCTGGAGTGCATTTTTACTGGTCGTAGGCGCACGCACATCAACCAGGCATCACATCAAGAAGACCTCAATCGAGCAAAGGGATTGACATGGCGAAACCGCGCAAGAAAGGCATCATCATCGTGGCCATCATTGTCTCCATCCTGCTCTATGCTGCAGGAGTATTGTCCGGCCTCTACGCAAATCGCTTGATTAAGCAAGAGACCGAGCAAGGCCTCCAATTTCTGAAGAACTACATCGATCTCCTCGACGAGAACCTTGACAGTGTCCAATTAGAGCAGGCCTTTACTGAAACACTAGAGCCTGAGCAGCGATGCAGCTTTTCAACCATCGCCATGGATGACCTCATGCAGGACCTCTCCTTTTTTTGGGAACGCTTGCCTTTTAGGATAGAGGAATATGAACGGGGCAGGCAGCTCTCGGAGGAATACCTCCAGTTGAAGGAGGATTATACCATCATCTCCCTCCGCACATGGATCACTGCAAAATCAATCTATGATAGCTGCAATACAGAGTTTATTCCCGTCCTGTACTTCTACTCCCGCTCGTGTGATGTCTGTGTTGACCAAGGAAAAGAACTTGATGCGCTGAAGCGGACGCTGGACAAGGAGGCCATGGTGTTCACCATCGATATCGATGCTGATGAACGCATCATCCTTCGCTTGCAGCAATTTTACAACATCACCCAAACTCCCGCCATCATCATCGATGGAACTGTGTTGCAAGGCAGGTTATATCGCGCAGCAGAAATCATGGGGGCCATCTCATGAAAAAGTTTATTGTCTTGGTCTTGCTCGGGATAGTCATCTACTTGATTACCTCATTCATCGCTTTTGCCGACCTTGAATACGCGCGTAAGCCTGCGGTGCAGGAAAAAGTGGAGGGAAAGGATATTAAAGGGCTTTATGATTTTTATGTGGCTTCAACCCCTGAAAGCGAAGGGAGGCCCAGTTATGGGGATGAGACGGCTAGCATAACCATCATGGTATTCCAGGATCCCGGTTCTGATGCCAGTCACTTTTTTATGAGAGAGCGCTTCCCAGAACTCATGCAGGAGTTCATCATGCCTGGAAAAGCACGGTTCATTCCCAAATATTATCTCACCCTCCAGGATTTTGAGGAAAAAACTGATACTTTTTTATATGCTAATACTCTTGCATGTGTCAACATCCTGAAACCCGATGTGTATTTTGATGTGTACATGGAATCCTTCACGGTTTCCTTAGAAAAACTAACCACCCTTATCACAGCAAAAGGAATCACCGAGGAACAACTCATGGAATGCATGACCCGACCCCCACAGGACCTCATCCAAGATCTTTCAGAAGTGGAAGGTTTTGGAATTGTTGGCATCGCACCTCGGATTTATGTGGGCATTCACGGTCAAGGAAATACCATTCTAAATGGCGTGCCAAGTTATCAGCGAATTTGGCGGTCCATTCGCGATCAACAGATCCTTCTAGGTGATTGAATGACCCCTCAAGAATTCTCGCTTTTACTGTATAATGCGACCTTGTTCCCCTTGATCTTCTTTACTGTCCTCTTCCTCTTATTGACCTTTCTCAACCTCTTCCTCGATCGGAAGACCACTGCTTATAAGCCGATGAAGAGTCTTCCCTTTGTCAGTGTCCAGGTTCCAACGTTTAATGATCCCATTGCAGCAAGATGCATCGAACACTGTCTTGCCTTTGACTATCCGCCGGATCGCTATGAGGTCGTTATTGTCGACGACAGCACAAACCCGGAAACACAGGCATTGCTGAAAGGATATGCAGAGCGCTTTCCAGGGAGAGTGACCTTTGTGCACAGGGATCACCGGGATGGTTTCAAGCCTGGTGCGCTGAGGGATGCCATGAAGGTGACCCGGGGAGAGATCATCTCTGTATTTGATGCTGATTGGATACCTCAAAAGGAATTCCTGAAGCATGTTGTCAAGCCTTTTGTTGATCCGAAGGTGGCCATCGTGCAGACCCGCCAAGGGTTCTATAACCACGAGACGAATCTCATCACCCGTTTTGCTGCATATGTTCTTATGATCTATCATACTATTGTGATGCCCATTAATAACAAGCTCAACTGCGTCTTTTTTTGTGGGACGGCGGGTGCCATCCGCCGGAATGCCTTTGAAAAGGTAGGCGGCTGGAACAGCGGAAGCATTACCGAAGACTCAGAATTAAGCGTGAAGCTATTAATCGCAGGCTATCGAAACGTGTATCTGGACTTAGAAACACCGAGCGAAGTGCCGGACACCTTTGAAGGCTATCTCAAGCAGCAGATGCGTTGGTGCTACGGCAATGTCCGTGTTTTCATGGACAATTCCTCTAACATACTCTTCGGAAAAGGATTGACCCTCATGCAGCGCTTCATGATTTTTTTTCTCACCCTCGGAACCGGAATCGCTCCTTTGGTGGTCTTCATGACCCTCTTCGGGTTCCTCGGCTGGTTTTTAGGCGATCCGAGCCTTTTCCAGTTCAGCGATCTCTTTACTCTCCTTTCCCGGTTCCTCCTCACCGGAGGGTTCATTTTCATGGGAATTGTGGCGTTATTAAAAAGGGGACGAATAAGAGAATTTCCTCACTTTTTTGCCTCTGCCATAACAATCGGTGTAATTTTGGCCGTGGCAAATACTATTGCCCTCACCAGAGCAATTTTCGATAAGGGCCTTCATTGGCATGTCACGCCGAAAATCGGTAATGTAGATGTGTTGGAAAAATGACTATTTTTGAGCAAGTCGCGGCCGTGTTCACAGCACTCTTTCTGTTGGTTGTTCTTTCATACTACCTCCTGCTCTTCCTCCCGAAGAAAAAACTCCCCATCAAGCGTATTTTTTCAAGCATCACGGTCATCATCCCGGCGCATAATGAGGGACCCTATCTCAAGGAGGCCATTGATTCAGTGAGGCAGGCACTGTTTGAAGGGACAAAGCAGATTATTGTCATCGACGACGGGAGCATTGATGATACCTCAGGGATCGCGAAACAATACAAAGACGTCATGCTCCTCCAGCAAGAGCAAAAGGGAAAGTCAGCGTCGATCAACCGTGCCCTCAAGGAGGCGACCGGAGAGCTCATCGCCATCGTGGATGGGGACAGTGTGATCAGCAAGAACTCACTCATTGAAATGGCAAAGGAGCTCGGCAGGGAC
>JBDRLS010000055.1:0-16924 GCA_043812875.1 Nanobdellota archaeon
GGGTCACCATGACCATGTCGATGCCTTCATCAAGGACCAACTGAAAAGGCACCAAGTCCTCTTCTGTTATTATTGCACGGTTGAGATGCTCATGGGGATCTTGGGCGATCAATGTCTTCCCGGGGTAATGTTTTGCAGTGACTAAAATGCCTTCCTCGTGGATGCCGTCGATGAAAGCATTGGCCATGTCGGCGATCTCCTCTGGAGTGCCGGGAAAGGTCCTGCATCCCCAGATGGTGTCATCAAGCTCTGTGACAGGAGCGAAGTTCACAGTGAAGCCGAGCCCGGAAATGAGATTCCCCATTTCCTTGCCGAGGGAATATGCCTGTTCAGGACCAGGGATCTCTCTGAATGTCGGGAAGGGATGAAGGTTTTCCATGGCATTGATGCAGCCTTCGAGGTCGACGGTGATGAACATAGGGAGAGGAGCATCTTGTTGGTAGTCATTGATACGATCCGTATAGTCATCATAGCTCGGCAGTGCAGCGAGATGGATGCCGCCCACGGCCATGCGTTGAAACGGCTTTATAGTCTCCTCGTTGCCATAGGCGATCACCATCTGCGCAATCTTCTGCTTCAGAGTGAGTGATTCAAGGATGACGGTCTTTGATGCGGGGACATATTGAATATTTGATGATGATTCAAAGGCAAGAGGCATATGGAATAACACATTCAATGTCAAGAGCACTGCAGTGAGGATAAACAAGAAGATTGAAAGGAGATTATCACTTCGGGACATGGTAACCCTCTGCCTTACAGAACTGGAAGGCCTTCTCATTAAGCGATAGCATGATGGAGCCTTGGCCGCAATGACGTAGTGAGTCCTTCTTTTCACAGGATAACATCTTCGGAAGTTCATAACAACATTGCTCAAGAGGAATATCCCTTCCCTCAAAAGTACATGTTGCTTCTCCGGGGAGAAGGGTGTAGGCCGCCCTTCCGGTATTTATGATGTCCGTGCCGATCAGGGTCGAGAGGAGAAGCAGTGAGACAAGCGCCAATGAGATATGCAGCAGGTGCTTCATAGAATAAGTCGGGTCGTCCTTGTATAAATAGTTTATGTAATGTCAAAGCTTCAGTCTGCACAATGCAAGGCATCGCTTATAGACCAGCATGAAGCCGAGGGAGATGGCGTAGCTCAGCGCGAGCGTCAGAGAAATGATAAAGATATAGTTTATCCAGGGAGGGAGAGGATTTCGTTCGAGGAAGAGGGGCATGATGCCGAACAGGATCCTGCCGTGGACGAGGTATATGATGAGCGAGTGCATGCCTAATGTGTTGACCCATGCATGATCCAGCCAAGGCGTTTTCTTGTGATTTGAGTTATGCACGATCAGGAAGAGGAGGAGAGCGATGGCCGGATAGAGGAAGGGCTGATGAAAATAGCCCAAGGTGAGAGAAAAGAGGATGGTCCCGAGAACATAGTAGATGATCAACCTAGAGAGATGATGCCAGCGCAGCTCCCCGATTTTCAGGTCAGAGAGATATATGCCGAAAGTGAAATAGAAGAAATATCTTCCGAAGAAGATCAAGAACCAGAGATCATTGTTCCACACATGCTGTTGGATAATCGCGTGGTGCTGCCAAAAAAGGAATGAGATGAGAAAGCTCGCGGTCAACACCCATCTGTTGGTGAACCACTTCCGCAAAGGAAGGAGCAGAGGGAAGACCAGGTAGAGCTGGATCATCAGAGGGATGAAATAGAGAGAGCCGTCGTCCATGCCGAAAAGCAGATCTTTCCCGAAGAGAGAAAGGTTGAAGCCACGGCCTTCAACAAGACGGATCACGATGAGGAAAAAAGCATAGACGATGATGATGCGGAAGAGCACTCTTTGAAGATGGTGCTTGATATCTAGTTTTACTGGATGTCGGATTGATAGAAGATATCCTGAGGCCATGACAAAAAAGGGCATGGCAAACCAGAGGACATTGTTCAATGAAAACATGCGGGGGATGAGCGCGGTGGCATGAATTGCGACAACAGCAATAATTGCCACTCCTTTCAGAAAATCCAGGTAAGGGACCCTCCCTAGATGTTCCTTATCCTCTTTCATTTCAAGCTGTTTTGTGGAAAAGAGAAGATAGCCGATGATGAGTGTTCCGAATGCCATCTCCGCCCACATCAATGGCGAGAGGGAGAACATGGCTACTCTCCCCGATAGAACTTGGCTGCTTCCTCTGGCGAGACTGAATTGATGGTAATGCCTGTGCAATATTCGAATCCCGCCCATGTGGCAAGCCGTGGAGTCACTTCTATATGAAAATGGAGGTCCTTGCCTTGAGGAGCATAATGAAGAAAATAGTTATAGGATGCATTGATCGACTTCAGCTTGGCGAGGATCTTTTGCATGATATCCCCAAGACTTGATCTCTGGGCGGGCATAAGTTGATTTAATGCTGAAAGATGTTTTTTAGGGAAGACCCATATCTCAAAGTTGAAACGGGATGCATAGGGGGTGAAGGCCACGAAGTCGTCATTTTCAAAACATCTCCGGTAAGAGTTTTTCTCGACGTGGATGATCTCACAATAAGGGCAATGCCCATGCCTCAAGGTTGCCTCAAGCTTGTGCTGTACAACGATGGGTACCATATTGATGGAAAGCAGCTGTGTATGAGAATGAATCAATGAGGTGCCTCCCTCTTTCCCATGGTTCTTGAACAACGCGACGTATTCAGTGTGCTGGAGCCTGCTCAGCGCCTGGATGCGGAGATCGTAGATTCGAAAGAGCTCGCTGATATCGTCTCCGGTAAGATCCCAGAGCTGCTGATCATGGTCTGATGTCTCAACGATGACCTCATGCCTGCCGTATGCCGCGCCGAATGTAAAATAGGTATTATCCGTTTTGATGTGCGGCCAGCCTTCTTCTGACACTGCAGGGAACTTGTTGGGAAAGACGCGGAAGCGCCATTTCCTGCCCCCGACCCTCATGATCTCTGGAGGGGTGAGATGCTCATGACCAGGACAGAAGAAGCAGATGTTTTCCTCATTGGCCTTCACTGCCTTTTTCTTAAAATCCCGCGGGCGTTTCGCCCGCACTTCAGAGACAATGACCCATCGATCAAGCAGATAGTCCTTACGAAGTTCCATCACCGAACCTCGTCTTAACTGCCATCTCATGGGCTTCAAAATAATTCTTGATGAGATATTTCCAGTCAGCCTTTGAAGCGAGGTTGCGTGCCTGGAGCTTATTTTTTATCCTCCCCTCCTTTGAGAGGTTGGTGAAATCATACAATGACCTTGATAGGCTTTCAACGACCTCCTGATCGGTTTTGTTAAAGCGGGACAATACATAGATGCCTTCGCACATCTCCTCAGAGGCCTCCTCGCCCTTTTTCGATTGAAGGTATCGGCCGAAGCCTGCGAGGTCCGTGGTCATGGATGCGACGCCCAATGCACCGGCCTCCAGAGGGGTGTAGCCCCAGGGCTCATAGTACGAGGGGAAGACACCGAGCTGGGTGCCCATGATGGACTCATAATAGTCTGTGTCGAGAAGGCCGTCTGCTCCTGTCAAGTAGATGGCATAAAAAATAGCCTTGACCCGGTCTTCCTTGCGGTTGAACAATCCCGCTGAGCGAAAACCAGAGATGATTTGATCATTGTCCTCATCGAAGAGGTTATGTGTACATAGGGGAGGAGTCCCTTGGGTGCGCTTCATCCGGAGTATCTTCTGATGGATCTCTTCGCTGACAGAAGCTTCAAATATCATATCACTTGTCTGCTGGTCCGCAAGCTTGAGGTAGACTATCTTGTTCTTGATGTCAGTGAGATTGTCATTGATGGATTCGAGGACATCTTGGTATTTTGTCTTGTTCTCGAGAAGTTCTGGCTTGATGCCCCTGATGTTCCCGGGCACCCAGATGAACACCACGACGGTCTTCTCTGAACCTTCATCCTTGAGACGCTTGTTCAACTTCCCCAATGCGTCAATGAAGAGATCGATGCCCTTGTCATGATATTCATACCTGCCGCAGAGACAGAAGATGAGGGTGTTGTCCAAGCTGAAATGATAGTACGGGAAGAAATAGTAGATGATGAAATCCATGATCTTGCTCTTGTAGAGCTTATGCTTTATGCTGATGTCCTCAAAAGTGGGGAATTTTGCCATGTCCAGGCCATTGGGAAGGAGCTTGCCTGGCTTCACTCCCAAGAGGCTTTCAGCCTCGATGCTCGTGATCTCGGATACGGTGCTGAAGACATCGGCATTCATCGCTGCAAATTTCTCTGTCTGGTATTTTGATTGGATGCCGTGGGCATATGCCTCCTTTTCTGGATCGATGGTGTGAAGATTTTGATAGATGTCGACGTTATGGGAGGCGAGCGTCCTTCCAAGCATGGTCGCATGCGTGGTAAAGATCGTGGCAACATTCTTGTTCTCTTTCAGGTAGAGCACGCCACCTGCGGAGAGCCACTCGTGGAAATGGGCGACGATAGGACCTTGCAATGCCTCGCCAAGTCGCTCTAACAGCTTGCCCACTGCCCAAGACCAGAGCATGGGCTCATCAAAATCGTGGTATTGGGTGTTCAATGAATCAATACGGAAATCATCCCAGAGTTTCTTCTTCATATCATTTGTCTGGTAGGTGAAGTTATGGGTATCGACCAGGATCACCTGTGGCTGGCCCGGGATGATCCACTTTCCGAAATGGCAGACGATGCCCTCCTGGGTGAGGTTGTCAAAAACTTTTTTAAAATGCTCAGGAGGCACTTCTTCAAGGAACGAACCTTGGACCTTATCGGCGAAATAGGGACCTACAAGGAGGTATTTATCAGTATATTTGTCGACCATGAGTGAAGCCTTTGACTTCACAACAGTATAGATACCACCGACTTTGTTACATACCTCCCATGAGGCTTCAAAGACAAAATGAGGTTTCATTGATGAGCATCTTGATGTATGACACTATAAAAACTTGCTTTACCACCCTAGAGTAGGCGATGATTTATTTCGTGCCCTGCTCTTCCAAGTATGGATGGTCTTGATGCTGCGGCCGAGCATGCGTGCCATATCAGTCAGAGAGAGTCCTGAGCTATCAAGATGGAGAATGACTGTCTCCATGATGCTCTGCCTTGTCTTCCTAAGTTTTATGAGGGGGATATAAAACTCTGCATGGCCAGGAAAGGATAGGGGGAGCTGTTTCCTTCCCCGATTCAATGCGGAACTTATCGTAGATGGCTTTCTTCCAAGGCGGTCAGCGATCTCTGATGGGGAGAGCTTTCGTTCCTCATTGAGATATCTTGCCAATGCTGCTAAAGGGGGAATCCTCGTTGAGAAGATGCTTAGGGGGATATGCACCTCTGAGAGTTTAGAGAACTGGGAGTGGTGGATTTGATGGCTTATGACACGTTCGAGTTCTTCCCGAGAATAGTGTGCAAGGTTAACTGGGTAATTCCCCATAGATTAGCCTTTGTAGGACATAAGTATTAATAATTTGTTATCGGAATTAGCTTATGTAGGATTTAAATATCCTCTTCTGTTTTCTTTAGAAAGTGAAGGATGGATTCTCGGCCCTTGACATATTCCTTCAGCTCTGCTGACTTTTGCTGGATCTCCTGTTCCTTTGACCGAAGGATGTCCTGCTTCTGCTGCAGATCCTTCTGAAGCGCAAGGGTCTCTTGCTTGAGACGATGCCATTCCTGCTCCGCCTCCCTTAAGGGAAGAAGTGCTTGAGCTGGATGGGCAGGTGCCGACTCGATCCTTTCAAAGGCTTGGCGAGAGAAGCCAGCAACAAGGCGGGTAAGCTCTGTGTACTCATCATGGCCAGGCATATGATTAAGGATTGGGGGACCAGAGGGGATCTCATCGGGAGCTCGATCGCTAGGTCTCAAGGAAGGTATATCATCCGGCACGGCACCCTCTGGTGTTTCACGTTCCTTTTTCCAAAACAGCCTCATCACCATTTTGTCTGAAGTCTCTTCCCTATAAAAGCGTTTTCCCTCGCCTTCGCCATTTCGATAAATGATGCCTGCGCCCTGGCAAGAAGTAAGCCGTCCTTCTCAAAGAATCCGATAAACGGAGTTGAGTACAATGCCCTCTGACTCTGACGGTATATCCTATCGACAAATGGCTTGAAAAACGGATTGTTTAATGATGCTAAAACAATCGCTGAAACATGATCAAGCCAAAAAGGGTCGTCGGTCGATGCTTTGATACTCCCCTCTGGCTTCCAGACGTGATCAAGAAGTTTTGTGAAGTGATTGCTCCACTCCCCGGAAGAGAGCAGTGAGGGAAAGATGTATGCTGCCAAAAACGAGCGATAGCTTGCCCCGTCTTGGTTCGGAAGGTCATGCAATGCATTGCCCCGAAAGAATGCCTGTTTCACCTGCTGCAATGCAGCGAGACCCTGTTCCCGGAAAGCATCGTCGTCCGTAAGACGATAGACAAAATCAATGAGGGAAAGGGAGAGTGACTGGATGACGATATCTTCCTTATTGTTGATGTGAAACGGGATTGGGGAGAGCGTCTTGGTCAACGCCAATGCCGATTCGCCGATAAGCGTGAGATGATCATTCTTGATGTATCTTGGAAGGCAGCGATGCCGTGCCAAGGCCTGGAAGGCCTGGGATGCCCGGAAGACATACCACATCAGCATCTCCTGATCTCTTGGGGGGGAGCCAAGAAGCTCGACTGCGCGCCTGCATTCCTTTTGGGCAAGCAACGCGGGGATGAGAGAGAGGCGGTCGAAGTCATAGCCGGGCAGAGGGAACCTGAGATAGGGCGTTTTTCCTAATGGAAGGGAGATGCGTTCCAGGCCATCATGCGCGATGGTGATATCCGGCTGCTTGCCTGCCTCGTTCGCCACCTTCTCTTGGAAGAGAGCGTGTTTCTTCATGATTGCATGCTCGTCCTTGATGCCTTCCTCGAGCAGCGACTTCACTTTCTGCAAGGAAGGAGCGACGACGAAAAGGACGGATCTTGCTCTGGTCTCTGCTGTATCATAACAATGCATCCCCTTGTGGACAACCCATTCCCCCTTTGCCTTCAATGCGCCGTCTAAGGCAGCTAATCCGATGGCAAAGCCATACTCCTTAATGCCATGACTGTCATCCTCATTTTTATCGGTTTTTTTAATGAAAGAGAGGAGCAGGGTGTTTCTGTCATGTCTCAACTGATAATGCCTGCCCCAGGTGTTTGTATCGCCGCTTTTTCTGATGTCGAAGAGCCATCTCCCCTGCATGGGCTTGTCTGCGTACAAAAAGAGCATATCCTTGCCGAAGGGGAGAATCCAAGACTCCCTGCCTTTTTCTCGGCGAACCTCGACGGAAGCATAGTGATGGATGACCTGTGTGATCGGACTCGAGACATAGTCTGCAAGAATGGAATAGAGTTTGTCCTGGTGGACCACACTCAAGCTGGGGACCATGTTCAAGAAGAATGCTGATTTCCTGTTTGAGAGAAGAAATATCGGATCCGGAACATCCCGGGTCTTGGGAATGCCGCCAAATGAGAAGAGTGTCATGCGCTACCTCTTGAGGTGCGATCTTATCTTTGCATGGACATCCATGATTTTTGGATAAACAATCTTCTTGTTCTCACGGGAGAGAACCTTATAGATGTGCCCGAGTTCTTCATATCCCTTCTCGAGACTGGATGATGCCGCATGACCGATATCCCCTTCGATATCCTCTATCTGCTGATGGATCTTCTCTAAAAGGTGCTCCTGTTCCACACTGTGCCTTTCCAGCTTGTGCTCATTGCGGCGCTTTGCCCGTGTCTCAAGGCGTTCAAGGCTCTTGATGCTCTTCTGGATGTCCCTTTCCCGTTTGGCACGCTCTTGACTTTCCCTTTCAAGTTTCGTTTCAATACGGGCAATATCCCTGGTCTTCCGCTGCAGCTCGTCATGTTTCTCCTGGGTTTCACGCTCGAGGGCAGTGAGGGCAGCCTCTCTCTTGGCGAGCGAGCGCTGCATGACGCTCAGCCGCACCAGCTCAGTCTTCCTCTCCTTCCGGGTATCTTCCATGGAGAATTCTGCATCTTTCAGCCGATGGGTCTTTGTCTTCAGATCTGATTCCAATGCCTTGAGAGTTGTCGAAAGCTTTGAGTGCTGGGCAAGAAGTGCTTTCTGCTCCCCTTCCCGCTTTTCGACGTCCTCGCTAAGCTTGCGGAGCACGCCGGTGAGCATGAGCTTCTGTTTCTGCGCTGTTTTTTGCCAGTGCTCGAGACTATCTTTTGAACGCTTGAATAAGGCGAGCTCCTTCTGGGTCGCTTCAAGCTCGATCTTCGCCTTGTCAAGAAGCTCGACTCTGAGCTTCATCGCATCTTCCTGCTCTTTTTTCTCCCTCTCCCGGTCCTCAAGCTGCTCATGGAGTTCCTTGACTCGGTCGTGGAGCTTATCGCGGTCCTTGCGGAACTGGGCTATCTTCCGCTCTAACGCAGTCAGATTCTTCTCAGCGAGCTGTTCTCGATTCTTGAGCTTAAGCTCTTTGTCGAGGAGCCACGCCTCACGTTTTTGCGAGGCATCGCTGAGGTTCTTGAGCGCCAGCTTTCCGGTCTCGATCTTTGCATCAATGTCATCCAGCTCCTTCTTTTTCTGGACAGCGAGTTGGTTCTTTTCCTTGATCTCGTCCATGCCCTGTACGAGCTCTGAGCGCTTTAGCCGGATCGAACCGAGGAGAGCCTCATTCTGCATCTCCTTCTGCGTCACGGCCTCTGAGAGTGATTGCAGCCGTTTCATCAATCTGCGCTCTTCTGCGGCAAGCACCTTGTTCTTCTCCTGGAGATCCGTATCAAGGGCAGTGATCTCTTTTTCTCGCTTGTCTATCTCTGCCATGATGCGCTTGAGCTGTTCTTTTTCCTTGTCCATTGCCGCCAGGTCTTTTGCGTACTGGTGCTCGAGCGCCTTTTGGCGGCTCTCGTATTGGTCGATCTGTTTGATCAATCCTGAGAGATAGCCTTTTTTTGTGGTGATCGCCTGGTCAATGGAAGCATGCTCTGTCATGAGTTTCTCTACTGTAGGCCCGAGCTTGCTTTCTGTCTTGGTGAGGTCCTTGACCCTGGCGACAAGCTGTCTCTTTTCGAAGTCAAAGGCATCCCTCTCCTTGGAGAGTTTCTTATGCTGCCTTGAGAGAACAAGGAAGTCGTCGCGCAAGGTCTCATATTCCTTGACTTCTGTCTTGAGTATCGCGACACGCTGCTCTGTGATGGAAAGATCATTCTTCGCCTCTTCCAAGGCGACACGGTTTTTCTCAAGCTCTTCAGCAAGACGGGATTTGCCCTTGAGATGTTCTTGGACTGCTGAAAGCTTGTCTTCGAGGATGGCAAGCTGTTTCTCTGCTGCTGCCTTGTGCTGATGCGCATCCCTGTATTCCTGATGCTCTGCAGTGAATGCCTGCCTTTCCTTGTCATGCGCCTTAATAATCGCATTCAGCTCATCTTTCTCCTTCAAGAGCTGGTCATGGACCTTGTCGAGGTCGCCTTGTTCCTGGGCACGAAGCGCCCTCAGCTTGTCGATGTCTGCACTGATTTGGGCGAGCGCCTTATCGTGCTTTCTGACGATGGTTTCTTTTTCAAGGAGCTGCTTGCCAAGCATGCTGTTTGTTTGCTGGAGCGCCTTCCCTTCCCTTGCAAGGCGCCTGTCCTCGTCTTCAAGCCGCTTCTCCTTGGCGAGGAGCTCTGCGGTCTTATTGACTATGATCCCTTCCTTCTTCTCATGGGTGATAAGCGTTCTATCAAATGCCTTCTGCTCCCGGAGGAGCTCTGCCTGGAGCTGTTTGACAGATTCCTCCTTCTCAAGAAGGTCTTGTTCCCTTGATATCAATGCCTGCTCATCTCTCGCCCTCTTGATCTGCTTTGCCTCAAGATCTTTCTCGATGCGGCCTTTCTTGAGCATGACGCTGTCGACCTCTTTCTGAAGGGCCAATATCCGGGATTTTAAGTTTCGTTCCTCTTGGGAAGATTCCCTCACGAGATCACGGAGCGCGGCCTTTGAACCTACAAGCTTCCTCCTCTCAGCAGCCATCTCCTCCTTGAAGAGGGCCTCTTGCTCAGCCAATCGCTGCTTCTGTTCAGCAAGCTTCGCCTTTTCAGCTTCGGCCAACTGACCATGGGCTTCCATGGCCAGGGTTTCTTTTTTTGCAGCGGCCTTCTCCAGCTCAATTTCCCGAGCCCGCGCAAGAATCTCCTTCCGTTTCAGCGCAATCTCTTTCGCATGCTCTTTCTTCATGCGCATGAACTGCAACGTGAGCTCCTGCTTGCGGATGGCCAGAAGCTTCTCGCCGTCTTCAATCGCCCGCTCTCTCCCTTTCAGGATGTGCTCCTGCTGCTTGATCTTGCCTGCGGACTCATGGTTGGACTGTTTCTGCTTTTCCATGCCCTTGACGGCCGCCTGCAATGAACGCTCCTTGTTCAGAATGGTTTGTTTAAGATGGATGAGATGCTTCTTCTGGCGCTGCTCAGCTTTGATATCCCTCTCTTGGACAATGTGTTTTCGCATGAGCTCTGCCTCTTTCTTCTTCAGATCCTGGGAGAAATCATCAAGGAGGTTCTTACGGTTCTGAAGATAGGCATGCTTCCGTTCGAGATCCTGCTGCTTGAGCTGGATAGCATGTTCTGCATTCTTGAGGGCATCTTCGATGGCATGAAGCTCTGCCTCATTCGCCCGAAGCTGCTTCTCTATACGAGAATTTGTCTTTGTTTCCCTCTTTTTTTCACTCATCCTTTAGCCAACTCTCTACCCTGGACTCATAAATCCCTCTTTACCTTTAAATAAGTTTGTCGTACCTATGAGATACTAAATGAATTCGGTGAGGTAGTTGATGGATCGGCAGAAAAAGAAAACTATTTAAATCTGCTACGCGGTGGTGATGTATAAAGTGTGCTGCATTGAAAAGAGGAAGAGCCCTCAATGAAAAAAGATAGTGATAAGAGTAATTCTCATTGGAAGGTGTTCCGGTGAGAGTACTTATGTTCGGCTGGGAGTTCCCTCCCCAGAACAGTGGGGGATTGGGTACAGCTTGTTATGGCCTTACGAAAGGACTGAGTGAGCATGAGGTCAATGTGACGTTTGTCATGCCCCACATGGGCCCGCATGATCATGATTTTCTTCGCGTCATCTCAGCAGCTGATATCGCCCATGTGAATATCAAAACAGTTGATAGTACACTCACTCCTTATCTTACTACAAAAGGATATGCCAAACGGATCCTCAAATATGGGCAATCACAGAAAAATAATCTCTATGGCAAGGACCTTCATGCAGAAGTCCATCGGTTCTCAGAGCAGGCGGCGATCATCGCTGAGAATGAAGAGTTCGATGTCATCCACGCCCACGACTGGATCACCTTCCCCGCGGGCATCAAGGCGAAGAAACGATCAAAAAAGCCCCTGGTAGTCCATGTCCATGCAACTGAGTTTGACCGGACAGGGGGCAATGTCAACCAATATGTCTACAATATTGAACGAGAAGGCATGCATGAGGCTGATGCCATCATCGCAGTGAGCAATTATACAAAGAATAAGATTGTTGAACATTACGGCATATCTCCTGAGAAAGTCAAGGTAGTGCATAATGCGGTCATTTGGGAGAACGCTCCAGGCCGTATCCCCCGGAAGGATAAGGTGGTTCTCTTCCTCGGCAGGATCACCCTCCAGAAGGGGCCTGATTATTTTCTCTATGCAGCACATAGGGTATTGCAACACGACCCAGATACAACCTTCGTCATCGCGGGCAGCGGTGACATGCAGCCTTTCATCATCGAGAAGGCGGCGGAATTGGGCATAGCAGACAAAGTTCTGTTTTCTGGATTTTTGTCTGGGTCGGATGTTGACAGAGCCTATCAAATGGCTGACCTGTATGTTATGCCCTCGGTGTCGGAACCGTTTGGGATTACGCCACTGGAGGCCATGCGTAATGGTACTCCAGTGCTAATCTCCAAGCAATCTGGCGTCAGTGAAGTGATCACCCACTGCCTGAAATGCGATTTCTGGGATATCGACCAGATGGCGAACATGATGCTCAGCGTGCTTCGTTATCCTGCCCTGTCAGGGTCGCTCACTGATAATGGCTCTGTTGAAGTGAAGGGCTTCAACTGGAAGGACTCTGCCAAGAAATGCATCGATGTATATCACGCATTGGGGGTGCATCATGGTTAGCGTCTGCTTCTATTTTCAAGTCCACCAGCCCCTTCGCATGAGAAAGTATTCTGTTTTTGACATCGGCCAGAATACACACTATTGGGATGACCAGAAGAACAAGCAGATCATGGAGAAGGTGGCGAAGAAATGCTATCTCCCGATGAATCGTTTAGTGCTTGACATGATCAACAAGATGGATGGGAGGTTCAAGGTCGCGTACAGCCTTTCGGGAGTGTTCCTTGAACAGGCAAAGGAATTCGTGCCTGCGGTCGTTGAAAGCTACGAGGAATTGGCAAAGACCGGATGCGTTGAGTTCCTCGACGAGACATATTACCACTCATTGTCCTATCTGTATTCCAAAGAGGAGTTCAAGGAACAAGTGCATCTGCATCGGAAGATGATGTGGGAGCTGTTCAAGCAAAGACCCAGGGTGTTCCGCAATACCGAGTTGATCTACAGCAATGAGATTGCGCATTTTGTCCAAGGTTTAGGGTATGAGGGCATCATTGCCGAGGGAGCCGACCATATCCTTGATTGGAGATCCCCGAATTTTGTCTATCGGCCGAAAACAGCGGAGAAGATGAAGCTGCTGCTGAAGAATTATCGCTTGAGCGATGACATCGCATTCAGGTTTTCCAACTCGAGCTGGAAGGATTATCCTTTGAGCGTTGAAAAATATGCCAAGTGGATCAATGCGGCCAATGGCAGCGGAGAGGTCGTCAACTTGTTCATGGATTATGAGACCTTTGGCGAGCACCAATGGTCGACGACGGGCATATTTCAGTTCATGAAGCGGCTTCCCGCCGAGATATTGAAGCATCATGATAATGATTTTCTGACTCCTAGCGAGGTCATTGGGCGGTATGAAGCAAAGGATGAGATTGATATCCACAATGTCATTTCCTGGGCTGATGTTGAGCGCGATCTGAGTGCGTGGCTGGGCAACAAGATGCAGACCTCTGCGATATCCCGGTTGTATGCCATGGAGCACGCGATCAAGAACAGCCATGATCCAAAACTGTTGGAGGATTGGAGAAAATTGCAGATCAGCGACCACTTCTATTACATGTGCACGAAATGGTTTGCTGACGGGGACGTGCATAAATATTTTAATCCTTATGACAGCCCCTATGATTCATTTATAGCATTCATGAATGTGGTCAACGATTTGACATTGAGAATGAAAAAACAGCAAAGCCCGCAAGGAAGCGAGGCTGCGAGCGCAATTGTTTAAGAGGTGAAAGAAATGGGAAAGAAGACAAGAAAGGCAACAAAAGCGAGCATACCGGCATTCAACTGCGTGGATGGCTCTACGATTGAGAACATCTCCCAATTGGCGACTGCATTAGAGCAGATGAGCGAGGACAGCTATTATTTCCACGTGAACGCTGAGAGGAATGATTTCGGGACCTGGGTGAGAGATGTGTTCAATGCACACCAGCTTGCCGATACCTTGCCCCCGGGGCACAGCAGGGAACAGAGCGTCATCTCTGTCTTGAAATATATGCTTCAGAGATGAACCCGTTCCTCGAGGATGTCGAGAGCGACCGAGAGTTCTTCGTGGTAGATGGAGCTCGGCTGCGGAATCTCGAGGAGTTAGCTCTTTTTCTTGATGCAGTCGAAGACAATCATTTTTTTCATCATGTCACCCTGGACAGGAATGACTTCGCCGTCTGGGTCAGCGACGCCGTGGGCGATGTGGAGCTCGGCGATGAGTTGATGAAGAAGCACACGGCGTATGCCATGGCGAAGTCGGTGAAGAAGCGGATCCGGGAACTGCAGAATCCTCCGAAGGCGAAAAGGAAGCTTGAACCTTATACTTCCAAGGCGCGCGAGTTTGCGTACGGGATCATCCTTGGATATGTCATCGGGATGTTTGTTGCGAGGCTGCTGCTGGGGGGATCTTGATGAAAAAAAACACCTTGTTCAGTGGAATAATAAGCATTACAGGCGGATTGCTCTTGGCAATAGGGGGAATTGTTGAAAACATAGTCAATCGGACAACAATTTCTTATGTCCTCATCATTAGTGGGTTGATTATCATTGTTGTTGGTGCGAAGTTCGTTGATAAATCTTGGAAGGAGTAGTTCTTAATTGTTCAGTTCCGCATCTTGTAACGAAAATTCGCTGCCCGGAGCTATCTCCTGACTAAAGTCATTAGCTTTACGCTCCTCGCTCTATCGCGAATTTTCGGACTGAAGATCTCACTCTAAAGAGAGGGGCTTTCAACCCACGAGATGTTCAGTAATGAGTAGATGTCTATGGCGAGGCTGCGGCCGGGATCGTGAGTTCATTCAATTCTCATGGCGATATGGTCACCAATACCCTTACTCTTTTTTGATAAAGGTAGTTCCTTACCATCATATTCTTGAAAATCATCTGCTGAGTAAGGAAGGGGAATGAGTAGAGTGATGTCTCCTCGCTGTGTTAAATTTGCACAAAATTCTGGATAAGCGGGGGATTGTATGACCCGAAATTGAGACTCAAACCCTCTGATGGGAGGAAAACCGAATGGCCCCTCTATCGCTGGGGTTTTGCCCTCTGACATAGCCTGCAAATCTGCTCTGCTCACAATCATTTCAAGTCGTCTGTAATATTGTCCTGGCTCATTAAATCTCATAAAGGGAGAGAGGGTATTTTGGGTTAATATAGTTTTTGATTAATATAGTTACCTTTAAATATAAGTATGTTTATAAGCAGATAGTTATTAATTAAAAATATTAATAAAATCAGTAGAAAAATAAGTATTTATTATGGAAATCCGACGGAAACTCTATAAGCGGGGATCGAGCTTTGAGACGACTATTCCGAAGCCTCTGCTATTTTCTCTAGATTGTGACAAGAAGCACGATGTCGTGTTTGAATATGATAAAAAAACAAATCGGTGGTATATTGCGTTTGAAAAGCGGAAATAAGGGTCAGATGACGGTATTCATGCTGCTCGGCCTCGTCGGGATAGCAATGGTCGGATTGTTCATCTATATCCAGAATTCGATTGCTGACGGGAAAATCATCCAGGAGGATGACGCGGTGAAGGAGTTGACCTTGGAGAGCGACCAGCTCTTCGCAGATTTCCAGCAGTGCGTCGGACAGCTTGCCGTCGAGGCCATCACCTTGGTGAGCAACCAGGGAGGCTATCTTGACCCTGAGTGCTCGCTGCTGTATGATGAATGCCCGAATCTTGCCTTTGTCGAGGAGGGTGGATACCGGCTGCCTGTGCTCCTGGACCAGAACAATGGCATGATGCCACCGACAAGGGAGGAGGTTGAGGAAAGGCTGTGCAAGTTTGTCTTCACCGAGATCCATACTTGCGTCAGCGAGCCATCATCCCTTCAATATCCCCCATTCAACTTCACCTTGGAGGGATTCCAATACAGCCAGCTCCATGCCCCCTATTCATCATCCCCGATCGCCTGCGATGCGGAGATTGCAGACAATGCTGTCACGATCTCAGGAAGCTATCCCCTCTTGTTTAGCAAGAAAAGCATCCAGCGGGAAAGCGATATGTTCGAGGCGGGCATCGAAACAGAATTGGGCATATTCATGGAAAGCATCGCACCGCGGATCATCACGGCAAGCGCTGCAATATTTCCATATGCCTATGATCTCAGGATCGACTGCGCCTTCACTCAAGAGCTGGTGCCCGATGCGACCATCATGCCTGATGCCCATATGTTGACGATGAGCCAGGGGCAGGGCATTTACCGATTCGGCCTTGGAACCCATACACTGACAGATTCAATCTCCCCAGAGGTGTGCCCATGAATGAACTGAAAACAACTATCGATGCCATGGAGTACCATGAACTTCTTGCATTGAAAAAAGAGCTCCAATCAGGTGCGCTGAACCTAAAGAAGGTGATTTCGAAAAAGATCATTGAGCATAAAAAACAGCACTCATCAAGATGCGCCACCTGTCAAGCTCCTCTTGACCCGCAGTCTTCCCATTACACCTTGCTTATCGGACCTGAAGATTTCATGAAGAAGGCAAGCTTCTGCGCCGCCGATTGCCTCACCTACTTCCTGCAACAAATACAGATGAACCATGACAGAGATTGAAGACTATATCATAAAGGAACTTGAAAAGGGCTTCCAGGTAAACCAGATCGTCCAGGCGCTGGAACAGAACGGCTATGACAGAGATAAGGCCGCTTCAATTGTCGAGGAGATCGAAAAGACACATGGCAAACGGGCGCTCTTCAAGAGCGAGATCAACACCATCGGCCATATCCTTGAAACAAAGTTTTTCCTCTACGGTTTGGCGCCATTCATGCTGTTCCTGCTCGTCACTGCGGTCTTGGTGTATCAGACCAATCGAAGCGTGAGCACGATCCTTTTCGGGGTGATCACATTGCTTGCGGGTGTTGCGATAACATCGAAAACTGCAGAGCATGTCCTCAACAAGATCGGCTTCCACAATGCATTCAACTCCATATCAGTCTTTATCTTCGGGTCAGGGCTTGTTGTCTATTTGCTATCACTCTTGCTTGCGATCCATCCGCTGCTCATAGGGCTTCTCGTCGTGCCGTTGTTCTTCTTGGTGCTCATCAAGGAGATGGGGATGCAGAAGAATGAGGCAGCATCGTTGACCGTGTATGTGGGAAGCATCGGCATCATCAGCTCCTATGCATCGCTCGCGGTCATGGGGGCTATCGTAGCGATATTAAAGATATTCTTCGGGTCATGACCAGCGTCTAGCCGTGCGGCGCTTCGGCGCCGTCGGCACCTGTGTTATCCGGAAACTATTTCCCTACGGTGAGTTAAATCAATGTATGAAACTTACGAAGGGAAAGCTTTTGGAGACTTTAAGACGGAAGAATGATGGTTGGACGACGTATCAAGTACGTAAAATCG
>JBDRLS010000056.1:0-12812 GCA_043812875.1 Nanobdellota archaeon
TCAAGACGGGATGGCTTTCCAAGCTAGGCAAGGATTACCATGGGGAGGTCATCATCAACCACATGAAAAAGGAACATGTTGACTTTCTTGGGCCGCGGGTCATGGGGAAAAGCGGCTATTCAGTCATCTTGGACAGCATGACCCATGACCGGACTATCTTGACTTACAGAGGAGTGAATGCTGAGCTGTCTCCCTCCCAAGTCCCTTTCAAGAGATTACGGACCAGGTGGTTCTATTTCTGCACCATGACCGGGACGAGTTTCAAGGCATTGGAGGGGATCGCCGGCTATGCGAGGAAGAACAACATTCCTTATGCATTCAATCCGAGCAGCTACCTCACTGAGAAAGGCGCCCGCCATCTCGGAAAAATACTGAAAGGAGCGGCAATCTTCATCTTGAACAAGGAGGAAGCAGAGATGCTCGTCGGCAATGGATCGTGCCTCAGCCTGGTGAAAAAGCTGCACGAGCTCGGGCCGAAGACCGTGGTGATCACGGACGGGAGCAGAGAAGTGGTCTGCTATCATCAGGATCACACCTATCATCTCAAGCCGAAAAAAGCCAGGGTTGTTGAATGTACGGGCGCTGGTGATGCCTTCGGATCGACGTTTGTCGCAGGGATGATAAGACGGAATGACCCCCAATTCGCGATGAGGCTCGCCACAGTGAATGCCGCTTCTGTCATAAGCCATTATGGCGCGAAGAACAGGCTGTTGAGCTGGCGTCAGGCGCTAGAAGGCGTTAAACGGTATAGCTGCAAGAAGAAGAAATGCTTATAGTCTTATGCACTAAGGTTCATACAGGGAGGGGCTATTCACCGCGATCACAGCCTCGCCAAGATCTCAAGGACGATCTCTGCGTCATTGAGGACGAACAGATGGGCGCCCGGCGCGCCATATGCCTTCAATTTCTTGATGAAATCGACTGAATAGCTAATGCCGAACTCTTTTCCCTGATGCCTCAACCCGTCTTTCAATACATCCCCGACAGGGATCTTGAAGAAGCGTTCTGCGCTCTCAGCCTGCTCAAGGGAGATCAATGGACGGAGTCCAGCAATGACGGGCAAGGTGATTCCTGCTTCCCTCAGCGATTCCACATATGATCTATAATTCTCAAAAGAGAACACCATCTGCGTGATGATCAGCTCTGCACCAGCCTCGGCCTTTTTCTTCACATGCTCGATCTCTGTTAGGATCGGATCCTCTGGATGGCCTGCAGCGAGGATGCTGAAATCAGTCTTCGATCCATTTCGTTGTCCATGCTCGATCTCCCGAGGAAGATAATGGCCTTGATTCATGCTCTTTATCTGTTCAATCAACAGATAGGCATAGGCGTAGTCGCCTTTCCATTCTTCTGGAGAGCCTGCAGGAGGATCTCCCCTCAGCGCCAGGATATCCTTGATGCCGAAGCAATGATAGTCGATAAGATCGTTTTCAAGCTCGTATCTTGTCTTCTCGCGGCAGACGACATGGGCGACGACCGGACATCCGAGCCTTTGGCCTGCATAGAACGCCATGGGCAATGATCCTCCTCGGAGACTGCCCCCTGCACCTTTTGTTACCGAAACAAAATCGATCTTGCCCTTCAAGGGCTCCAACTTGGAGAGCACTGCCTCGTGATCAACGCCATTCCGCGGCGGTACGATCTCCAGGGAGAGGGTGAATGGGGTGATGTCCATTTTTAATGAGCTCATTTATTTCTTTGATCGCGGACAGCGCATCCTTTGCATATCCGGCATGGATTTGCTGGGAGTATTCATCGTTGATGACTGCACCGCCGACCATGACAGGGATGCGGATGTTTCGTTGACGAAGGGCCTTGATCACTTTTTCCATCTCTAATGCAGTGGTGGTCATCAGGGCAGAGAGGCAAAGGATGTTAGGATGGTAGGTATCTACTGCCATAATAATCTTTTCCTTGGAGACATTGACGCCGAGGTCGATGACTGTGTAATGATGGCTCTCGAGCAGGGCAATGACAATGTTTTTTCCGATGTCATGGACATCATGTTCCACAGTCGCGAAAACAACCTTGCCTTTCTGCTTCCTGCCGTTTTTCTTCAATTCGGGCTTCAATCGGGAGAAAGCTTTTTTCATGGTGCGCGCCGAAGCGAGCACCTGGGGAAGGAAATAGACGCGGGTATTGAATTTATCGCCCACCTCAAACATGGCCCTCACCAGGATGTCGTTGAGGGCAAGGGCATCCATGGTCTTCAATGCCTCTTCAATGAAGGCTACAATGGTATCCTCATCACCGTATAGTATGGCCTGGTGGATCTTCTCATCCAGGGGAAGGTCATGGTAGGTTTTCGGTTTCTCAACCCGAAAGATTTCGATTCCGGCATTGCCCTGGACTTCTTGGACTTTCGGATTGATGATGGCCAGATCCAATCCTGCGTTCATGGCTTTCTGGAGGAAGGATGCATTGATCGAGGATCTGTTCGGAAGGCCGTGGGAGATATTTGAAATCCCTAAGATGGTTTTTACTCCAAGCTTCTTTATCTCCTTCAATGATGCCAAGAGGACCTCCTGGATATCCGGGTTTGTGGCCATGGTCATGACCAGTGCATCGATGTAGATGTCCTCTTTCTGGATGCCCACTCGTTCAGCTTCGGCGATGATCCGCTTGGCAATGGTAAGGCGTTTCTCCATGGTAAGAGGTATACCTTCATGGTCTAATGTCAGACCGATGATGGCCGCGCCATAGCGCTTTGCGAGAGGGAGGATCTCGGCGAGGCTTCTCTCGCTCCCGTTCACTGAGTTTAAGAGAGGTTTTCCGTCGCTCTGCTGTAATGCGAGTTCCATGCTCTCAGGATCAGAGGAGTCGATGACCAGAGGGGCATCGGTGAAGGACTGCACAGTCCGCACCACTTTTGGCAGGATCTCGGCCTCGTCCGATCCAGGTATGCCGACATTGATATCGAGGAGCGCAGCGCCGTCTGCTACCTGGGCAAGGGCCAACTCTTTGACCGTGTCCATCTTTCCTGCTTTCAACTCTGCTTGGAATTCAGGCTTGTTCGTCGGGTTGATGCGCTCGCCGACGACTAAGGTCTTCTCTCCGATGAGCACGCTGCGCAGGCGGGAGCAGAGCCTGCTTCGCTTGGTGATTGAGCGTGGAATGGGTGATTTTCCTTTCAGGATATCTGCGATTGCCTTGATATGACGATCATTGGTGCCGCAGCACCCGCCAAGCATATTGACGCCCAGTGCATGGAACTTTTCCGCAAAGGAGGCAAATTGTTTAGGAGATTGCAGGAACACTGCCTTGCCGTCCACGATGCGGGGTAGGCCTGCGTTTGGCTTGATGGACACTGGTTTTGTGGTGATGTTGAGCAGGACTTTCGCAGCTTTGTATAGCTCTTCAGGGCCTTCGGAGCAGTTCAGGCCTATGGCATCCACATCCAATGCTTCAGCGACGGCCGCGTAAGTCTCGATGTCCGTGCCAGTGGATGTTCTTCCGCCTTGGGGTGTCATGGAGACGATGATTGGCAGCGATGTCGCGTCGCGCGCTGCCAGGACTGCTGCCTTGAGCTTCCGGATATCAGAAAGGGTCTCGATGAATAGCAGATCTGCCTTCTTGAGGCCAGTGGCCACCTCGTGATAGAGTTCATAAGCCTGTGAAAAAGAGAGATCCCCAAGAGGCTGTAGATAGGATGGAAGAGGCCCTATATCACCGGCGATGAGGCAATGGGGCGCTGCTTTCCTGGCGATCTCGACCCCAGCTTGATTAATTTCCATGGTCTTCTCGCCCATCTTTTCATGATTGAGCTTGAGGCGGTTCGCGGTATAGGTGTTTGTGAGAATGATGTCTGAGCCGGCTGAGGCATAGCTATTGTGGATCCTTTCAGGGATTCCAGGCTTCTGGATGTTGAGCAGCTCGAATTCTGTGAAGCCGAGCTCCATCAGCCTCGTGCCCATGCCTCCATCGAGGATCAAGAACTGCTTCTCAATCAGTGCTGCGAACGCTTTCCTGTTCATGGGAGAGTGCTCCAAGAGTCATGCTATATATAGTTTCTCTAAAGATTGAGGAGTGATGATGATCTTGGTGAAGCGAAGCATGATAGGCCTCAGGGAAAAATTAACAAGCATTACTTATTATTGGCCATTTCAAATGAAGCGCTCAGTCGCCCCAGGGAGAGGGTTAAAAAGGGTAAATCTTTATAAAGAGCATGTTGCCAAGGGATCAATAGTACCATGACTGATCAAGCTGTTACGTGCCCCGCATGCCAATCAAAGTTCAAAGCACCTCGTTTCTCAGGCTTGAGCCATGTCTATTGCCATTTTTGCATGTCGAAAGTTGTTCTTTAATAGTCGCCGAGTTTCTTCTGGTCCTTGCCGTAGCGTTCGAGATATTTCGGCGGAGAGACTGCTTTATGCGAGAAACCGAGGTCTTCGAGCATCTTCAAGGCATTGGGTGAGATCTTCGGGCAGGCCAATATCCCCTTGACTTTTTGCAGGCCTTTCTCCTTCTTTATGCGCTCGACGTATCTCCTGAGCTGGGTTACCGCAGCGAGATCACCGGTATAGCGCTTGCATTCCACCACGACAAGATTGTTGTTGTCATCATGGCCGAGGACATCGATGAATCCGTACTTCGTCTGCTCTTCCATCCCCACTGGTTTGAATTCTCCTGAAATGAGCGATGGGTTTTGATAGATCATCTCGGCCATGTCGCGCTCAGTGCCGGCAAGCTGTATCTTCTCTGAATCGACGAGCTCCTGCGTCTTGATGAAGTGGATGGCATGAAGCTTGATGTCCATGAATTCTTTTTTCGCCTGGTGAGAGCTCTGCAGCCACCATCTTGATTCCTTCTCGACCATCCTATGCTGAGAGCCTTTAGGCATATAGTTCACTGGTGAGGAGCCCTGTGGTTGATGGACGAGCAGGGTGCCGTCTTTCTTGATGATGATTATTCGGTCTCCCTGAGGGAGGAAGCTTTCTGCCCTGCCGGAGTAGCGGATGGTGCAATTTACCGAGAAGATCACGATCTCTAGATTGGAGAGCGCCTTGTTGATGAGGAGTGCCTTGTCTTGCATCTGTCTATAGAAGAATTCGTTGCATTTAAGGTTTTTGGATGATGATTAGAGATACATCTCGAAAAAATCTTCAATTGGGCATTTGCCCAGCAATGGTTTCAATGGAAAGTCATTATTCTTTTTCAGATGATCAGCACGTTCTTCGTTGAGTGTCCCATCATATCGATAGAACTGGCCCCAGTGTCCATCGCTATAATATTCATGTACATTTTTTTGATGTCGCCGAAAGATTTATATATATTGATGATAAGTAATCAAGATAAGTGATTAGGATAGTTGTATACAATAAAGGACAATAACCAACATTAATAGTTATCATCAATGATAACAATGACTCGCAAAGCGAGCTGTTCAACACGTTGAAAAAAAGAGGCATAGACGAACCGAGCATCCTGAAGGCTTTGAGAGAGGCAGAGCTCGGCCTTACCATTGAAGATGTCGCACAGACACTGAAGACGAGCAGGATCACGGCAGCGAAATACCTGCTCATTCTTGAGGCTAAAGGTTCATGCAAATTCAAGCAGGTTGGCAAGGCGAAATTATTCTATATCCCGCGAGGTGGCGCGAGATGAAACGGCTCCTCGTCTTGGCTGCGGTAAGCCTGTCCATCATCCTTGCCTTGGTCTTTATCGCCTCCGAGGTGTTCTTCAGCCCGATGACCCTTGTCGGAAAAGGCTATTTCGGCTTGCCGGGAAACACGACCAATGATAATAGGACAGTATCGTTCAGCTTTGCAGAACCAGGAATTTCCTTTGTCAATTTCCATGCTGAACATCAAGTGGACACGGCCAGCTTCGACCTTTATGGTGAGAGCAAAGACCTGGTGATTACTCTTGGTGAAGAGGAAACCCTCTCGATTCCAGGATATCTTAAAGACGGCATCGCAGTCTATGAGACCACCCTTGAAGAAGCAAGTCAGAAATTCTCTTTGGAATACGATGTCCCCAAAGACTCCACCATCATTGATGCCAGGATCATCCTCAAGGCCATCAAGGAAATCAAAAGGATCTCATCACAAGGCCAAGGCACGATAACTGTCCAGATACCGAAGCCTGACCGGATCGTCAGAGCAGAGCTCATCCCCGGTGAGCCGGGCAATGAACAGCCTGCCCAAGACATCAAAGGATTTCTTGAAGAACAGCTGAAGGATTGCGAAGAGGTATGCAAGATATCTGTTCTCGCGAAGATGATCTCAACGCTCACCATTGAATACCAGCCCGCCATACCTGAGCCATTGGCCTTCTGGACGAATATTGCCCTAGACGGCGGTGAAACACCTATTGACCTGAAATGCACTTCAGACTGCCACGTCACGATCATCCCCCTCAGGAAAGTGGAGGCGACACTGCGCATCACCTATAAGCCTGGATTGGGCAATCTTGTTGATACCATCAACAGCCAATGCCATTCCTATCCCTGCGATCTGCCATTATCTGTCAAAACATCAACACCTGGAGAGGTCACCATCGCTAACTTAATGCTCGGCATATCTCCTCCCATCGAGATCAAGAATTTCGCAGGCATGCAGTCCTTGCAGCTCGATCCAGGATTATTCTCTGACAGGTATACCATCCAGCAAGAGTCAGACCTGAAGAAGACGCACATCAACAGCGTGGTCATCGACGGCGCGACCAAGGGGATAGAAGGAGTGGTGATGGAATTCGAGTCCCCTGTTGAAACCCAACTCACCACAGACATCCTTTCGGTCGACAAGAGTTTCCCGATGTCGAATGCCAGGATCACCCTTGTGAAGCATGGTGAAGTCAGCCATATCTATCGTTGCGAGGGATACCAGGATGGATGCGAACAGTGGGAGCAGACAGGTATCCCCTTTGATGATTTAGGGAGCCATGTGAGATTTGAGGTGAAGGGATTCAGCGCGTATGCCGGTGGAAGTGATGAACTGGACATTTCATCATCTGGCGGCAGCATGATGCTGATGGAGCCTGGAAACTGCGTGCCTCTGCCTGGCAGCAATAATTTTTACATTGATGAGAACAATTATTGCGGTTATGGCTGCAATGATGTGTGGTCAGGTGATTTACTCCAGCCCTGGTGCACGATAAACAAGGCTTTCTTGACTTTGCAGGCAGGACAGACTGCGTATGTGCTGCCAGGGACGTATGATATAAGAGATGGACCTTATGAAGTGATAAACGAGAATCCCATCCCGGCTAATCAACCTGGAATTAGCCCTGAAAATTCAGGCACTTCTGTTAACCCAATAAGCATTATTGGTCTCACCACAGCAAAGGATATCATCGGTCAAGGCAATGCCGAGGAAGAACAGGATGATGTTAATCAGGCATTTGTTGTCCAAGGAACTTTGTATATTGATAAGGATTTTTGGCATATAGAAGGTTTATATTTTAAAGAGCGTGCAGGAATTTATCCGATAAACAATGATGGTTTTTTATTAAAAGATTCGCTGATATTTATTGATCCTGCTCCTGTTACTGATGTAATTCATGTCAATGGGTGTCACCCTATTTTTTTAAAAAATCTTAATAATGCAGTTATAGATCATATTGAGGCTTGGAGTATTGCTTTTGACAAGGGAGAAGATCTTGTTATTAATAGATGTGTTGGTCTTGGTCCAAGCTATGAGACTGGACCTATGAAGATCATTAATAATGATGGGTGTATGAATACAGTATTAAGGAATAGTTTTCTTTATGGTGGGAAGAATATAATGACTAAAAGCTCTTATAGCAGTGGTTGTATAGTTGAGAATAATCATCTCATGCATGCTCAGGAACATATTCATTCATTTTGTCATGATAATTTTGTATACAGGAACAATTTTTTCTATAGGGGGCAACAAGCACCTTATATTGTTACTGGGTGTGAAGATGGAGATTATTATTCTGGAATTATAGAGAATAATTTTATCATGACAAAGATGTATGGTCAACCTTATTGTGGCGAACCTGGTGGTGCTTGGGATAATCAGTATGAACATATCAAAGTTAGAAATAATGTAATCTATATTCCTAATGCAGCAGGCGGAAATGCTTGTTTTGATGTCGGACCAAATTTTAATACGTATGATTCTGATTATAATTTTTGTACATTGTATGCTATGGGAGACCATAGTGAACAACAAGAAAATGGTTATTTTTGGCATTGGTTAGCATCTGTTAATGATGGAGGTGTACTTAGCACTTGGATATCTGGCCATGCACCTGAAGAACCATACCATCTTGATGACTTTTTACAATATCAAACTGATAACCAAGGAGTATTTGATCCTGTTACTAATCCAGATGTATTTCCAATAGATTATGCGCTTGACTTTCATTCTCTCTATAAACTTACTGATGATCCTCAACAGATATTTGTAACACCTATTGATGAATTGATTAATGTTGAAAATACGAATTATAATTGTCAACAAACATTTTCCAATTCTAATTATGCTAATTGTTTCAGCAATTGTGAACCCCCATTTAGAATTAAATTATTAGCTGATTTGCATTTAGCCCCTGGCTCTCCCCTTATCGATGCGGGCGATCCTTCCTATACGAATTATCAAGGCGCAGCTATTGACATCGGCATGTACGAATATGATGGAGAACAGCCTCCTGTCGTGCAGACCATCCCCAAGTATGAAGTGCTTCGCATTGATCATCCTCTTACTGAAAGTGTGCCTGCAAACCCGTTCACTGCTGTCACCTTCACTGCTGAGTTCACAAGTCCTGGCGGCAGCCGTGTCTTGACTGTTGACGGCTTTTTCAATGGAGATGGCAGTGGCAGCCAGGCTGGAAATATGTGGTCATTGAATTTTGCAGGTGATGAAGTGGGGACGTGGACGTATGTCACATCGTCTAATTATCCTTCCTTGAATGGCATTTCTGGTCAAGTCAGTGTGCTTGCCTCGTCAAATAAAGGGCCGATCATCGTGGATCCAGGCCACCCTCACTGGTTCAAGTATGAGAATGGCGAAAACATTCACTTGCATGGTGATTTCCTTGATGTGCAGGCAGGTCCATCCCCTCTCACCTTCACGCACCTCTATCTTTCTGAGATTGTTGATGCGCAGGATAGGGCTGAGTTCATTGCCCGCGCGCATGAGATACAGGCAAACAAGATGAACATCTACCTGGCCAACAAGGGAGATTACAGCGGCACGCATCCTACAACACCTTGGTGCGGCAGTGCGAACAGCAATGTGAAGGATTGCTTTGATATCTCTCGCTGGGAGATGTATGAGCAGGAAATCCAGCGGCTTGCTGATGAAGGCATTATTGCTCAGCTGTGGTTTTTCGCCGATGATTCCAGTTTTGGCAGCATAAGTGATCCGAATATTGATCTCTTCCTGCAGTATGGGCTTGCGCGTCTCTCTGCATATCCGAACACCATGTTTATCCAAGCGCTTGAATGGGAGGAGATGTACCCTGGCGATTGGAATCGTGCGAATAATCATGGATTGTTCATGGACGCTCATAATCCTTTTGATCGGCTTATCTCCATCCATGGAACAACAGGAGACTTTGATTTCCCTAACGAAGCCTGGACTGATTACTCAGATATCCAATCAGGAAATAGTATCGATTATGGGGGGACATATTCTCGGACACTCACTAATTTTAATCTCCCAGCAAGCGCAAAGCCATTGATTAATGATGAATTCGGTTATACAGATCCTGTTGATGAACTTCGAAAACGTCTTTGGTCCGCATTTGTTGGAGGTGCTGCCGGAACAGGCACAGGATCATACATTGCTGAATTTGATGAGTTCTTCACGCAATTGAGCCCGGAATTCTGGCTTATGCAGCCTGTTGATGCAGTCCTTGCATCAGCGCCAAGCAACACGCATTGCCTTGCCAGAGGAACAGCATACATCTGCTATACCCCTGCCGGAGGGACCATCACTCTCAATGCAGGTCAGATCACAGAGTCTTTTGATTATTATTGGTTCAATCCTCGGACAGGTACTATTGGAGGGCAGGGAACAGTTGGCCCTGGCAATCTCCAGGTGACCCCGCCTTATGAAACTGCATTGGATTGGGTGCTGTATCTTGAACAGGGCAGCGGAGGAGATACAGTTCCTCCTGTAATAACTGCTGGCCCAACAGCCGCACCAGGGTTTATTAGCGCGGTGATATCCTGGACCACTGATGAGCCTGCCAATACAATTGTGCATTATGGCCTTGTTCCTGCAGATTACCCTGATGATTTTTCAACAGTCTCAAATTCGAATCATGCGCTTTCTCATTCCATCTCATTGCCTGGTTTAATCCCAGAGACCGTGTATTATTATGTTGTGGAATCAATTGACCCTTCAGATAATAGTGTGACTTCAGGTATGTTTTCATTTACCACATTGGAGTCCAGTCAGGGGATGTCCATTGTCGGCAACCCGGATTTTGATCCTGCCGATCTTTCTCCTGAATCGAGAGTGTGGTATGATCGTATGGTTGCCAGCATGATTGATACCACCGCGGGGACGAATGCACTTGCTGGTACGAATGGTGTGTATGAATATGGAAGGACACTTAATATGCACACGACTGCACTGCTCCGTGCCCTTCGTGCCACTGGAGACTTGCAGTTCCTCGCGCGCGCTGCAGATATCTGGAAGATTGCTGCAGCAGAGTTGGATGACAGCTGGTGTGATGGAACCAATGATGGCCAGGATGGTTATCTCAATTGGGTGTGGGGAGAAGGATCACCAGGCGATCTGTATTATTGCAGAGACATCCATTCTATGGATGAGACCATGGCTCATGGCATCGTCGCTGCTCTCGCAGATGCATTGAATAAGAACCGGCATCTTGGTGCCGCATATGGCTATGATTTCGGAGCAGAGGCTGATTTCTGGCTTGATTATCTTGAGAACCATTTCCTCAAAAAATGGTATGAGCGTGCGGGAAGCGCCGATGCCGCATGGAACACGGAAAATTCGGTAAATCCACCTACAGGCGGATTTTACAAGCGTCTGTCACATCCAAGGTCAAATCAGTTGAGGCTTGCCTATCATTTACACGAGATGACGGGGAATCAGTTCTATGCTGACAAGTTTGATGAGATCCTTACCGAGCTGAAGAATCTTCCTGAAGATAACCCTGAGGATACTGAAGCGCCTGTAGCATATCGCTGGAAGCATCAGGTGGCTGGTGCTGATGAAGGCTGGCAGAGGATGACCTATGCACGATATGTCATGGACGTTGCATTAGACATGTGGGCTGAAGGAGCATATGATGATGCTAGGATGCAGCAATACATGGCCACATTCAGGGATCACGTGTTCACTATCCCTCCTCATGTTAATATGTATGATAGAAATTATGGGACTGACATGGTGTTATTTAACATGTACACATTTTCAGGATTTTCACGTTGGGATCCGACGAGCACGCTTGCAGGTCTTGCAGAAGACAAGTATCAGGTCGGTAATAGCGGTTTGTATATTGCTGGCGGCATGTTGTTTGCATTAGCTGAAGGAGTGGATTCCAATTGTGGAAATAGCATTGTTGAAGGCATTGAGCAATGCGATGACGGCATGAATGGCGACGATTCTGATCAGTGCTATGATGACTGCACATTCACGTATTGCGGGGACACCATCATACAAGTGCCCAATGGCTACAATCAGGTCGAGGAATGCGACGACGGAAACAACCAAGAGGGAGATGGATGCGACCAGATTTGCGCTATTGAAGCGCCGGACACGATACCGCCGGTGATCACAAACATCGGATCAGCCCCCTCAATGAATACAGCCCTAGTGACTTGGACCACGGATGAGCTGGCGACCTCTGAGGTGAGATACGGCATCGCATCAGGCAGTTATCCTAATCTTGAGACTGATGACACCTTGGTCATCGCCCATTCCGTTGTCCTTTCGGGTCTCATCCCAGAAACTGTGTATTACTTCGCCGTCAAGTCAACTGACGGCTCAGGCAATCCGAGCCTTCAATCATCAGAACACAGTTTCACGACGCTTCCATCTGGCAATGAGTATACTGTCAGTTTCCAACAAGGAAACGGCGGGGCTTTCAGCGACACCATAGACTCTTATTGGGAGGGGGGAAGCGCCCATGGGACCGCTGCTGAGCTCCAGTTCGGGACCTCAAATTTCCAATGGGGGCCCATCGCCTTCCCTGACATCATAGGTCCGTCAATCGGAGAACAGATCCCGGCCGGGGCGACGATCATCGACGCGCAACTCACGCTGTATAAATACACGACAGGAGGGACCGCACAGAATTTCAGAGTCAGCATGATGACTGATCCGCTGTCAGACGGCATCTGGGACGAGATGGTCGCGACATCGATCGTCCGCCATCCGACGGCCCTTTGGTCAGATCAAGGCGGTGATGGGGATCATGATCCATATATGTCTTCCATGTTGACCATTCCATTAGGAATAATCGGCTATTATCGTGTTGATGTCGCTGAATCCGTGCAGGAATGGGCTGAGGGTGCGCCGAACCACGGCTGGATGGTGAAGGCCTTGGACGGCAGCTACGCATTCTTCAGAAGCAGCGACTTCACCTCAAACATTGACAATCGCCCAAAACTTGAAGTCACCTATGTCATGGGCGCATCATCAGAATGCGGTGACGGTGTGCAGGATTCAGGCGAAGAATGCGACGACGGCGCAAACGGCGACGACACAGACCAATGCTACGATGACTGCACATTAACATTCTGCGGAGATATTATCATCCAAGACCCCAACGGCAACGGCGATAACGAGCAGTGCGACGACGGAGCAAACAGCGACGACACAGACCAATGCTACGATAGTTGCTTGTTCACCTACTGCGGCGAC
>JBDRLS010000057.1:0-7070 GCA_043812875.1 Nanobdellota archaeon
TTCCTTGAAATAATTGAGAAATGTTTTTGTGCTTCAAAAGGAATGCTCCTAAATAATGAATGATCTTTATCCCTTGTTATTAATTTAGAATTTCTTTGGTAGATCACATATTGTCCACTCACCTGTTTCGTTAATCCTCTCCATTGTAATTCTTGATTATTGGAGACGATCCAACAGGGACAGTGTTTCAATATTTCTCTTATTGATGTATCAACGCCCGGACCGAGGCCTCTCCTTCGAAGGTCTTCAGGATGCTTCAGATGTTCTTTCTTGCATATTGTCTCAGCGTTATCTCTAAGAATTTGCAGGGTTTTTTTTGACACATGACGTAAATCACCCGCCTTTTCAAATGCATCCAATGCCTCAACAAAGGCCTCTGGCTTGACATGTTTCAATTCTGCTTCCCTGAGAATCCCAAAAGCATTACGGATATTGATCTCTTGATAATGATTGATGCCAAATACTTCAAGCGTGCCCATAATCTATCTAAAAGAAAAATCATATTTATATATTTACCTACTACCACCTGTCAAGTCATTCCCCCGATGGCATTAAGGGCATTTCTGGATTTCTAGGACAGCGATTTCGAGAATCTCAAATTCATCTCCATTCTCTTTATCTGGGCCAAAGAAACCTTGGATGGTCGCCTCAGTATAGAGTGTGCCATCACTGATGAAATGGCCTTCCTCGGTAACGACAATCGCATGAGCATTGTCATCTGTCCAATAGATGGCAGCAACATGGGGTGCTGCATATTGTCCGCTTTCCGACTGCGGCCTTACATTGCCCGCTTCCATCATCTGTTTGATGACCTCTTCTATTTCATCAGCTTGCTGTCCATAATCACGTTCAAGATCCTCTCTCGAAACAGGCAGGTTAGAATAACATATTCCCTTATACTTGCCCTGAGTTAGCTCACTGATTATTTTCGGCAAGACCTTTAGTTCAACCTCTCCACTGGGCAGTACAAAGGGGTGTTTGCGAAAACCATTATAGAATTGTTCTGCAGTCTCAGCATCGCCCTGCAAATGAAGCACATGAGCAACAGAAGAACCTCCACATTCTGGATCATGGTTTTCATAAAAATTAGTCATCGTTCAAGGGGTAGATAAATCGCCAATAAATAGTTTATCAAAAATCAAACCAAAACCTTTATATACCACAGGCCCACCCTTCCCTTTGAAATAAATTCTTCAAGTATCGATAGGTGATCAGATGGAAGGCGTAAAAAAGGGTACAACAACTATTGGTTTAGTGTGCAAAGACGGCGTGGTTCTCGCGGCAGACAAAAGAGCTACTTCAGGCAGTTTTATTGTCAACAGGGACATAGAGAAACTTTATCAAATCAGCGATAACATGATTCTTACCATGGCAGGCACGGTATCAGATGCACAATTATTATCCAAGCTCATCAAGGCAGAGCTTGCATTGAAACACATGCGAACTGACAGGCCGTCAACAGTCAAAGAAGGGGCGAACCTTCTTGCAGGCATGATCTACTCTAATATCCGGAAGATGTCCATGATCCCCGGAATCTCCCATTTTGTGATAGGCGGCAAGGATGATGAAGGTTATCACGTCTATGACCTCTTTGCCGACGGTTCTATCACAGAAGTCCATGATTTCATTTCTTCAGGGTCAGGGAGCGTCATGGCATATGGCGTCCTCGAGACCTTGTATAAGAAGGGCCTTACCGTTTCTGAAGGCGTAAAGCTCGCCGTGAAGGCGATCAACGCAGCGCTCAAGCGCGATTCTGCATCAGGAAATGGTGTGGATGTCTATACAGTGACCGCAAGTGGCATCCAAAAGGCTTATTCAAAGCAGCTGGACGAGACTCTTGAAGCGTAATCTAAACATCATTGAAAAACAAGTGATATAATGGCTGACATCATAAAGGAAGTGCTCAGTTTCCTCCCTAAAGACTGCATAAGCGATGCCACTTTTGAGGGAGCGAACATTGTCCTCTACACAAAGGACAAGGAGTTCTTCCTCAACAACAACGGCGCCATCAAGAAGGTCGTCGATGAAATAAAGAAGCGTGTCGAGCTTCGCCCAGATCCGAGCATCTGCATGGACATGGAAAAGGCGAAAGCCCGCATCGAGAAACTTCTTCCTGAAGAGGCTAAGATAGATAATATCATCTTTGATCCGCAGCGTTCTGTGGTGATCATCGAGGCAGAGAAGCCTGGCTTGGCCATCGGCAAGCAGGGCGCCACCTTGAGGGAGATCAAGGCCAAGACATTTTGGGTTCCGATTATCAAGCGAAAACCCGCGCTTCGCTCAAAGCTCATCGAAAACATCCGTGCAGTCCTTTATGAAAACAATGATTACCGGAAGAAATTCCTCGACAAGGTAGGGCACCGCATCTACGATGGCTGGATCCGGGGCAAGAAGAGCGAATGGGTAAGGGTTACCTATCTTGGGTCAGGAAGACAGGTTGGAAGAAGCTGCATCCTGCTCCAAACCCCTGAGAGCCGTATCCTCCTCGACTGCGGGATCAACCCGGCCACAGACATCGACTGCTATCCTCATCTTGAAGTTCCTGAATTCAACATCAATGAACTGGATGCTGTCATCATCAGCCATGCGCATCTTGATCATTGCGGCTTCCTCCCCTATCTCTTCAAATTCGGCTACAAAGGCCCAGTCTATTGCACACTCCCGACAAGGGATGTCATGGCGCTCCTCCAGTTGGATATGGTTAAGATCGCGAGGAATGAGGGCAAGGATCCATTATACACGAGCGACGAAGTCCGGGAGATGGTCAAGCACACGATCCCTCTGAATTTCAACGAAGTGACTGACATCACTCCAGACATCCGCATCACTCTTTATAACTCAGGCCATATCCTTGGATCAGCCATGGTGCATCTCCATGTCGGCAATGGCCTGCACAACATCCTCTACACCGGGGATCAGAAATATGGCCGGACAACACTTCTCGACCCTGCGGTGACTGATTTTCCCCGTTTGGAAACATTGATGATAGAATCTACCTATGGGAACAAGGAAGGGATCATGCCTTCAAAGAAAGAATGCGAGGACATGCTCATCGATATCGTCAAGAAGACTGTCGCCCGGAAGGGAAAAGTCCTCGTTCCTGTCCTCGGCGTCGGTCGAGCGCAGGAGGTCATGCTCATCGTGGAGCAGCTCATCCGCTCCGGCCAGATGGAGAAGATCAATTGCTATATCGACGGCATGGTCTGGGACGTTACCGCGATCCACACAGCACACCCAGAATTCCTCAACAATCATATTCGCAAGCAGATCTTCCATAAGGATGAAAATCCCTTCCTGTCAGATATCTTTAAGCGCGTCGGCTCACAGAAGGAGCGCAAGCAAATCCTCGAGGAGGGAAAGCCCTGCCTCATTATTGCAACCTCAGGGATGCTGGTCGGCGGGCCGTCAGTCGAATACCTCAAGGGCCTCGCTTCGGGAAGCATGCATTCCTTGATCTTTGTCTCCTATCAAGGTGAGGGCTCGTTAGGAAGAAGAATCCAGCGGGGAGAACGTGAGATCATGTTCGGCAATGGCAACCGCCAGGAGGTTACCAAGATCAATCTTGAAGTCCATACTATTGACGGGCTGTCCGGGCATTCATCAAGGAAGCAGCTCATGAGCTTTGTCTACAAATGCGCACCCAGGCCGAAGAAGGTCATCGTGAACCACGGCGAAGCATCCCGATGCCTGGATTTGGCATCCTCAATCCATAAGCAGTTCCGTGTCGAGACCTGCGCGCCGAGAAACCTTGAGACGATCCGGCTGAAGTAAACAGGACATTCTCTATTGATCTATACCTTCTATATGAGCGATAGTGGGGGTGTAGGCACGAAACGCTTCGCGTATCAGTTCTTCTTCTCTCATTGCTCTATGGGTTAGATATATCTCACCTAACGAGCCGGATGCAAAATGCTCTGTTGTCGGACTTAAGAATAATTTGCGACTGAACATCTTCAGGTCAGGCGCCCGTGGTCTGCTGTATTTTTCTATTGTTTCTTCATCGACGTCGATACCGATGATAAGACCGCCTCTTGATGCCGCGTTCATCCGTGCAAATAATTGAAGTTCGAAATTATCCAGATTCAGGCTCGTGAAGGCATATGCTCTATCACGATACAGCGCCTGTTCACAATGGCAGCCTATTTCTTGAAATCTCTCTCGGAGCGCCTTCCATGCAGCTTTTTCAAGCGCTGATTGAGACAGCTCTTGATCATCCAGCTCACGAAGTCTCTCAATCTAGGTTTTGATCTTCGAGAGGATCGCTCCTCTTTCAGCGATCAATAATCCCTTTGGGACACTCGTCCCATGATAGACCTAGGTCATTTCAGTCTAGGGAGCGATCAGTGACATAAAAAGATTGTTGTTCCTGAGGTGTTCACTGAAGGACAACCGGTTCCATGTTGCACCTTCCGTCGACGCAGACCGCTTTCTGAGGGGCGATAGGCTGGCACACGAAGGAGAGATAGTCAGCAGTTTCGTTGCGATACCATCCAACATGCTGAGAATTAATAGAATTCCAGCCGCAGGGATCCTTTGTTTCAAGCTGTTTTGGCACCAGGGAGCAGTCCTTATTCTCCTTGCACATATAAAGGTCTTCCGGAATCTTGCTCGAACAGCTTACAAGAAATAGCACAATGATCACCAATGCCTCTTTTCTCATAATCCTACCTTCGTTTAAAAGGGTATTTAAAGCTACCGGCCGATGTGGCCCTGTAGAATTTTTCCATTTTTACGTTGTTTGGTCGCGGTCCGAAGGACTCGTTTTTTCCCCGACTGGGCGAGGGGAGGAAAAACGACCCGAGCCATAGCTTGGGCGCGGCCAAATGTAATTTTTCTACTAAGCCGGCCGATGTGCAGCCAAGCCGATAGAAAATCGAAAACATTAAAAACCGGAGCCGAGTCTGAGCTGCCATGGGAAAATTCAAAGTACGCGTGAACAAGGAAACCTGCATCGGCTGTGTCGCCTGCACCTCCATCTCAGACAACTTCGAGATGGGCGAGGATGACAAGGCCCGGTCAAAACAGGCAGAAGTGGATGAGCTCGGCGATATCAAGGAAGCGAGCGACGTCTGCCCGACGAACTCCATCATCATCGAGGAAAAGGATGAGTGATCTTTCTCACCCTTTAGAAAAAGGGAGGGGGCTTGCGTTAGCAGCGAGGGAAGCTGCTGAGTCAGGAGACGCGGCTGCGTTCAGGCGCCATTTCATTGACCTCAAACAATACTTTTGGGTAGGTCCAGGGCAGGAGTATCTTAATCATTACAGTGCAGTCGCTTTGGATACGTCCTCGGGAGGTCCTGATAATCCTTTTGCCACCCTTGCTTTCTCAATGTTGGCCGAGCTTTCTGATTGCATTAATGAGGTTTCAGGATACTACAAGGAGGGTATCTGGCAATCAAGAGAATGCTTGACAGCACTGCTAATAGTCGAAAGAGTCCTGCATATGTTTCAAGAGACATCGGACTCCTTGGACACCTATGTTTTAGGCAGTGAGAATGCGAACAGCTCATGAACATTGGAGCATTCTTTTTCCTTGACTTGCCTGTTCTTTTCTATCTTGACCGGAGATCTTCCCTTTTTTCATAGCAATCTTTAAAAACAGGCGCTCTGTCCTTATCCTATGCCTGTCTACTCCCATTCTCGGCTGAGCACGTTCGAGACGTGCAAGCTCAAGTTCAAGTATGGCTACATCGACAAGATCGAGCCCGAGATCAAGGGCACCATCGAGACCTTCATGGGAAGTCGAGTACACGACACCCTTGAGAAACTCTATAAGGAGCTTATGCAGGGCAAGAAGAACAGCCTCAAGGATCTCCTTCAATTCTACGACGAGCAATGGGACCGTGAATGGAATGACCAGATTCTCATCGTGAGGCCCGGAATAACTCCTGAACATTATCACCAGCTTGGTGTGCGATTTATCACTGATTATTTCCTGCGTTATGAGCCATTTGACCAAGAAAGAACAGTTGCAACAGAGCTGCGCCTATTGATGGATATCGACAGCCATCAGATTCAGGGCTTTATCGATCGCCTAACGACGACAGGTCCAGGTGAATATGTCATTCACGATTATAAAACAGGAGGAACTTTGCCGACAGTCGAAAAAATTGAAGCGGACAGGCAATTAAAGCTCTATGCAATTGGCTTAAAGAAACTCTATCAGGATTGTAGAAAAGTCAAGCTCGTATGGCACTATCTTGCCTTCGACAAGGACATCGTCTTGGAGCCGACAAAGGAGCAGCTGGAAGTCGTCGAAAGACAGATCAAGGTCCTCATCGAACAGGTAGAGGCGACAACAGAGTTCCCCTCGAAGACATCAGCATTATGCGGATGGTGTGAGTACAAGCCTATCTGCCCGGAGTGGAAGCATCAATTCGAATCACAGCAAAAGGACCTGACTGATTTTGCTGTGGGCGATGGCAAGGCCCTTGTCATGAGGTATGCTGAGCTCCAGGAGAAGATGAAGGAACTTGAAAAAGAAAGTGAGGAAGCAAAGGAAAAGCTGCTTGCCTATGCCGAAGCCAAGGGCATCAATGCAGTCTTCGCTGACAGCATCCGTGCCGCCATCCGGACCTATCCGAAGCTTTCCTTCCCAAAGAAGGAGGATCCAACTCGGACATCCTTCTTTCAGGCCATAAAGAGTATTGGCCTATGGGATGATCTGGCGATGCCTGACGTCTACGAGCTGTCAAAGCGCATCAATAACGGCGAGATCCATGAAGACCTCGTCAAAGTCCTCGATCCATTCATCACCAAAGGGAAGACGACAAGGATCTATCTGAATAAATCCTAGCTAATCAACCTCAACTTTTTCATAAGATCAAATCTCATCATGCATGTTTTATGGACTGTTCTTATGATTCTCCACTTGTTCTTCTATGTTCTCCTCTCAAGAGATAAGAAAACTTTATAAAGACATAATCCAAAAATCAGGTGGACTTATCATCAAATTAGTTAGCGACATAAGTAACGCATGAAGTTTTGCATAAAAATGTGTTTTGACCAGTAGGTTTCTAATGCGTCTTGCATGTCGTCTATGGTTATGAAGTATTGTGACTTTGTCACGT
>JBDRLS010000058.1:0-14958 GCA_043812875.1 Nanobdellota archaeon
TTCTTCAGCGGGAATGAGCTGTGTGAAGTGGTCATTGGAGATAATGAAGTGTGTGCAAACTTAGGTGAGGAATATCAGCACAGTGAGGACCCTCAGCAGAACAATCTTCGCATGAAGTGTAATGATGAAAACAGAATACTCCCTGCAACAGAAGAAAGTCCAGCCTTCATCTGTTCAGATAAACAAGTGGATGGTGTCTTCCCGTCATTCTGCACCGGCCCTGATGTCAATGGCATCACCCATTGCACTGGAACTTCAAGCTGTTCGATAGATGACACTGATGCGTGGCCTTTCGGGCTCTATTATCGGGAGGACAGCTGCTACTATAATGAAGACAGAGATCGTGAGTATTGCTATATTGACACCTACACAGAAGGACCAGACAGGGGCTCGTATATTGTTGACCAATGCATTCCGTGCGATCCTGAGGGTAGTTGCTTGGACTATCACTCGCAACAGGCCTGTAAAGATGATTGGTGCAATTATAATAACCTTCATAGCTTTGATTGCGCATGGATAGCAAATGATTACGGTGCATTAGGCAAGGGCTATTGTGTCTATGAGGGATATGATAAAGAAGATTATTGCTCAACATGCGCTGATCCTAACATAGGTCTTTTTGAAGAATGCACTTCCGAGATATGTCAAGCATTAGGCGCCTGCTTGGTGGATGGTGATGATTGTATTGGATGCGGTAATTCTGGATGTGAGGATCTCACAAAGAACCAGTGCGGCGGCACAACACCCATTACCTATGAACGATATGCTGCCTGCGGCAACACAGATGTTGATGCATGGCAAGATGTTGAATACAATGACGACACCTGCGGCATCGGCGTCTGTTATTACAACCTTCAGGCAGCTACCTGCCGGCACGATGCAGACGGAGATGGAGAGGATGAATGCGATACCCCACGCTGCGAGCGCGACGGGGAGCCGCCGGTAACAGAGATCACCCAACAACCAGAGTATATTGGCATGGGTGATTTTGAAATAACCTTGGAGATCACAGACAACATGTTTCCCTCAGGTGATCTGTTCTATTGCTTTGCCAAGGATGATTGCTGTCCTGAAAATTCTGCGGCATTCGGAGAGGGAGCTATTAATCCTGATGAACCGCAAGAAGTAACCATTAGATTCCCTGAAGACATTGATCAATCACAGTACATTGATGCTCCAGGAGCGTATCATCTTGTCTTCTTCAGCAAGGAGGACAATCATAATGTGGAATTGGTGAAACAAGGGATGCCGATCTCGGTTGATGTCACTCCACCTTCTATCACCATAACCGCTGATTGGTACCATGACCTTGATGATCCTTCTGGAGAGCATAGCTTCATATATTTTGGTTATAGCACTGAAGATACTGCAGACACTGAATGCAGGCATAGACTTACACCTCCCCCGGCTAATTTTCCCCTAACTTATAATAACGCTGATGACAATTCCTGGATCTTTGATCCAGTACGGGTTACTGATGATTCATACATCTTAGAAGTTGAATGCAGGGACATTCCTTTTGGAAATATTGCACGAGAACTAGTCATCATCAACGTCGATCGGTATCATAACATTGAAATCAATTATCCGCTTCTTGAAGCAATCCGTGAAAGCAATCCTCTGTTAAACCTGACCACCTCAGATGAGGATAACTGTAAGATCACTGAAGTGACACACGGAAACAACAACCCCTATCACGGCTTTGTGGATGAGGAATTCTCTCCTGAGGGATATGCAATAGGAGACCACACTTTAGAAGTAATGCTTGAGCCCAATCTGTACTATCATTTCTCAGTCTTGTGCCAAAATGAATTCGGCAAGCAGGATAGTGGAAGCTTCCATTTCACGGTGGACAACACTCCACCGGTCAGCGGCGCAACCTTCCGTGCTGAGGGAGTGAAAAACCTGAACACAAATGAAAACGGATTTGAATACCGAAGCAAGAACCGTGTTACGGTCACGCTTGTTGCCGATGACCCCTTCATTGATAACAGCCCAGATGTGCCGTTCATCTTCGGCGTGAAAGAGATACAGTATTGCAGGGCACCGGACTTCAGTTATTGCGATGAAGGATTACAAACACTTAATACTTATACTGCTCCTTTCCCTGTGGAGAGCTCGACTTGGCTTTGTGTCCGCGCAGTTGATAATGGAAACAATGTTGAAGAAGGTTTCTGCGGATTTATCAGATTCGATACACAAGCTCCGGTGATAGATCTTGAATCACCTCCTCTTCCTTTTGTTACGCATCAAGACACCTTCCAGGTGAGCGGCATTGCAAGTGATAATGACCCTGACGGAAATATTGATGTTGCTGTCGAGATTATTAATCCAGATGGCACGGTTCAATCTGTTTCCCTTGATGTTGATGCAAGAGGAAATTTTGATGACGCTGTCGGCACATTGAGCATTGAAGAAGAGGATGGAGAAAACAGCATGAGGGTTGTTGCCGCTGATCTTGCTGGGAACCCAGGATATTTCCCTGTTGACGGATCATTTTCAAAGGTCTACCTCGATCTCTTCGGCCCGGTTATTACCGCAGCAGGTTATGACCATCTTGACCGTGAGATCATGGACAAGCGAAATCCCGCCGAGTATGGCCAGGAGATCAGATTCAATGCAGTGGTTGTTGACACACAGTACACTGTTGAAGATAGCTCAGAGCAGAATGCTGTCATCGTGAGCATCATCGATATCAATGAAGAGGAAGTCGATGGCACCATCACCCAGATGCTCTGCGACGGACAGCATGTGGGAGACGGCCATTGTGAATGGGAAGCGATCATCACACCTGCACAAAGCGGATCGATCTACAATCTGGAAGTGGGCAATTACACTGCAGTGTTTGAGGGCATTGACCGCTTCGGGAATGAGAACACGGCTTCATTCGAGTTCATCATCCGCGATAATCAAGGCCCGGCATTCGCCATCTCCATAGGAGAACCCTATCCAAGCGATGGGTTTGCCTATGGAGGGGTGTCCTATCCAATCACCATTGTCGGCGATGAGCCACTGAGCAATGATACACCTGAGCTTGCCTTCGCATGCAGAGGAGCGTTCCTGCCTGTCTCTGTAGAGGAGAAGACTGATCCTTACACGTGGGAAGGGACATTGAGCGTGGATGATTGCGATGAGTTTCATGGAGAATCATATTTTCATATCTCAGGCTATGACAAGCATGACATAGAAGGGACAGAAGTCCTCGAACCTAACGCTTTTTTAATCGACACCGAGGGCCCGGGTCAGCCGAGACTGCTTTATCCCCTGGAGGATGAGTTTGTCTCGGCTACTCCGGTGCTCATCGAAGGCACAGCTGATCCAGAACATGTTGTGTACATCAAGGTGTTTGACAAAGACAATCTCGACGGCGGGGAAAGCTATCATGTTGATGCGGTCATGAGTTCACCAAGCGTTACTGCTGAGACAGGAATGACAGCAGGTGAAGCGCTCTTTGCAGGCGCAACAACAATACGGGTTGATGGAGATTACAGCGCATATGTCAATTATTATCTTGAAGTTGACCGTGTCGAGCATAAGATACCCCATTATTTTATCCTCGACGCCGACTATTTTGAAGTGAGTGATTATACGCTCATTGACCTCGGCGAGCCGCTGCGACAGGACGTGCCGAGGGGAGGGGCTCTTTCCATCTTCTCTGATGCGCTGCCTTCAGGATATTTCTCAACAGCGATCAATGCTGTTCCCCTAGGAAGAAGCGTGGCGATCGCCTATGCAGAAGACGCTTTCGGCAATGAGGGGCCGCAGAGCGAGCCGAGATATTTTACCTATGACCCTAATGATCCTGTCGTTGATATCCTGTCTCCTCTTGATGAGACCTACACCGGAGACATCATCAAATACATCGCCCTGCGCGTCCGAGATGATGAGAGCGGCATCCTCATCGAGAGCGTCAATCTCACATTCAACGGACAAAGCTATAGTTATATGCAGCTCCATGGCCATCAGGGCGAGGATGGGTGGCATTACCTCAACTTGTCTCCTTTGCATCTCGTTGATGGCGTGTTCTCCGTCGTCTTCAGGGCGACGGACATGGCAGGCAATGAAGTGTACATAGGATGGGAATTCACCGTAGACCCTGATGCCACGCATGACCCTGATTTCAGCATTGATGAAGGCTTCGAGTTTACGAGATGGTATGTCAACCAGAGCAATTTCAACGGGGAGTTGGTGTATAGTGATGAACAAGTCCAAATTACACGGGACTTCCTTGAGCCGCAGCATCTCGTCCCCGGCACATCACCGACGGGAGAAAACACCTTTGACGTGAGCTTCGCCGGGGTGCAAGAAAACCCTGATGTCGGCGCAGCATGGCATGAATTCCTCATCTACTCCCAGAAATGGCTCTTCGATGATGGCATGTGGGGGCCGGAGAGCCTGCATACAAAACATATCACGGTCGACACCACGCTTCCCGAGCTCGAGATCAATTATCGCACCGGAACGAACAGATTCATCGTCCCGATCAACGGCACGGTGACTGATTTCACCCTTGACAATGAAGGGCCGCATGAAGAACATGCGTATGTCAACAATGTCATCGTATCATGGTTTGATTCCGCTGCGCCGCAAGGGGACCAGCACAGGAGTGCGGCGGCAGGCATCGGCGTGAAGCAGCAGGGAACCTCCCCATGGGAAGCACTGATCTATCTCGTGCCTGTTGCGCAGGAACGGGAGATCCCCTTCACGGTCACTGCCTGCGACAAGGCAGGGAACTGCCGAGCGGAGAGCCATAGCTTCATGTATGATCTAACCCCTCCAAAGATCGTCGCCATTGCCCATGGAGGCATTGTCAGCGAGAATCCGACTGAGCTGGAGATGCAGACAGATGAAGCGAGCTATTGCCGCTGGTCATTCGGAAGGATCAATGGGTATGCCTATCTTGAACACCAATTCAGCGGGGGAGAGGGAACCTTGTTCCATCTCACGAACATCACCTTGGTGGAGGGGAAGCATAACTATTCCTTGAGCTGCAAAGACGCCGCAGGCAATCCCATGCTCGTCTCTAACAAGACCGAGATCGAGCTCGACACCACAGGGCCTGAGTTCAGCAATCCCCTTCCGGCTGAGGATAGCACAGTGTATTATCCAGGAGAGGTCTCTGTAGGTGCCTCTGATCCTCAAGGGGTGCTTGAATCAAGCTTGCTGATGCTCATTGATGATACTGATGTCAGCGATGAACTGGATTATGTTGACGGCAGAATAGTCTATGAAATGCCGACTCTCGGCTTGGGATTGCACACCGTGTATGCCTATGCAGAAGACTTCATTGGCAATCTCAATGATTATGAATGGTCGTTCATCATTGATCAGAGCATCCCCTCCATGCCGGTCTATATGCTGGACAGCGTGGTGATAGACGCCACGGCAAACCCTATGCCTCAGATCACCGCTGATTTCAGCCCGCAAGAGGTCTTGGTGCACGGATATCGGTTACGGGATGAGAACATACCGCTAAGCTTTCAAAACGTCATCAATCAGAGATTCCGCTTCCTGCCAGAAAGTCCGCTCGGCGAAGGTTTCCACACCTTTGAGATTGAGGCATCACTGCTCGGTGGAACAGGCGGCATCGGAGAGTATTATTTCCGCTTCACGGTCGATACCGAAGGACCTGAGGGCTATGACCCCTACTGCGGCAACGTCTACATCGATCAAGGGGAGAGCTGCGATGAAGACTTAGGCCCTGTTGATCATTGTTCTGATCTTGGATTTGACGGGGGACCCATAGGCTGTTATCCCCCGGGGCACCCCAGGGAATGCCACTTCAACACTGAACAATGCCTGGGAAGCGAAGGCGTGTGCGGAGATGGAGTCGTTGACAGTGGAGAGAGCTGCGATATCACCAGCCCGATCAGCGACTGCGCCATGCTCGACGACTTCATCGGAGGCGGCCTGGAATGCTATCCTCCGGGGCATGCCATGGCATGCCACTTCAACACAGAAAGTTGCGTGAAAGAAACTGTTGCTCTCGTCTCGTCCCCGACGCATCCTGACCAGAGCAGAGCGTATGCGAACGATGATCCGGTGCTCGAATGGCGATTCTCAGACATCAGTGGAATGAGAGGATATAGCTATCTCTTCGACCAGGAAGAGAACTCAGAACCTGATGAGGATGAACAGACAAACAGCGGGGGAAGGTTCACGATCGAGAGCACGAAGACATTCACCAATACAGCGGAGGGCGATCATTGGTTCCACATAAAGGCAGAGGACATGGTCGGCAACTGGGGCCCGAGCCATCACTACGCCATCCATATCGACACCACGCCCCCCTTGATTGAGATACAAGGACCTGAATACACCGTAGAGAATCCTGTAGAGATCGCCGTCATCACGGATGACACTGCGATCAATGCCACGGTGTATCTCAATGCCGACATGCTTGATGTCCTTCTCGTCGAGGAATCGGTGTTCACCCTTAACATCCCCCTCATCGAGAATCAGGCAAACTATATCTCTGTAGAGGTAAGTGATGAGACAGGCAACGACGCAATGAGCAATGAGCTTAGGGTCATGCATGACAACTTCGCACCTGTCCTCGTTTATTCAAATCCTGTGAACACCACGAGGCATAGCGAGGTTGACAGGATAAAAGTGGTGATAGACGAGGAAGGCTCGGGATTGGAGATCGCTCGCATCGATGTCACCAGAGGAGGAACCGTCGTAGAGGGAGAGACGGTCAGTGCTTTGCTTGAAGGCACAGAAAACATCATAGTCTTCACTCCCCTTGTCCCGTTTACAGAACAAGGTCTTGATGTGGAGAGCTATCATGCTTCAGTCCTTGCCAAGGATTATGCGGGAAACACAGGACATTTTGACATCTCGTTCACTATTGATAAGAATGCGCCGAAGATCAACATCTCCCAGCCAAAGGAAATCTTGAATTATGTCAATGATCAAGAACAGCTCTTCGGAGGCACAATCGTGTCATCTGATACAATCACCTCAGTGAAAATAGATGGTGAAGAGATCATCGGAACTGCCTTTTGGCAGAATGGTGAATTCTTGAAGGACATCATGCTCTTTGTCGAGGGAGAACGAAGAGACATCGCCATCACGGCAACAGACAGCAGCGGTGATTGGGCAAGAGACATCAGGACATTCCTCTTGGATGTCACGGCTCCAAACGTGACGCTCGAGGTCATCTCTCCGACGCCAGCATACAGCCAGAGGATAAGAGGATCATTCTCTGACAATGCCCGCATCACGGTGAGCGGCATCCAAGTCATTGTTACCAATGGACTCGGATCAGAACATGTTAGTGCGTTCAGCGACGGTCAAGGCGTGTATGCCGCACATGTTGACCTGGTGGAAGGGTTCAACACGATTACTGTGATCGCCTCTGACAAGGCAGGCAATAACGCGACAATCCAGAAGGATATCCTGGTTAAAACAACTGTCGCAGAGCCGGTGATCTTCGCCATGCCACGATACACCAACAAGCCTGTCAACATCTCAGGTGTATCAGAGCTTGGGACCCTAGTCGAGCTCTGGATCAATGAGGAGAAGCACGGCGTGACAGAAATCACGGAAACCTCCCCTCCATTGACCATCCCATTGACCCAGCCTTTCCTCAGAGAGGACACGGTGTCTTCTGGAACACCGGTCAGATTCGAGAACACCTTTGACATCGACATCACGCTCTGGGCGGATTTCATTGGAGGAAGCATCGAACTCGCTCCGGGCGAGCATCATCAGGAAGTGATGACCGAAGTGCGGCCGTGGGCCTATCATTTTGCGGGCGCGGGGATCCCGCAGCAGAACGGCCTTCTGATCGTCGAGGAGAGGCAAGGATATTTCACCTTCGGCATGACCGACCTGGCTGACCTCGGATTGGAAAGCGGGGACACTGCAGAGATCTTCGTCCGGGCCATTGACCTGGCTGACAACTCAAGGGACTCCAGCGTCCATGAGGTGACCTATGATAATGAGGCCCCTGAGCTGAGCAACCTGCACCCCGGCGATGGAGATATCCTCTCTGAGACCGGAGTCATGATCTCAGCCAACATCTATGATTTTGTCTCCGGCGTGGACTTTAGCGCGGTGCAGCTCTGGGTTGACGGCAACCGGCGCAACTATGTCAGAGAAGGAGGCCACATCCGCTATTTCCTCAACCTCGACCAAGGACAGCACACTGTCGGGCTGCTGGGCAGGGATCGTGCAGAGAATCCCTTCGAGAAGGACTGGGGGTTCTCCATCAACGATGCTGTGCCAGATTCGCCGGATATCTCATTTGAGGATGGGTTCATCTTCGAGGAGCAGCAGTATGTGAGCATGCCAAACCCGCTCATCACCGTCACCTTCCCTGCACCTGTCGAGAACGTCCAGGCGGCAATCACCTCCCCCTTGACATTGATCGGCCAGAACGGGAATAGCTATGCCTATGCCACTGACCCGATGAGCGACGGGGTGCATCTTGTCACGGTCATCGCTAGGCTGCCCGGCGGGCCGTCGGGACAATGGAGCGAGGACTTTGTCATCGATCTGACAAAGCCAGTGATCGATGTAAAGGCGCCCCAACGGACAAGGCACCTGGCACCCGGCCTCAATCTCACGGCCAATGAGATCATCGATGAGGCTGCGGTATCAGGAGATGTCCTGCCTGAGACCATTGCCATCGGAGACTCGGCAGCCACCTTCCATCCCACGCTGCTTGGAACCGACGGCCAAAAGACCATCGACGTCCAGGGCTTTGACATCGTCGGAAGGAGCTCGAACATGAAGTCTGTCATGACAGTATTGGACAGATCGCCTCCGGTAGGCGTGATCGAGATCCTTGATGCGGAGGGTTCCCTCACCAGAAGCCCCCGCCCTGAGATCCTCGTCAGCTTTGATGAGCCTGTCAGCATCATCACGGCGAACATCTCCAGGCAAAATATGAGCGTCGCTGTCGCGCAGACCTTCAGCGACGAGGAGCATATGCTCTTCCGCTTCAAGCCGACGGTTGATCTCGGAGAGGGCTTGCATACGTTCAGGGTGATCGCGCAGGACCTTGCGGGGAACAACGGGTCGAGCGAGCAGGACTTCAGGGTCAACCTCAGCTTCGAGCTCTGGCTTGTGTATCCGCCCTACGGGGTAAGCCCGACGAGGGTGTTCGACATCTCCCTTGGATCGAGCACCGAAGCGGTATGCAGGTATGACTATTACTCCCAGCAGCCGTATGAGGCTTATGATTATGGCTTCGACATCACAGGGGATACGTTGCACACGATCAAGGATTATGATATCAGCGACGGGTCAACGATCTTCGTGAGCTGCAACAGCACTGCGGGAAAGGTCAGTGATGCGATGCGCTTTGACTTTGGCGTTGATGAGACAGCGCCAAGCATTGAAAGACTTTATGCATTGCCGAATCCTGTTGCACAGTACACGAATGTTTCTGGATTATGGCTCTTGAAGAGCACCCTTCACGTCGAAACAGATGAGGACACGCTGTGCAGGTTCAACAACGGGACATCTCGAGAGTATGAGAACATGCTGAACCAGTTCCAAGGCGGCTTCGGGCAGGATCATGTACGCGAACTGGTGTTCACATCAGAAAGGAACTATACATTCTTCGTTGCCTGCCAAAACCGCGCGCTGCTCGCATCTGCTATCAGAGACCTTGTTATTGTCGTCGATACGACCTTGCCGCTCATGGCGGACTTCGTCGAGATCGGGGCTACGAGCCAAAGCACCGTTGAGCTGGTGGCAGGGACAAATAAGGACGCTATATGCGCTTTCAAGAATGATTCCGGACACCAGATCGGGACAACAGATTGGGGGACGGAGCATAGGCAGTATGTCTCTGGGTTGGTTCAGGGATCATACACATTCCATATCAACTGTTCCCGGAATTTTGAACGCGCGGATGACACCATGACTTTCATCGTCGACCGCACTGCCCCTGGACTACAGGTAAATGACACTTCAGATGATCATGCCAACCCTGGCAAGAGCTGGAGAACGGATAAGCTCCGCGTCTGGTGGGACGCCGAGGACAATGAGACAGGCATCAGGTCCACTGCATACCGCCTCATTGATTCTGGAAGTGATGTCATCGTCGACTGGACAGCCGATAATCATAATAAAGAATGGGTCTGGGTGGAGGAAGACCAGAAGGGTGATCCGCTAAACCTGTCAAACGGGGAAACCTATTATTTCTGGGTCAATGCGACAAATGACGTCGGCTTGAGCATCGCCAAGCGATCGGACGGGATCATCATTGACACCAGCTTGACACCGCCAGAGAATCCAAGCTGCAGTGATAACCGTGAAAACCAGGGGGAGAGCGACATCGACTGCGGCGGGCCATGCCCAGGATGCGATCTTGATGACAGATGTGATGATGACACGGATTGCCTGAGCGAGTTCTGCAACGACGATGATGTCTGCGAGGTGCATTTCTGCGATAATAACCAGACAGATAAGGATGAGGGGGAGACGGACAGGGATTGCGGCGGAAGCTGTGATGGCTGCAGTCTAGGAGATGATTGCGAGGAAGATGAGGATTGTAAAAGCGATTTCTGCTCAGAAGATGGCTTATGTGAGGAGCCGAGCTGCAGCGACGGAGAGGCCAATGGCGATGAGAGTGATGTTGATTGCGGCGGAAGCTGTCCTGAGTGTGAGGATGATTCCATTTGCCGGGTTGATGAAGACTGCTTAAGTGGATGGTGCCATGAAGATGATTATGTTTGTGATGAGCCAACGTGTAGTGATGGATATTTGAATCCAGATGAAAGCGATACCGACTGCGGAGGAAGCTGTCCTGGATGCGAAGAGGGCAGGCACTGCCTGGTGCACGCTGATTGTGCAAGTGACAACTGCGCTGCCGGCTATTGCGTGCAAGGAGATGAAGACACAGACTTGGATGGCATGCCCGACTGGTGGGAGCTGCAGTACGGCACTGATCCATATAGGGACGACGCTGATGAAGATCCGGATGAGGACGGGTATACAAATATCGAGGAATATTATAATGGCACCGACCCTCATCAGTTAGATGATTACGGACCACCACCTAAGCCGAAGGTATGGAGCATCATCCTGCTTTTCTTAGGGATCCTTGTCGTGTTAAGTGCCATAGGATATTTTGTCTATACGAACTACATCAAGAAGCCAAAGAGGCCGATGTACAGGCCAAGCATGCAAGGACCTGTAGGGATGGGACGTCCCATGCCCCGACCAGGGCAGAGGGTGCAATCACAGACAATGGTGAACAGGGTCAAGAAGAAGCTCGGCGACCTTGTCGAGAACAGGCACAAGATGTTCTCCGCTTTTGACAGCGCGGTGGAAGGCAAAGGCATGAAGAAGATTCCCCTCAAAGGAGGGAAGAGTGAAGGCGTAAAGAGCCCCAAGACGACGACCAAGACAAAGAAGGCGAAATCAGGGACACCCCGCGTCGTCAAGGACAAATGGATCGACGTGCAGGATGTCGGCAAGAGACGGAAGAAAGATGTCTTTGAGAAGCTTGAAAAAATTACTGAGAAACATGAGCAAAAGAAAGCATTAGAAAAAACCCCATCAGATGATGTCTTTGAGAAGCTTGAAAAGATCGCCAAGAAGGACAGCAAGAAAAAATGAAAGCCCAGGTGCAGAGTCAAATCTTTGTGTATATCCTTGCCTTAGTCATCATCAGCCTGCTCCTCCTCTTCAGCTGGCGGTGGATCCAGACGTTCAGCGATAACAAGGACAATGTGATTCTTGCCCAGCTGCAGAAAGAGCTCAAGCAGAGCATCAGCAAAATAAGTTATCATCCAGGGGATATTGAGAAGAAAACATTGAGTCTGCCTTCTGGATACACCGAGGCGTGCTTTGTCGATAAGGATGCTGAGACTGTTGATGAAACTGATCTCCCCACTGATATCCCTCCCCTGATAAGAGACAGTGTCATTGCTGGGGATCCTGCCAATGCGTTCCTAGCTGGTGATTCGATACAGCCGCTGGGGGATATCGGGGTTATTGATCTTGTAGATGATGATCCTACTGACCCTACGCTCATCGAATGTTTTCCTGTCGACAGCGGCAAGATCATTATTAGGCTTGAAAGCAAAGGAGACTCTGTCATGGTCTCGGAATGGGCAATATGAGACGAGGAGTCATCCAGATCCAGTTTGCATGGGTGTTCATCCTTATTGTGGGGGCCATCATGCTGGTGTTCTTCTTCTCATTCAGCCAAAGACTCAAATCAAGTGCTGAAGGGGAGCATCTTCTTGAGGTGAGGCAGAAGCTCAGCTCCATCTTGAGCAATGCAAAGCAGAGCACGGGAACCTTTTTCAAAATACAACTCCCAAAAGAAGAGCTGATCGCCACCTGCAATGGCATCACCTTAGGTGATTTCGATGCCATCGACGTCGGCGAGGCGTTCTCTCCTGATCTCATCCAGAGCATAAAAGGGGAAACATATCTTTGGATACAGGACTGGAACATCCCGTTCAAGGTTGAGAACTTCATCTACATCACGACTCCTGAAGTGCGGTATGTGATTGTTGATGATAAGGATTCGCAGAAAGCAGATGTGCTTTTCGATCTCTTACCGGATGCCATTACCAAAGAAAAGTTGGAGATTACCACTAATTTGAATGATGTAATGAATGGCATCCAAGAAAAAAGGAATTACAAGGTAAGGATTGTTTATATCGGAACAGAAACACCTGATGCAGTTCCCCCCCTTCTTTCCTCTCCAGACGAGAGTGATATCACTGCCTTAAAGATTGAACCAGAAATTCATCCGGATTATGGGGTTTATGATACCCATGGAACCGTCACATTTTATGAGAATCAAGAAAGAATGTTTGTTAAAGTTGAAGAGCCAAAGCCGTATGTCGGGCAGGCCATGGTGTATGCAGCGGTATTTGCGGAAAGATATGATCATTACAAGTGCGTCATGGAGCGGGCGTTTGTGCGGCTGAAGCAGGTAACTGAGGTAATCCGTGATCGTTCTGATGCACTTGACAGTTATTATGGTAATAACGAGGGAGAATGTTATGATCCATCATTCTATGATGTTGGAAATAATGGCTTGAATACGCTGCTCAACTTGGGTGAGTTCACCGAACAAGGAGTTATTGATATCCATTCCGCGAGACACACATTAGAAGGGAAGAACCACGGCCTGAAGATAGCTTCTTGCCCATTAATCTATTGAACATGAGACGCGCGCAGATAAAGATGGGAGAGAACATCGCCATACTCTTCATATTCTTCGTCATGCTCGCAGCAGGCCTAATCTTTTACGCCAACATGAAGCAGAGCTCACTCCAGCAGAAGTTTGAAGAGATCAAGGACCTGCAGATTGTGCAGTCTGCGCAGAAGATAGCTTTCCTCCCAGAGCTGCAGTGCACACGGGATAATGTGCCGGTGTCGAACTGTATTGATATCAAGAAAGCCCAAACATTAGCATTGCTGACAGATGCGCAAGAGTATTACCGCATCTTCGGCTCAACAAAAGTTACCATAAAACAGATTTATCCTGACCCAGGTGATGGCCCTGCGGATATTGAGGAGCCTGATATTGGTGAGGAAATCATCTATGACTTTGGTTGCCCCGATTGTTCGCAATTTGCTTATACTGAGTATCCGGTTTCACTTTACAATGCAACAGCAAACAGATATGCCTTTGGATTATTAATCATTGAGACACAATCAAAATGAGAAAAGCCCAGATTGAGACATTAGGATTGGCATTCATCGTCGTACTTATTGCGCTCGGCTTTCTTTTTATTTATCAATTCACCAGCAGCGATGAGCCGGATGACACTCGCGGCTCGTTCACCCAAGGCCAGCTTGCCAACAACCTTGTCAGCGCGATGTTGGTCACTCAAGCAGAGGACTGCCACGGACAGTCGTTGAGGGACCTCATGATCGATTGTGTTGACAGCAACACACTCGAGTGCGGGGATGGAACAACGTCATGTCCCTATGTCCGCGACGCCATCGACACCATCCTTACCAAAACACTTGATACAAGGACGTATATATTCAATGTGTCTGTTGCAGAGAAAACAGTTTGTTGGCCTCATCCCCCCACTGAACAAGAAGGGTGCCTACTTATAAAGAGCGATAAAGAGTGTTCAGGAAGCAGACGTCTCGCCACGTACCATCTCCGTACAGAGTATTCGGCCACCATGGATGTGGAGCTCGCTTTATGCAGGTAATTGCTCTGCGGTTATGAAAACCTTTATATATGACTGACAACAGGAATTGACCATACTCCATTTAAAAATATGAGGTGAATCGTATGAAACGCGGCCAAGGCCTTTCCATGAATGTCATTATCATCGCTGCCCTTGCCTTGCTTGTTCTCGTGGTGTTAGCTGTTGTTTTTATAAATAGAACGACTCCGATCATTGAAGAAACAGATCTTTCAAACCTCTGTGAGACAACCCTGGGAGGAGAGTGTGTCAGACTTAATGATTGCGGCGGCGCGACCATAGGAAAATGCAATAACAATGCTCTAGACGAACCTGAGGTCTGCTGCAAGAGCTGAGCCCTTTTTTCTTTCCAAAAACCTTATATAGCATAGGCAGTTAGCCATTTCTTGATAATCATGATCAAAATCCCCTATGAAGACATCCTCCAGAAAATAACAGAGAAGAGCAATCTCAGCAAAGAGGATATCGAGGAGAAGATCAAGCAGAAGATGAGCCAACTCTCGGGCCTGATCAGCAAGGAGGGCGCTGCCCACATCGTGGCCAATGAATTAGGGGTCAAACTTCTCGAAGGGTTTACGGGCAAATTACAGATCAAGAACATCCTGCCAGGCATGAGGAATGTCGAGACCGTCGGCAGGGTGACGGCAGTCTATGATATAAAGGAATTCAACTCAAACGGGCGAGAGGGCAAGGTAGGATCGCTCATGTTGGGGGATGAGAGCGGGACAGTAAGGATTGTGCTGTGGAATGAACAGGCCAGGATCCTCGAGAACCTGCAGAAGGATGATACCTTGAAGATTGTCGGAGG